>CAYODK010000203.1:0-10198 GCA_964402695.1 uncultured Verrucomicrobiota bacterium
GGCGAACAGTACGCCGGGGAAAGGTACGTGTTTTGAAATTAAATTACCAAATTCACCTCGCGGCCAGATTGAACAGCATGCGGGCCCAGGTCTCGCCGAGGAGCCCCCACCCCGCGACGTCGGCGTCCCGATCGAGCCAGTCCGGCGGCGTCGTGTCGAGGTCCCGCCAGGCCCCGTCGAGGAAGACCATGCACCAGGCATGGGCATGGCGGGCGCGGACGATGAACTCCCCGCGGCGATGCGACTCGCTCAGCACGTAGCCCGTCGCATATCGCGCCGGCACGCCGGCCTCGCGCAGCAGGAGCACCGTCGCCGTCGCGAAGTACTCGCAGTGCCCCGCCCGCGACGTTCGCAGGAAATGGGCCAGCGGCGTCAGATCACGGCCCGTCCCGTCCGCCGGCGACCGGAGCCGGGTCGTGTAGCGGAATCCGCGGGCGAGGTGCGCGGCGACCGACTGGACCACCTCGTCCGCGCTCCTGCCGCGTACGCCGAGCCCATCGATGACCTCGCGCACGGCCGCGCGCTCCTCCGTCGGGATGGGGCCGAGGTCGCCGGCCTCGGGTCCGGCGCGCACGCCATCGCCCCCGCCGGCCTCGACCCGGTACGTCGCGAAGGACGGCGCGCCCTCCGCCCGCACCGACCCGAACCGGCAGAAGGTCACGAGATCCGCCGGCAGGCCGTCGATCGCGAGTGCGCCGCGCGGAACGGGAATCGGCGCGGTGCCGTCCCCGATCCGGGCGTCGATCTCCATCGTCGACACGACCGGACCGTTCGTCGCCAGCACCCACCGGCCCTCGCCATCGTCCTGCGCGCTTCGCGTTCGCAGGTCCGCGCCGCCCCACGTTCCCAGCCGGTAGGACCGGTAGACGCCGTCCCGCAGCCGGTCGGGCGCCGTCCCGGCCCCGAGGCGGACGCGCATCAGGACGCGGTTCGACAGGGGAAGGTCGCCGACCCGGCCGATCGCGGTCCGGCAGAGCAGGGAATCGGACTCCATCAATCCCGCGGTCCACTCCGTCACCACGCCCTCGATCGTGCGCTGAAGCTCGCGCAGGCCGGTGTGGGCGAAGTGACCCACGACGGCGACCGCCAGGTAGACCGCCGCCGCGAGGGTTGCGAGGATCGCGCCCCGCCGCGGCCGGACCTGGGCCAGCGCGCATCCGGCCAGTCCCGCCGCGCCGGCGTAGAACCCGGCCCGGCCGCCCGCCGAGGCGCCGAGCATGCAGAGGCCCCAGCACGCCCAGGTGATGTCGATCCCCGTGCCCGGCCGGGCCCGTTCCCGCACGCGCCGGCGCACGAACCAGGTGAAGGTCGCGTATTCCAGGCGCCGTTGCGGACCGAACCACTGGGCCGCGAGCATCGGCAGGTAGATCAGCGGGATCCACTGCACGAACGCGAACCGGGCGTCGATGTTGCGTCGCGAGAACATCAGGATCGCGGTGGCGAGCACGGCGATGCCGGAGAGGTCCCAGATCCGTTCGTAGTCGTCCGCGTCGAGGCTCCACCGCAGCGGGCGGCGCCGGGCGGCCTCGACGGCGGCGGCGGCCAGCGCGCCGAGGACGGGATGGCCGGTCTGCCAGCC
This sequence comes from uncultured Verrucomicrobiota bacterium, assembly GCA_964402695.1. GTDB lineage: Bacteria > Verrucomicrobiota > Kiritimatiellia > PWTM01 > PWTM01 > VGWF01. The sequence continues at coordinate 1,580 of CAYODK010000203.1, forward strand.
CCAGAAGAGCCACGCCGCGCCCATCAGTCCCGCGCAGGGTCTCATGGCGCGGCGAGCCCCTCCGCGATCCGGCCGCATTCAAGCCACCGCACCGCGACGCCGGCCGGGGCCGCGGCGTCCGTCGCGGCCCCGGGCGGGGCGCCGGCCCGGCGGATGACGTAGACGTGCGAGGGCACACCGAGGGATGCCAGCGCCTCGACCAGGGCCCGGCGCGGCTCGTCCCAGCAGGTCATCACACAGATGGCGCCGGAGACCCCGGCGGCATGGGCGAGCACAAGCCGTCCGAGGGCGTCGAACGGCCGGTCGCCGCACCGTCCGACGGCCGCGAGGATCCCCAGCATCTGCTCCGCGTGCGCGAGACCCCGGCCGGCGGTGAAGCAGTAGGCCTGGGGGCCGACGAACAGGAGGTCCAGCAGGGCATCCCGGTCGGGCAGCGTGCAGGCGAACGATGCGGCCACGGAGACGGCCTCCTCGAACACGTCCTCGTCGTCATCGCCGGCGAACGTATCGAGGACCAGGGCGTGGCGGACGAAGAACTCGTTCTGGAACTCTTTGACGATCGGCCGCCCCGCCCGTGCCCAGCTTCTCCAGTGGATATGGCGCGGCGGGTCCCCGGGCCGGTAGTCGCGCAGCGAGATGAACTCGCCCGACTCGCCGACCGACGAGGCCATCGCGACTCCTCCGGGCTGATAGCGACGGTGACGGCCGGGCAGTTCCAGCCGGGGCACGGGGTACCGCCGCGGCAGCACGATGAGCCGGCCCGGCGCGCTCGCCTCCCGCACGCCGTGGAACAGGCCGAAGAGGTCCGGGGCCGCGGCCGACACCGCGGACAGACCGATGACCCCGCGGCGCAGCGGCATCATCGTGACCGACGCCTCCGCCCGTCCACGCCCTGGAATCGCATCGATGCGCGCCTCGCCGCCCTCGGCCCGTCGTCGTCGTTCCACCAGCCAGCCCCAGCGGTGGAAGGCGTAGAACCGGTCGATCCAGTTGCGGCGCGACTCCAGCGGCTCCCGCCGGCGGAGGAACTCCTCCACCGGGGGCCGCGGATCGGGCCATCGTTCGCGCAGGATCAATCCCGCAAGACGCCGGGACGAGAGATTCCGGACCTCGACCCGGTAGCGGACCGGCACGCCGGCGGTGGCATGGCGCGGCAGGTGGCGGACGACCTCGATGCGCGGTCGGACGAAGACGGCCGCCGCGGCGGCGGCCAGCGCGAGCACCGCCAGCAGCGCAAACACCTGGTGCGCGAGCGTCACGCCGGTGTCCACCCCCAGCATCGCCGTGGCCAGCAGTCCGGCCAGGACCAGGGCGCCCGGCGGCGCGACGTGGGCACGGAACCAGGCGTCGGCCGCGTGGAACATCCGGTAGTTCCGGTGCTGGCGCCGCAGGAACCGCTCGCTCACGACCGTCTCCCCGCGCCCGGCTTCACGCGGGCACCGGCGTGCGCCGGACGATCTCCTCCACGACCGCGGCCACCGTCAGCCCCGCGAACTTCGCCTGCGGATCCAGGACCAGGCGGTGCGCGATCACAGGCACCGCGAGCTCCTGCAGCGGCTCGGGAGGGACGAAATCCAGCCCGTCGAACAGCGCGAGCGCCTGCCCCATCCGGACCAGCGTCAGCGATGCGCGGACGCTGGCGCCCAGTTGGACGCCCTCGGCCGAGCGGGTCGCGCCGACCAGGTCGATCGCGTAGCGCCGGACCGCGTCGCCCACCCGCACCAGCCTCACCGCGGCGCGGAGGGCCTCGATCTCGGCGAGCGACGCGCACGGGACCATCGCGTCGATCGGCGCCGAGAGGACGTGATCCGACACGATCGACGCCTCCTCGCCGGGCGTGGGATAGCCCAGACGGAACTGCATCGCGAACCGGTCCATCTGCGCCTCGGGCAGCGGGTAGGTTCCGCGGAACTCGATGGGGTTCTGCGTCGCGACCACGAAGAACGACGTCGAGAGCGGCCGCCGCTCCCCGTCGATGCTGACCTGCCCCTCGGCCATCGCCTCCAGCAGGGCCGACTGCGTGCGCGGCGAGGCGCGGTTGATCTCGTCGGCCAGCAGGATATCGGTGAATACCGGCCCCTCGTGGAACCGGAAGGCATGGTCGCGGGGGTCGTAGATCGAGACCCCGAGGATGTCCGACGGAAGAAGGTCGGGGGTGAACTGCAGGCGCCGGAACCGCGCGCGAACGGACAGGGCCAGCGACTTCGCCAGCGTCGTCTTGCCCGTGCCCGGGAAGTCCTCGAGCAGGACGTGCCCCCCTCCGGCCAGCGCCGCGAGGAGCTTCCGGATGGCGCCGTCCTGTCCCCGCATCACGCCGCGGATGTTGTCCCCGATCCGCCGGACGGTGTCACGGGCCGCCTCGAACATCGCATCGCTCACGCGCCGAATCTCCGTTTCCAAGGGTTGGATGAAGCCCGATCATTCCGTTCCAACCCCCGGAAGTCCAGCCGCGATGCGCGACGCGGCACGTTTCCACGACGTCCGCCGTCGACGAGGCGATCATGCCCGCACGGCGAACGCGTGGACCGACGGCTGCACCAGGCGGCGGTAGTCGGCGGTGCTCATCTGCAGGAGCTCGTTGAGCGATCCGGCGTTGAAGTCGATCTGCTCGTCCCCCGCCAGGTGCTCATCCATGACCACCTCCATGCCGTACAGGTTGCCGAAGGGCGGCATCGCGCCGGTGTCGCAGTTCGGGAACATGTCCTTGAAATCCTCCTCGGTCATGAGGTCGATCCGGTTCGCGTTGAGGGCCGCGCCCAGCCGGCGGAAGTCGACCCGGAACGAGGCCGGCAGAACGGCCATCGCCACGCGGCCGTCGACGCGGACCATCACCGTCTTCGCCAGTTCGTTGCCCGACACGCCGGCCTTGGCCGCGACCTCCTGCGCGGTGAAGGCCGGCGAATGGTAGACGATGCGGTACTTCACACCGTTTCCGTCGAGGAATTCCCGCAGCTTGCTTGCCGGCATGGCAGCCTCCTCCCGGCATCGCGCCGGATGGAACGGCGGTCCGAGCGCCCATGCCCTCACGGGCCGCCCTCCGGGGCAAGTCTACACCCGGCCGGCCGGCCCGGCTACTGGAGGGGCACGCCTTTGAGCGTGATGCCCGCGACACGCAGATCGCTGCCGCCGCCGGCCCGGTTGTGCAGGGAGATCGCCAGCACGTGGTCGCCCGCCGCGAGTTCGCCGGGCAGCTTGAGCTCGATCGGCGTCGTCTCCCCGGCGCCGCTGATGGTCGTCTCGGCCATCAGGTCGTGGGCCTCCTTGCCGTCGCCCACGTTGTCGCGCGCAACTTCCTTTCCGTCCAGGTAGATGATGACGCCGTCGTCACGCTGCAACGAGAGGACAAGATCCTTCATCGCCGCCTTGGTCGTGAACCTGTGCCTGAGATAGCCGGTCTTCCGGTTTTCCTTCTCCGGCGTATCCCACGTCACCCCGACGGGATCCCCATAGCCGAAGCCGCCGCCCTCGGCGGGACTGTCCTTGCCGGACTGCCATTTCGAGTCGTCGTACTTCGGCGAGGCGAAGGTCTCATGGAAGCCCGGCTCCGATCCGGCCGGATCGGTCCCGTCGGCCGGGTGCAGCCACTTCCACTCCGAGTCGCCCGGCACGATGACCGCCGGCGTCGCCGCGTCCTGCGCGACCGCCGCCAGCCCCAGCCCCACGCATCCCGCCAGCACCATCGACAGATTTCGCATGACGCGCGTCCTCCCGGCCGATCAAGGCCCCGTGATTGAAAGCGTGGCTCAGACCCGGCTCCAACGCAAGCCGCGCCGTCCATCCCGAATCCCCGGCCAAGTCCCTGAGATCGCGACGAACGTTGCGCAGAGGGTCCATGGCACGGCGCCGACCCTGCTTCGCGCGGACGCTATGCAGGGCGGGCCCGGCTTCGTGAAGACGCTTCGCAGGGCGCGGCGGAGCGGCGCCCTCCATGTCCGTCCTCTCGTATCCCTTGGGAATGAGACCTGGAGGGCCGCGCTCCGTCGCGGCCGTACCCATGCGTACTTCACGCCGGTCTCTTTCGCGCACATCCGGCCTGTCCGAGGATCTGGGTCCGTCCCCGCCCCATCACCACACGAACATCCGGACACTCCGCGGCGACAGGTCGACAGCGAGGACGGCGGCGGCGATCCGCGGCGCGGCCGGCGGAACCGGGGGCGAGGCCGCGTAGACCTCGACAACGGAGCGGTCCGCCGCCTCCGCGGGCACCGCGACGGACACGGCGAGCGGATCGTCCGCGACGTTGACCACGAAGACCGCGACGCGGCCGTCCGGCGCGCGCCAGGCCGACGCGGTCACCGCGGGCTGCGAGGTGGGCATCGGGCGGCGGTGCACGATCCACTCCTGCGCGATCCGCGGGACCTCGGCGCCGCCGCGGAGCGTCACCGCGGGCGGACGCAGCATCTCCCCGTAGGCCAGCCAGGCGAGCCCCGCGCGGCGGAACGCGGCCAGCTTCGCCAGCCATTCGAATTTCGCCGCGTGCGCCGGGGCCTCGCTCCAGTCGGTCCCGTGCCAGCCGAGCTGCCCGCCGAACTGGAAGAGCATCGACTCCTTCGACCGGAACGTGACGCCGGCGCGGATCTCGGGCTCGTGGATGTAGAGGCCGAACTGCGCGACGTGCTCGTGGTACACGGCGGGGAAAAACGGGACGCTGTCCGGCAGCGCCCGGTTGCACATGAGCGTGCCGTCGAGCAGGCCGATATAGGGCTCGGCCGTGTCCTCGGTCGTCAGCGCCGTGTCGGGACGGATCCGGCGCGCGTTGTCGCGGACCGCTTGGAGGAGGCGCCAGTAGCCGGCGACGTAGTGGTCCCCGCCCCCGCGCGGATGGCCGTGCGACGCGTCGTGGCACAGCTGCGCCGCGGCCGCCCCGATCTGGTCGAGGTAGACCGCGTCGACGCCGACTTCACGGAAGAGACGGTCGGTCACGGCGACCATCGTGTCGCGCCACGCGTCGGTCCACGGGCAGGCGATCGAGTGGTCGTGGCCCGCATAGTGCTCGATGTAGCGGGCGCCGTCGGGCTTCTTCATCTCCCAGCGCGCGCCGCCGTCGTTCGTGTAGCTCGCCGACTGCGGGTCCCACAGGTGCCCGTTGATGTAGGGCATCACCCGCACGTTCCAATCGCGAAGCTGCGCCCGCACGGAGGGGACGTAGTCGTTCGCCGGGAAATAGTCGGGGTAGAAGTTGTCGAAGGGGATCCGGTGCCAGTTGTACCAGTGCAGCGCGAGCGACTGCGGCACGGCCGCGCGGATGCGGGCCATCGTGTTCGTCAGGCGCGTCCCGTCGCGCGCGCCGTCATGGTGCCACCAGACCAGCGCCCGGAACCACTCCGGCGAGTCCGGCCGGCCCCGGTTGCGGCCGCCGTCGCACCACGCCTGCCGCGTGGCCCAGTCGCGGTAGCGGCGCGCGAGGTCGTACCAGTCCCCGCGGAGCAGCACGGTCTCGACGTCGTAGGGCCATGCGCAGGCCCGCGCGACGCCCATGTCGGCCGGGTGGTGGCGGACCTCGAGCGAAAGCGTGCGCCCGTCGGCCCCCGCGGCGGCGACGAGGTCCTTCGTGAAGCACCGCCCGTCGCGCGCGATGACGCCCAGCGTCGCGGCGCCGCGCGTGAGACCGAGAACCTGCATCGTCGTGCTTCCGCCCGGGGAGCGGCCCTGGTAGCGCGCCGCGGACGGACTACTCAGCCGACGGCCCCACCCGTCGGGCACGAGGACGGAGTCGCCGGGTTCGTCGCCCCCGATGCGCCCCACCCCGTCGAGCACCGGCGCATCGAGCCGCCAGCATGCCGCTCCGTCCCCCTCGACCGCCGCCTCCGGGCGCCATGTCAGCGACGGACCGCCGGGCCGCAGCGCGAGGCTGACGCGGACCGGAACGACTCCGCCGCACCGGCCCGCGTAGCGCAGGCTCAGGACGCCGTCGGCGAAATCCGCGGACTCCAGCTCCGCCTCGCCGGCCGTCAGCGACGTCTCCGCGCCCGCAGCGTCGCGCACCGTGAATCGGAACATCGAACATGGCGACGCGAGGAACTCCGTGTCCGTCGCGACGTGGTAGAGCGACACGAGGCGTCCCCGCCCATCGAGTTCGGCCAGCAGATCCGCCGTCGCCAGCAGGCGCCCGCCGTCCGGCGCCGGCAGGCATGCGACCGGCGCAGGGGCGGCCGAGGCGGCGGGCGCGCGCGGAGGCGGTCCCTCGAGCACCGCCCGCGCCGCCGCGACCTTGCGAAGGGCGCGGAGGTCCGACACCGCGCGGCCCAGCCGCCGCAATGCAACGGCACGCGCCGTGTCGCAGCCGGCGCCCTGGCACGCCGCGCCAATCGCCGCACGGGCTGCGCGGGCTCGCTCCTCGATCTCCGGCGACACCGCCCGGAGCGGACGCGCCCCGTCGATCCGCGCCGACACGGCGTCAGGCTCGTCCTCCCCGGGAGGCCCGAACCAGAGGTAGCGTTCCAATGCGGCGGACGGTCCCGCGAACGAGACCCACGGCCCCATCGCGTACAGCAGCCCCGGACCGTCGTAAACGCGCGCCTGCAGATCACCGCCCGTCACCGCGCGCGGATGGACCACCCCCGCGGTCCCATTCGCAAACCGCAGCGCCGCCCAGCGGCTGAACAGGTGCGAGCCGGCCGCGTGGGTCACATTCGAGGCCATCGGCGGATCGCCGCCCGCCCAGCGGACCGCGCGGACCGGTGCGGCGTTGGACGCGCCGTCCCCCGCTCGTCCCAGCCCCGCAGCCGTCGCACGCATCTCCAGCACGTGGAGTTCCTTCCACGCGAACGCCGTCGCCTGCGTCACCGCGACCTCGACGCGCACCAGCGGGGAGTTGAGGACGTAGGTAAAACGGTATCGCGCGCGGGGCCGCGAGGCGTGCTCCGCGGTCGGCGAGCCCGCGCGCGCGTAGCCGCCTTCCGTCTCCACGACCGCGAGCAGCGGCCCGTTGGCGACCAGCCGCACGTCCGCCGTTGCGTTCGCCGCAAGGAAGAACTGGCCCGCCTGGGGATCGTAGACGCGGTCGGCATACTCGATCGCAAGCGGCTGCGCCGCCCCGGCCACCGTGACATCCGCCGGGAACCCGCCGGCCCGCGCCGGGGCGTGCAGGGCGCGAAGCGCGCCGTTGTCGATGCGGATGCCCCCGTCCTCGCGGATCGCGACGGGATTCGATGCCGGTGCCGTGAACGGAACGTCCGCCGCGATCGCGATCGTGTGCAGGCCGGTCGACGCCGGACGCCACGCCAGCCGCGTGACGCCATCCGCCATCGTCCACGCCTGGCACTCGCACGGACCCGCCGGACCGACGACCTCGAACCGGGTCACGGGGATCGTTGCCCCGCGCGGGGGCGCCAGCATCGCACCGATCTCGCCCTCGATCACCGCGGGCAGCCCCGCGGGCGGGAGGGACGCGAGATCGACCCGGAGTTGACCGCCACCCGGCGCCGACACCGGCGCCAGAGCGACAAGCGCGGCGAGAAGAACGCCAAAGAAGCCCCGGACCGTGCGCCGGCCATCGCGACGACGCCCATCGCTCCGGAACCGGCGGCCGGCCCTCGGCGCCGCGGGCCCTCCCGGCAGGAGGCGTCGTGCGGGCGGTGTCACGGCCGGGCGGCCTTCGCCGCCCTGAGATGCGCGAGGATCGCCTCGCTCAAGGCCGCGGAGGCCTCCTTGGACATGCGGTGACCGCTCGGAATGTCGTCGTAGATCGACTTCGGCCCGGCCAGCACATTGTAGGCGGCGTAGACACTGCTCGGCGGACAGGTCGTGTCGATGAAGCCGACCGTCAGGATGCCCGGGCACTTCACCCGCGTGGCGAAGTTCGCGGCGTCGACATAGCGGACGGCGGCAACCACGCTGTCCGGCGGCGTCTCTCCGGTCGCGATGAACTTCGGCCATCCGTTGATGCGTCCGGCCTTGAAACCGCAGTGGTCGCAGCCCGCCGGGACGCCGCCCGCGTAGAAGGTGACGCGCGGATCGAGGCCCGCGGCGACGATGGACTGGTAGCCGCCCTGGCTGCTGCCGTGGACGATCAGCGTGCGGCCGTCCCATGCGGGCTGCGCGGCGAGGAAATCGATCGCGCGCACGAGGCGCAGGAACATGCCGACGAAGTGGATCGTCTCCGTCGATTCACGTCCGCGCGTGCGGTAGTCCTTGTACTCGCCGTCCGAAAGGTCCTTGTAGAACTGCTCCGGTTTCCCGTTCGGCAGTCCATGGGCGTTGATATCCATCGCGAGGAGGCCCTTCGACGCCCAACCCGCGGCGCTGGCGAGCACCGCGCTGCGGACGCCGGCGCCGTGAACGAGCAGGATGGCGGGCAGGCTCTTCGGCGCGGCCCCGACCGGGCGGGCGAGGTAGCCGCTGACCGGCGCGCCGAGGCACTTCACCTGCGCGTCGAAGCACTCGATCTTGCTGTCGTTCCACGGCACGGGCGTCAGCGCGGACTCGGCGGGAACGGCCGCGAGTTCCTTCTTCTTCGCGCCCCAGAACGCGTCGAAGTCGTCCGGCGGCGGAAGTCCCGGTCGGATCTCCAGCGGGTCGACCGCCGCGCCGCCGCGCTCGACATGGTTCGACTTGGCCGCGTCGGTGAAGCTTGCGCGGCAGTGCAGGAAACCGGGTTCGCGCAGGCTGCCGGTGACC
>CAYODK010000204.1:0-10168 GCA_964402695.1 uncultured Verrucomicrobiota bacterium
CGATTTCAGCCCGGAGACTCCAAACCCGAGCTGTACGGGAAACGGGGGCAGGTCAGCTTCGCTCGCCGCTGACGCCTGACGTTAGGTGCCCTTCCCACAAGCCATGCTCAGTGCCTTTCAGATCTCCTGCGAATCCGCCCTTTGCGCCGCGCTGGCGCAGCACGGTTCTTCCCTGCATGACCGCGTCCTCGGCGGAGAGAGAGAGACCTACATCACCGCCCGACTTGCCGGTACGGACCTGTCCGTCTACATCTACGACGACGAGGCCTCCATTATCGGCCAAGGCGTCGACCGTCGCTTCGAGATCCCCGACTTCGAAACGCCTCAGCAGCTTCAGACGGCTTTCATAGCGGGCTGTCTCGAGGTGCTCACTCGGCTTCGTCAATGACCAGCGCCTGCCGCCTCCCCCACGGTCCCGCTCCTGTTCATACCCGTAACGGGCGTAGACATCCGCGCGCCTCATGCACCCTCGCGCCTCATTCATGCGGCGTCCTCGGGCGGCCTGCCCTCGGCCAACGGCCGGGGCACCTAACCCCGGCGTGCAGTGGACTCGCTCCGCTGCGCTGCGCTCGCCACTGACGCCAGACGTTAGGCGTTCCTCGCGCACATGCATCCAGTACTGAAGCTCGCCATCCTCGCACTCGTCGTGCTGACTCTCCTCCGTCCCTCGGTACGGCGATGGTTCCGCTGGCGAATCGCTCGGAACGAGGCCCGCCGCCGGCGTACGGGTACTGCCCTTTGCCCCGTCTGCCTCCGGCGGCTTCCTTTGCGTCGGCACTTCTGCCTCTGGTGCGCTGCCCCCGTCTCCGGCTATGCAGCTACCGGCCCCATCGAGTACGTTGCCGCGCAGGGCGAGCTCTATCGCCGCGCTGTCTCGCGACCGACTACTGTGGCCGTCCTTGGCCTCTGGCTACTCGCCGTCCCGGGGCCGCTCATGGTCCTCACGCAGGCCCTCACCTCAGGCGGGCGCATCTCCCTTGAGACGCTCGGCTGGCTCCCGGAGTTTCTGCTCCCCGTCGCCATCGCACTAAAGGCCACGGGTCGCTACAGAGCCCGCACCTCCAGCACCTTGGCCGGGAACGCCTAACCCCGGCGTGCAGTGGACTCGCTTCGCTCGCCACTGACGCCAGCCGTTAGGCAACGCTGGAGTCCTCCCTCGTCATGAAACGCCGCATCCAGCCTTTCATCATCTGTCTCCTGGCTTCGGCGCTCCTCTCCGTCCTACCAGCCGCCCTCGCCTCCGACATGGCGACGCCACTCGACAGGTGGGAACACTGGTACTGGCCTGGTCAGCCACACCCGCTGCCGCACTTCAGCTTCCCGGACCACTTGCCGCCGCTTCTTCGCACCGAGGCCTGGCTTTTTCGCGCGCTCGTCACACCTCCCGCCTTCGTCGCTGCCCGTCTCGGCGCCTGGCCCGGCGAGTACGGCCTACCCTTCGTCACCACAATCGTCAGCGAAGGCAAGGCATTCCTTCCTCCTGCCGCCATGGCCCTACAGCACCTGCGTATCGCGTTCCCTTTCTGGCTCGTCGCATCCCTCGCCGTCTACGAGTCCGCCGCCGCCATCCGCCGCAGGTGGCTCGGGCGTCGCGTTGCCTAACCCCGGCGTGCAGCGGACTCGCTTCGCTCGCCGCTGACGCCAGACGTTAGGCGCCACCCGGCCGCTCACGCCTCTCTTCGCCTCGCCTCTCCACCCAGGCCTCGCACTCGCTCTCTGGCCCGGCCCCTGGCCAAAGGAGGCCATCCTTGATCTGCTTCGACGTCTATGTAAACGGCAAGAAGCTGTGTCGCGCCGGCGTTGGCGCCACCGGCGTGCTAACCGCAATCGTGAACTGGGTCGGCATTCCCGCTGGTCCCTCTCCATCCGGGCCTCGACGGGCCCGGCGAGAGGCGAGGCTTCACGTCGGCGGTCTCTGGCATCCCGAACCCGATGAGAACGACCACCTTCTCTGGCATGACCACAAACTCGGGGTCGGCGATCGCATCACTGTTCGTCTTGTCGAGGCCGCGGTCGTCGATCCCCCGACACGTCGTGTTCCCGGCCCTTCGGCGCCCTCTCAGAGGTCGCGCCCTGCAGGAGCCCACCGCATCAGAAGGCAGCCTTCCTCGCCCATTACACGGCGTGCTCCGAAAGGTAAGGGTGGCGCCTAACCCCGGCGTGCAGCGGACTCGCTTCGCTCGCCGCTGACGCCAGACGTTAGGCGGCGTCCAGACTCAGATGATCCTGTGGACCCTACAGAGCCCTGCAGCGGTCGAGGCACTCGAGCGAGACGGCGTTCTCGTCGCCACGTCTGGAGACCCCGAGCCCTCTTACAGGTCGGCGTACCACTGGATGGCCGCTCAAATGTCTCACCGAATCGGCCCGCCGGAAAAGGCTACACGGCCTCTCTGGACCTGGCGCGCGTGGCAAGGGCGGCGGGCCCGTCCGGACCTACGCTCAACCGGCCATTTCCCTCGCGGCTCTCGCGGCGCCCGCATCGAGTTCACCGTCGAGCCAGAACAGGTCGTCCTCTCCGACTTCTCACTCTGGCACTACGTCCTCAACTACTGGTACCTGCCAGCGTCTCTCACGGACCAACGCGCCTTCGAGGCCACGGTATCCGCGGCGGGTCTCGACTTCTTCCGAACGAAGCCGCTGCCAGACCCCGCGCTCCACTCACGCATCGAGGCGAGCTGGCAGCGCATCTTCGAACTTGACCGTTTCATCAGGGGCATCTCTGAGCCCCGGACGCATCGGTCCATACAGGCCACCCTGTGGTCCTTGCCACAGCCTGCGGTCCGCAAGATCACCTGGTTCACCGCTCGCTAATCGCCGCCTAACCCCGGCGTGCAGTGGACTCGCTCCGCTGCGCTGCGCTCGCCACTGACGCCAGACGTTAGGCCGGCGGGCGCCCGGCCAACGAGGTGCGCGAGCGCTTGCGGCAGGTCGCCAGCGTTCGTCCAGCCGGTCGCTCCTCGCGAGCACGATCGTCGGTCATCCGCGCCCCCCTCTTCGTCCGGTCGGCCGCGTTCCGCTTCCAGCCTCTGCACCCCGCCCACCAGAGCGTCCGTGGCCCCGCAACGTCTCACCTTCTCCCGCACGCGTCGTCTCATCGTTCACAGTCGCGCGTTCGGATCGTCGGTCCTCCAGCTCGTTCCGTGTCTTCCACCCAATCCCGTACGTCTCAGGTCTGTCAGCCCGGGGGTCTCGCAATGCCCAGCTTCGACGCATCACGGCTCTCCACAGCGCCTCGGGCCTTCCGAGCTCCTGCGAACCGACCGGGGCCAACAGCATTCGGGTTCTTCATGCACCTTGCCTACCCGCACAGCACTGTGGGCAGTCCAGTCGCCGGCCTAACCCCGGCGTGCAGTGGACTCGCTTCGCTCGCCACTGACGCCAGACGTTAGGCTGCGGAGCCCTACAGCACGCGATGATCGACTTCCTCACCGTCCAAGCACTCGTTTCGCGCCAGCTCGCGATCATCGAGAACCCCGAGCGTCGTGAGGCTCTTCGCCTCCTTCTAACCGAGCCAGTTCTCGAATATCGCGCCTGGCAGTACGGACCAACCCCGCAGCGTTTCCCGTGTTGGGTCGTAGGCCGCGCACCGGCGGACGGCCTCGCGTTCGTTTACTGCGAGCACGGCTTCGGTCTAACTTTCCCGTGGGGCTGCGTCGAGGACGCCTCCGGGGACCTCGGCATGGATGCACAGTGGAACTGGTACCTTGAAGAGGCCTTCGTCCAGTCTGGTCTATGGGCCGGCCCGGTACTCGCTTCCGAGCCCTACCATTCACCACCAGAGAAGCGCTTCCCACATCCTTAGGCCGGTGCCTCGCCCCACGCCAGGCGTCCTCTGGGAAGCCCTGCCGTGTCGCGGTCCTCGAACGTCTCTCGTCCACGATCGCGCCGCAGCCTAACCCCGGCGTGCAGTGGACTCGCTGCGCTCGCCACTGACGCCAGACGTTAGGCAGCGTCGCGATAGCTCCGGCGCGTATTCTCGGTTTCGTCCCAGACATCACCGCCGTCCGGTTCGCCGGCCGCTCTCTCCGGCGTCGGCCTCGCCGTCTTCCATGCCGTCAGCCTCCTGGCCCGCCTCGCCGCCTCTCTCATCCGTAGCGCGCGACCGGCGCCCTGCACGTCCGCAACCTCCATCGCATTCCCTTCTCGGCATGGTCGCCGACAAACACTTCGCACTCCGCACCTGGAAAGGCGCGGCAGGCTAGAAAGAGCCGTCGCATGAACTTCAATCTCCTCCTCGGCATCGCGGCAGTCGCCTACGCCATCTACACAGCGGTCATGCGTGCCAAGAAGCCAGAGGCCTTCGGGAAACTCGAGGCCATGAGGCAGCAGTGGGGCCACGGCACGGGCACGGCTATCCATGTCATTGCCTACACCGTAGTGCCGCTCATCGTCGGCGTCGTCCTCATCGCATCGGCACTCCGTTCCGCCTAGGACCTCACCGCTTCCCATGAACTTCGCCCAGTCGAGGCGCTGCCTAACCCCGGCGTGCAGTGGACTCGCTGCGCTCGCCACTGACGCCAGACGTTAGCCTGCTGACGGAGCTCTGTGGTCGTCACTTCGCCCCGGGCGTCACGCAAGGCCACTCCTGAATCGGAGAACCCAGACATGAAGATCGAGGGCGTCCCCTTCGGCGTCACCGACTGGTCCACTGTCCCCGAGACCACACATCCCGGCGTTTCCGGCGTTGCCACGTGGCGCACCGTCCAGGCCGGCAACGTCCGTGTCCGTGTCGTGACCTACTCTCCGGGCTACCTGGCCGACCACTGGTGTTCGCGCGGCCACATCCTATTCGTCCTCGAAGGCGAACTCCTCACCGAAATCCAGGGCGGCGCCGTCTACACGCTTACCGCGGGCATGTCCTACCAGGTCTCCGACAACGTCGCGCCTCACAGGTCCTCTACGAAGACCGGCGCACGCCTGTTCATCGTCGACTGACCGTGCCTCTCCTACACGCCAATCTTCAGCAGGCTAACCCGGCGTGCAGTGGACTCGCACAGCTTCGCTGTGCTCGCCACTGACGCCATGTCGGTTAGGCAGGCGTCGATCCATCCGGCGGTCCGCCGCTACCATCTCGTTCTTCTGAACACGCCGCCCCAAGCTCAACGCCTCGCCGCAAGGAGCTGCACTTGAAGCGACCGCCCTCAGTAACCTCCGCAATCGTCGTGCTGGCGATCATCTTCTTCGTCAGCCTTCTGACTTTCACGTCCCTCCAGCGAGGGCACATCACCCTCGGCGTCGTTCTGGTTGCTCCCGTTATGCCCCTCCTTCACGCAATCCCACTCTACGGTCTTCTGCGCCGGCGGTCTTGGGCCCGCCCCTTTGCCGCGGCAGTCCTTTCTCTCTGGGCGGCCGGCTTCTTCGGTATCGCTGTCTGGGAGACGTTCTGGCGCGGCCAACCCGTCCAGATGATCCCCGGCCTCCTCGGCGGCGGCCTTCTCGTGTGGCTCGTCGTCTCTCTCCTGCGGAATCCAGACGTTCCTGTGTACCTCGCAGCCACGGCCGTGACACAGGCTTCGGGTGCTTCAGGCACCGTCCCGTCGTCCTAGACGTTCCCATCCCGTATCAGCGGCCTGCCTAACCCCGGCGTGCAGTGGACTCGCTGCGCTCGCCACTGACGCCAGACGTTAGGCAACGCTGGAGTCCTCCCTCGTCATGAAACGCCGCATCCAGCCTTTCATCATCTGTCTCCTGGCTTCGGCGCTCCTCTCCGTCCTACCAGCCGCCCTCGCCTCCGACATGGCGACGCCACTCGACAGGTGGGAACACTGGTACTGGCCTGGTCAGCCACACCCGCTGCCGCACTTCAGCTTCCCGGACCACTTGCCGCCGCTTCTTCGCACCGAGGCCTGGCTTTTTCGCGCGCTCGTCACACCTCCCGCCTTCGTCGCTGCCCGTCTCGGCGCCTGGCCCGGCGAGTACGGCCTACCCTTCGTCACCACAATCGTCAGCGAAGGCAAGGCATTCCTTCCTCCTGCCGCCATGGCCCTACAGCACCTGCGTATCGCGTTCCCTTTCTGGCTCGTCGCATCCCTCGCCGTCTACGAGTCCGCCGCCGCCATCCGCCGCAGGTGGCTCGGGCGTCGCGTTGCCTAACCCCGGCGTGCAGCGGACTCGCTTCGCTCGCCGCTGACGCCAGACGTTAGGCGCCACCCGGCCGCTCACGCCTCTCTTCGCCTCGCCTCTCCACCCAGGCCTCGCACTCGCTCTCTGGCCCGGCCCCTGGCCAAAGGAGGCCATCCTTGATCTGCTTCGACGTCTATGTAAACGGCAAGAAGCTGTGTCGCGCCGGCGTTGGCGCCACCGGCGTGCTAACCGCAATCGTGAACTGGGTCGGCATTCCCGCTGGTCCCTCTCCATCCGGGCCTCGACGGGCCCGGCGAGAGGCGAGGCTTCACGTCGGCGGTCTCTGGCATCCCGAACCCGATGAGAACGACCACCTTCTCTGGCATGACCACAAACTCGGGGTCGGCGATCGCATCACTGTTCGTCTTGTCGAGGCCGCGGTCGTCGATCCCCCGACACGTCGTGTTCCCGGCCCTTCGGCGCCCTCTCAGAGGTCGCGCCCTGCAGGAGCCCACCGCATCAGAAGGCAGCCTTCCTCGCCCATTACACGGCGTGCTCCGAAAGGTAAGGGTGGCGCCTAACCCCGGCGTGCAGCGGACTCGCTTCGCTCGCCGCTGACGCCAGACGTTAGGCGGCGTCCAGACTCAGATGATCCTGTGGACCCTACAGAGCCCTGCAGCGGTCGAGGCACTCGAGCGAGACGGCGTTCTCGTCGCCACGTCTGGAGACCCCGAGCCCTCTTACAGGTCGGCGTACCACTGGATGGCCGCTCAAATGTCTCACCGAATCGGCCCGCCGGAAAAGGCTACACGGCCTCTCTGGACCTGGCGCGCGTGGCAAGGGCGGCGGGCCCGTCCGGACCTACGCTCAACCGGCCATTTCCCTCGCGGCTCTCGCGGCGCCCGCATCGAGTTCACCGTCGAGCCAGAACAGGTCGTCCTCTCCGACTTCTCACTCTGGCACTACGTCCTCAACTACTGGTACCTGCCAGCGTCTCTCACGGACCAACGCGCCTTCGAGGCCACGGTATCCGCGGCGGGTCTCGACTTCTTCCGAACGAAGCCGCTGCCAGACCCCGCGCTCCACTCACGCATCGAGGCGAGCTGGCAGCGCATCTTCGAACTTGACCGTTTCATCAGGGGCATCTCTGAGCCCCGGACGCATCGGTCCATACAGGCCACCCTGTGGTCCTTGCCACAGCCTGCGGTCCGCAAGATCACCTGGTTCACCGCTCGCTAATCGCCGCCTAACCCCGGCGTGCAGTGGACTCGCTCCGCTGCGCTGCGCTCGCCACTGACGCCAGACGTTAGGCCGGCGGGCGCCCGGCCAACGAGGTGCGCGAGCGCTTGCGGCAGGTCGCCAGCGTTCGTCCAGCCGGTCGCTCCTCGCGAGCACGATCGTCGGTCATCCGCGCCCCCCTCTTCGTCCGGTCGGCCGCGTTCCGCTTCCAGCCTCTGCACCCCGCCCACCAGAGCGTCCGTGGCCCCGCAACGTCTCACCTTCTCCCGCACGCGTCGTCTCATCGTTCACAGTCGCGCGTTCGGATCGTCGGTCCTCCAGCTCGTTCCGTGTCTTCCACCCAATCCCGTACGTCTCAGGTCTGTCAGCCCGGGGGTCTCGCAATGCCCAGCTTCGACGCATCACGGCTCTCCACAGCGCCTCGGGCCTTCCGAGCTCCTGCGAACCGACCGGGGCCAACAGCATTCGGGTTCTTCATGCACCTTGCCTACCCGCACAGCACTGTGGGCAGTCCAGTCGCCGGCCTAACCCCGGCGTGCAGTGGACTCGCTTCGCTCGCCACTGACGCCAGACGTTAGGCTGCGGAGCCCTACAGCACGCGATGATCGACTTCCTCACCGTCCAAGCACTCGTTTCGCGCCAGCTCGCGATCATCGAGAACCCCGAGCGTCGTGAGGCTCTTCGCCTCCTTCTAACCGAGCCAGTTCTCGAATATCGCGCCTGGCAGTACGGACCAACCCCGCAGCGTTTCCCGTGTTGGGTCGTAGGCCGCGCACCGGCGGACGGCCTCGCGTTCGTTTACTGCGAGCACGGCTTCGGTCTAACTTTCCCGTGGGGCTGCGTCGAGGACGCCTCCGGGGACCTCGGCATGGATGCACAGTGGAACTGGTACCTTGAAGAGGCCTTCGTCCAGTCTGGTCTATGGGCCGGCCCGGTACTCGCTTCCGAGCCCTACCATTCACCACCAGAGAAGCGCTTCCCACATCCTTAGGCCGGTGCCTCGCCCCACGCCAGGCGTCCTCTGGGAAGCCCTGCCGTGTCGCGGTCCTCGAACGTCTCTCGTCCACGATCGCGCCGCAGCCTAACCCCGGCGTGCAGTGGACTCGCTGCGCTCGCCACTGACGCCAGACGTTAGGCAGCGTCGCGATAGCTCCGGCGCGTATTCTCGGTTTCGTCCCAGACATCACCGCCGTCCGGTTCGCCGGCCGCTCTCTCCGGCGTCGGCCTCGCCGTCTTCCATGCCGTCAGCCTCCTGGCCCGCCTCGCCGCCTCTCTCATCCGTAGCGCGCGACCGGCGCCCTGCACGTCCGCAACCTCCATCGCATTCCCTTCTCGGCATGGTCGCCGACAAACACTTCGCACTCCGCACCTGGAAAGGCGCGGCAGGCTAGAAAGAGCCGTCGCATGAACTTCAATCTCCTCCTCGGCATCGCGGCAGTCGCCTACGCCATCTACACAGCGGTCATGCGTGCCAAGAAGCCAGAGGCCTTCGGGAAACTCGAGGCCATGAGGCAGCAGTGGGGCCACGGCACGGGCACGGCTATCCATGTCATTGCCTACACCGTAGTGCCGCTCATCGTCGGCGTCGTCCTCATCGCATCGGCACTCCGTTCCGCCTAGGACCTCACCGCTTCCCATGAACTTCGCCCAGTCGAGGCGCTGCCTAACCCCGGCGTGCAGTGGACTCGCTGCGCTCGCCACTGACGCCAGACGTTAGCCTGCTGACGGAGCTCTGTGGTCGTCACTTCGCCCCGGGCGTCACGCAAGGCCACTCCTGAATCGGAGAACCCAGACATGAAGATCGAGGGCGTCCCCTTCGGCGTCACCGACTGGTCCACTGTCCCCGAGACCACACATCCCGGCGTTTCCGGCGTTGCCACGTGGCGCACCGTCCAGGCCGGCAACGTCCGTGTCCGTGTCGTGACCTACTCTCCGGGCTACCTGGCCGACCACTGGTGTTCGCGCGGCCACATCCTATTCGTCCTCGAAGGCGAACTCCTCACCGAAATCCAGGGCGGCGCCGTCTACACGCTTACCGCGGGCATGTCCTACCAGGTCTCCGACAACGTCGCGCCTCACAGGTCCTCTACGAAGACCGGCGCACGCCTGTTCATCGTCGACTGACCGTGCCTCTCCTACACGCCAATCTTCAGCAGGCTAACCCGGCGTGCAGTGGACTCGCACAGCTTCGCTGTGCTCGCCACTGACGCCATGTCGGTTAGGCAGGCGTCGATCCATCCGGCGGTCCGCCGCTACCATCTCGTTCTTCTGAACACGCCGCCCCAAGCTCAACGCCTCGCCGCAAGGAGCTGCACTTGAAGCGACCGCCCTCAGTAACCTCCGCAATCGTCGTGCTGGCGATCATCTTCTTCGTCAGCCTTCTGACTTTCACGTCCCTCCAGCGAGGGCACATCACCCTCGGCGTCGTTCTGGTTGCTCCCGTTATGCCCCTCCTTCACGCAATCCCACTCTACGGTCTTCTGCGCCGGCGGTCTTGGGCCCGCCCCTTTGCCGCGGCAGTCCTTTCTCTCTGGGCGGCCGGCTTCTTCGGTATCGCTGTCTGGGAGACGTTCTGGCGCGGCCAACCCGTCCAGATGATCCCCGGCCTCCTCGGCGGCGGCCTTCTCGTGTGGCTCGTCGTCTCTCTCCTGCGGAATCCAGACGTTCCTGTGTACCTCGCAGCCACGGCCGTGACACAGGCTTCGGGTGCTTCAGGCACCGTCCCGTCGTCCTAGACGTTCCCATCCCGTATCAGCGGCCTGCCTAACCCCGGCGTGCAGTGGACTCGCTGCGCTCGCCACTGACGCCAGACGTTAGGCAACGCTGGAGTCCTCCCTCGTCATGAAACGCCGCATCCAGCCTTTCA
>CAYODK010000205.1:0-10119 GCA_964402695.1 uncultured Verrucomicrobiota bacterium
GTCGCGCAGGAACTCGTGTTCAACGGCGCGCAGAACGCGTTCTCGCGCGGCGGCCAGACGCTGTTCCTCGACTTCAACGTCCATTCCGGCGTGCCGCGCTACCTGGCCACCGTGCCCGCGATCGGGCCGGGCGGCCGGTACATGCTCCGCCGGGCCGACGGCTCGGTCGTCCCGCTGGACGAGTCGACGCGCGAGGAGGCCGGGGCGGCGCACCCGCTGATGGATCTCCATCTCGCCGGGGACGACGGCGAGCGCCGGCTGGTGCTTCGCGAGACCGAGGGGGCGGACGGAGCCGTCGGGTACGACGCCGCCGTGGCGGCGGACCTCGAGGCGCGGGGCGAGGCGATCCTGACCTACGGGGACTTCAAGCGCGAGGCGATGGCCTTTGCGCGCGCCCTGCTCGACGTGTGGGCCGCGGGCGACCGCAACGGGCGCGTGTTCGAGTTCCCGAAGTGCGACTTCCACGTCAGCGCCGAGACCTTCGAGGATCCCGACCAGTTCGCGATCTTCCTGCACGCCTGCGAACTGGCCGGCCGAAACGGGTCCACGTACTTCATCTTCGACCGCGACGAGGTGACGCTGGCCGCCTGCTGCCGCCTGCGGACGACGGTGACGGACACCTACATGCTGCGGCACCCCGAGTCGCTCCGGTTCTGCGGCTTCCAGAACGTCACCATCAACATCCCCCAGGCCGCCTACCGGGCGGCCCGCGCCGGCCGGAAGACCCTGGAGGGGCTGTTGGAGGAAGTCGAGCGAACGATGGAGACGGCCGTCGAGGCCCACGTCCAGAAGCGCGAGCGCGTGCGCGAGATGATGAGCGGGCCGGGACGTCCGCTGTGGCAGATCGGGCGGCCCGCCTGCGACGGGCGCCCCTACGTCGAACTCGACCGCTGCACCTACATCCTCGGCCTGATCGGCGTCAACGATGCGGTCCAGTTCCTCACCGGGGCGCAGTTCCATGAGAGCGACGAGGCGATCGATCTGGGCCTGCGGATCGTCGCGCACATGAACCTGAAGGCGCGCCGTCTGGCGAAGAAGCACGGGATGAAGCTGACGCTGGAGGAGTCGCCCGCCGAGAGCGCCGCGCGGCGGCTGGCGAAGAGCGACCTGATCTACTACCGGGCCGAGGCCCTGCCGGTCGTGAAGGGCGGCGAGGACGCCTGCTACTACACGAACTCCGTGCACCTGGCGCCGGACGCGCCGGTCTCGATGGTCGAGCGGATCCGGAAGCAGTCGCTCTTCCACCCGATGATCGAATCGGGCGCGATCACCCATGCGTTCGTCGGCGAGGAACGGCCGTCGCCGGGCGCGATCGCCAAGCTGATCCGCGAGGCGTTCTACCGCACCCAGTCCGCGCAGATCACGATCTCGCCCGAGTTCACCTACTGCAACGACTGCAGCCGGGTGATGCGCGGGCTGCTGGAGGCCTGCGACGAGTGCGGGTCGACCAACATCGAGCAGGAGACCCGCGTCGTCGGCTACTTCAGCAAGATCCATAACTGGAACAAGTCCAAGCGGCACGGGGAGCTTCCCGCGCGCCATCGCGGCGACTACGCGGTCGAACGCGCGGAGTGCCCGGCCGTGCCGGATGCGGCGGGGCCGTCCGAGCCCGCCTCGGTTCCGGCGGCGTCGCAGGGGGAGGGGTGAGCCATGGCCAAGCCGTTCCAGGTGGTCGTGTTCGGGAAGGTCGGGTGCGACAAGTGCAAGATCCTGCAGAAGCGGGTGGATGACCTCCTCGCCAAGCCGGAGTGGGCCGATTTCGAGAAGGCGTACTTCGACGTCGAGACGGTCGACGGGCTCGTCGAGTTCTGCAAGGCCGAATGCCTCAATCCGCAGCGGCTGCCCGCGATGCTCGTGCGCCGCGCCGCCGGGTCGGGGGTGGAGGCCATCCCCGTGGAGCCCTCGGCGGTCCCGGATCCGGTGCTGGGGCAGACGCGCCTGTACCACATCCTCGGCCTCCAGACCGATTACGGCGCGGAGGGCCGCGGCGTGGTGTCGCCGCGCATGATCACGTCCGTCCTTGAAGCTGCGCGCGCGTCGGCCCCGGCGCTGCCGTGAGGCCGGACCGGGCAGCGGGCGCGGCAACCGTCGCGCTGCCGGCCGACGCCGTTCTCGACGCCGCATCGCCGGCGGCGGCCGGCCCCGCCGCCGATGCCGCGTGGGCCGACTCGGTGGCCGCCGCCGCAGGGCGGGCCGACCGCGTCGAGGCCGACATCTCCCCGGTGTCGGCGTGGGTCAAGCATCCGTCGATGGTCGACTGGCCCGGGCACATGGCCGGCGTCCTGCTGGTCACGGGGTGCAACTTCCGCTGCCCGTTCTGCCACAACGCCCCGCTTCTCGCCGCGCCGCGGGAGGGCCTCGCCTGGGGCGTCCTGGAGACGCTTCTGCGGCGGTTCCGGGACCACTGGGTCGATGCCATCGTCATCAGCGGCGGAGAACCCACGCTGCGCCCGGACCTGCCGCGGCTCGTGACGTTCCTGCGGGAACGCGGATTCCGCGTGAAGCTCGATACCAACGGGTCGCGGCCCGAGGCGATCGACGCGGTTCTTGACCAGGTGGACTACGTGGCGATGGATGTGAAGTGCGGCCTGGACCGGTATCCCGCGCTCGTGGGGTTTCCGGATCCGGATCGCATCGCCCGGTCGATCGAGCTGGTCCGCTCCCGCGCCCTCGACTACGAATTTCGCACGACCGTGGCCGGGCCTCTGCACGACGATGCGCACATGGATGCGATCGCCGACGTCCTGCGCGGCTCGCGCCGCTGGGTGCTGCAGCGGTTCGAGCCGCGCGGCGAACTCCTGCACCCGGATTGCACGCTGTGGCCCCGCACCCCCCCCTCGCGCCTGCGGGCCCTGAAGACACGGCTGGGCTCGGTCGCCCGCGAGGTCATCGTCCGCGGCTTGGACTGACCGCCACTGGCGGAGACCCCGGCCGGTCCGCACACTCCGTGGAGTCGGGGAATGAACGCCGGCGCGGGCGCGGGGTCGGAACGGGCAGAGGATTGATCTGGACGCCCGGGGTCCGGCGCCGGTGCGCAGGAGACCGTGTCGTCCGAGCCTCGGACAAGGAAAGTGCCGAATGAATGACGTCCGCCCGCCTCCGCTGCCTTCCGCGTCGAGCCCGGGTTCCTTCCTCGGCCGCGCGGCCCCGGTCCTGAAACTCGCGGTGATCGGCATCCTGACCCTCGTGCTCCTGATCCCCCTCGCCATGATCCGGGGCGTGCTGACGGAGCGGCGGACGCGCAAGGCGGAGGCGATCGAGGAGATCACCCGCTCGTGGGGCGCCCGGCAGACGATCGTCGGGCCGGTCCTGGTGGTGCCCTACACGCATGACGTTGTCGAGTACCTGAACCAGTCCGTCAACGGCCGCACCGAGCGGGTCGAAAGCCGCCGGGTCGAGACGTCCCGGCTGTATGTCCTGCCCGCGACAATGGACTGCGAGGGGACCCTGGATCCCAAGACGCTCCACCGGGGCATCTACGAGGCCGTCGTCTACGCGGGCGCCCTGACGCTGTCCGGCGAGTTCCAGCGGCCGGACCTCAAGGCCCTGCAGATTCCCGAGGACCGGGTGAAATGGGACGAGGCCCAGGTCACCCTCGCCGTGACGGACCTCCGCGGAACCCGCGAGTCGCTCGTTCTCGAGGCCGGGACCGAGCGAATCCCGCTCCAGCCCGGAAGCCTGCTTCCGGGGTTCGCCTCGGGCGTCCGCGCGCGGGTCGGCGGCATTGTCGCGGGGGGCACCGCGTGGACCTACCGTGTCGCGATCACCCTGAACGGGAGCCGGAGCCTGGAGATCGTCCCCTCGGGCGCATCCACGGCCGTCCGGCTGTCGTCGACCTGGCCGGATCCGTCGTTCATGGGCGCCTTCCTCCCGGTCGACCGGACGGTGGACTCGAAGGGGTTCAAGGCCGAGTGGAAGGTGGCCCAGTACGGCCGCACATTCCCGTCCGTCTGGATCGATGGACGGTCAGCCGCCCAGCCCGATGCGGACGACTTCTCCGGCTCCGCGCTGGGGGTGAGCCTCCTCTCGCTGGTCGACACCTACCGGACCGTCGAGCGGTCGATCAAGTACGGCATCCTCTTCATCGCCCTCGTCTTCACCGCGTTCTTCCTCTTCGAGGTCCTGGCCGCCCTGCGGATCCATCCGCTCCAGTACGCCCTGGTCGGCGCCGCGCTGTGCCTGTTCTACCTTGGCCTTCTCTCGCTCTCCGAGTTCGTCGCGTTCCCCGCGGCCTACGCCGCCGCGGCCGGCGCTTCGCTGCTGATGATCGCGGCCTACTGCGCCAAGGTGCTCCGCAGCGGTCGGCGGACCGGCCTCGTCGCCGGCGTGCTCGCGCTGACCTACGGCTACCTCTACGTGCTGCTCCAGATGCAGGACTTCTCGTTGCTGTTCGGCACGGTCGGTCTCTTCGCCGCCCTCGGCGCGGTCATGTACGCGACGCGCAACGTCGACTGGTACGCCGCCGGGAGGAAGTAGGCCACGGTCGCGGCTCCAGCGGCTGCGTCGGTTTGCCCGCGCCCCGGCACGGCAAGGGCCCCGCCCCGCTTGACGCCCCGCCGCGGGTTCGTTCTAATACGGGTACGCCGTTCCACAATAAGAACAGCGACCCGGATGGGCGGCGGGGGCGGAGACGCATGACGCGCGCGCGAACGACCCGAAAGACGACCGGCGTTCCGATCCTGGAGCGCACGCTGGGACTGCTCGAATTCCTGAGCCGGTGCCCGGAGGGTGTGCCGTTGAGCGGCATCGCCCGGGCGCTCGGGATTCCGAAGAACACGACCTACCGGATGCTCAACACCCTGTGTGCGAAGGGCTACGTGTCGCGCAACGAGGCGGAGCTGACCTACCGGCTGACGCGCAAGCTGGCGACGCTGGTGTACTCGAGCGCGCGCGACGGCGGGCTGATCGAGAAGGCGCTCGGCCCGATGCGCGCCCTGCGCGACCGCGTCAGGGAGACGGTGGTCATCAGCATCCTCGACGGAGGCGAGGGCATCGTTCTCGACCAGGTGCCGGGCCTGCACCCGTTCCGTTTCGTGTGCGATCCGGGCACCCGGCAGGCGCTGCATGCCTCCGCGTCGACCAAGGCCATCCTCGCTTCCTGCGCGCCGGAGGAGCGCGAGTCGATCGTGGCGGCGGCCTCGTTCCCGAGGCTCACCGAGCGCACGATCACCTCGGCCGCGGCCTTCCGCCGGGAGCTGGAGCTCGTCCGGACGCGGGGGTATGGCGTGGACCGCGGGGAGGCGATGCACGGGGTGCATTGCGTGGCGGCGGCGGTCCTGAACCGGCAGCGGATGCCGGTCGCCGCCATCACGGTGACGGGGCCGGACGACCGGCTTCGCGAGGCGGACTTTCCGAGGATCGGCGGGTGGGTCAGGGCGTGCGCGCGGGAGATCTCGGAGCGGCTGGCGTGACCCGGCGCGCCGGCGCGGAGGAAACCGCGGGAACCACGGGAGGGCGTGAGGCGATGAATCGGATGAGCGCGATCGCGGTGGCCGCCGTCCTGCTTTCGGCCCGGCCGATTGCGGGCGCGCCGGTCAGCAGCCCCCTGATGAAGGGCGGGATGGAGGCGGTGGCCATCTCGGCCGACGTGGCCGGGGCTCGCGAGCTGGTGCTGGTGGCGACGGTCGGCCCCGACAACTTCAGGTCCGACCAGGCGGTCTGGGGCAACCCGCGCATCGTCCTGGCCGATGGAACCGGGGTCGACCTCGCCACCGTGACGCCGCGTACCGCGAAGGTCGGGTTCGGCACGCTGCTGGTCAACAAGGCCCACAACGGCGCCCTCCGCATCGCGGGCAGGCCGATGACGTCCGGCTTCTGGGCGCACGCGCCGTCCGAGCTCGTCTTCGCCCTTCCGACGAACGCCGTGCGCTTCGAGGCGCTGGTGGGGCTTACGGCCCCGAAGGACAACGGAAGCGTCGTCTTCCAGGTGTTCCGCGGCGAGGACATGGACCGGGAACGGGCCGCCGGGCGCGCGCGCGCGTTCGCCAACCCCGCCGCGCTCGCGCGGCTGATCGAATGGCGACTGTCGAAGGCGTCCGGGCGGAAGGACATCCTGCTGGAGGCGCAGGCCTTCGTCCGGTCCATCCGCCCCGAATCGATCGACGATGCGGCGGTCGAGCGGCTGGCGGCGCTGACGCGCGCCCTGATGCTGGAATCCAATCCGGCCGTCGCATTCGACGAGATCCTCTTCATCCGGCGGAAGGCGGGCCGGTACCTTCCGCAGAATTGGCAGAGCAACTCGGTCCTGCCGAGAAACGGCCACGACAACACGCTCTGCGCGCTGCGCGTACGCGGGGAGGGCGCGGGGACGGTCCGCGAGATCCATAGGCCCCTGAACGGCGCATTCATCGGCGATGTCGATCTGCACTGGGACGGCGACCGTCTGCTCTTCTCCTCGACCGGCGCGTCGAACGCGTGGCACGTCTTCGAACTGAGCCTCGCCGACGGGTCGGTGCGCCAGGTCTCACGGGACAACGAGCCGGACATCAATCACTACGACGCCTGCTATCTGCCCGACGGTCGCATCCTGTTCTCCTGTACGGCGCTCAAGTACGCGGTGCCGTGCGTCAACGGAAGCACGCCGGTGGCCAACCTCTTCCGCATGAACGCCGACGGCTCCGGCATGGAGATCCTGGCCAGCGACCAGGAACACAGCTGGTGCCCGACCGTGCTCCCCGACGGGCGGGTGATGTTCCTCCGCTGGGAATATGCCGACCTGCCGCACTCGAACTCGCGCATCCTCTTCACCTGCAATCCCGACGGCACGAACCAGCGCGCGCTCTACGGCAGCAACTCCTTCTGGCCGAACGGCGTCTTCTACGCGAGGCCCATCCCCGGCGATCCCCTGCGGTTCGTCGGCGTGGTCTCGGGCCATCACGGGCATGCGCGGAAGGGCGAACTGACGCTCTTCGATGTCACCCGGGGCACGCGCGAGGCCGAGGGCGCGGTGCAGCGCATCCCCGGGTACGGCAAGCCGGTGGCGCCGACCGTCAAGGACCGGCTGGCCGACGGATCGTGGCCGCTCTTCCTGCATCCGTTCCCGCTCGACGACACGACCTTCCTTGTCGCGATGCAGCCGGATGCCGGCGCACGGATGGGGCTGTACCTCGTCGACCGGTTCGACAATGTGCTGCCGCTGCTGGTCGAGGCCGACGCCGATCTGGTCGAGCCGGTTCCGCTCGTCGCCTCGGCGATGCCCCCGGCGCAGCCCGACCGGACCACGAAGGCCGATCCCGAGGCGACGATCTTCATCGCGAACGTTTACGAGGGGCCCGGCCTGGCGGGCGTGCCGCCCGGCGAGGTGAAGGCGTTGCGTCTCTACACCTACACCTACGGCTTCCAAGGGCAGGGCGGGCTGTACGGCGTGGTCGGCATGGACGGACCGTGGGACATGCGGCGCATGCTGGGCACCGTGCCGGTCAACCCCGACGGCTCGGCCTTCTTCAAGGTGCCGGCGAACACCCCGATCGCCCTCCAGCCGCTGGACGCCGAGGGCAAGGCCCTCCAGGTGATGCGCAGCTGGATCAACACACGCAACGGCGAGTACCTGTCCTGCGCCGGGTGCCACGAGCAGACGCCCTTCTCGCCGCCGGCGGCAGCCGCCGGTCCGGCCGGGAAGCCCGCCTCGATCGCGCCGTGGCGCGGACCCGCCCGCAACTTCGAGTTCGCCCGGGAGGTGCAGCCGGTGCTCGATGCCTACTGCGTGGGCTGTCACAACGAGCCCGACCCGCCGCCCGCGGAGCGATTCGGCGACCGCCCGTGGAAACCCGACCTGCGTGGCGACCGCACGATCGACGACTGGACCACGAAGATGGCGGGGCGGGGACCGCCGAACCTTGCGGGCAAGTTCTCCGTCGCCTACGCGAACCTGCACCGGTTCGTGCGGCGCCCGGGCATCGAGAGCGACATCCACCTGTTCGTTCCCATGGAATGGCACGCGGACACCACCGAACTCGTCCAGATGCTGCGAAAGGGCCACCACGGTCTGCGCCTGGACGACGAGGCGTGGGACCGGCTGGTCACGTGGATCGATCTCAACGCCCCCTTCCACGGGCGGTGGCAGTCGATCGTCGGCTGTGCAACCGCCTGCGCGAAGGAGGAGACGCGCGCCCGGAGGCGGGAACTGTACGCGGGCCTGTCGGAGAACCACGAGGCGATCGATCTGCCGCCCGTCCGGATCGCGGCCTGGGCGCGGTCCGATCCAGCGCGGCCCGCGGGCGGGACGGACTGCGCGGGCTGGCCCTTCGATCCCGTCGCCCGGCCCGCCGCCCCCGCACCCGCGCTGGACCTCAGTGAGGGAGTCGCGCTGGACCTGGTCGCCGTGCCGGGCGGGGCGTTCCTGATGGGATCGTCCACAGGCTTCCCCGACGAAGCCCCAGTGACGCGGGTGGAGGTGAAGCCGTTCAAGATCGGGCGGATCGAGGTCACGAACCGCCAATTCCGACGTTTCCGCGAGGGACACGACAGCCGGCGCGAGTCGCGGCACGGCTACCAGTTCGGCGTGACGGGATACGATGTCAACGGGGACGACCTCCCGGCCGTGCGCGTGTCCTGGCTCGAGGCCGTCGCGTTCTGCGAGTGGCTGTCGAAGGAGACCGGACGCACGGTCCGCCTGCCGACCGAGGCACAGTGGGAATGGGCCGCGCGCGCCGGGTCGGACCGGCCGTTCTGGTGGGGTGGGGTGGGGGCGGACTTCGCGCCGTATGCCAATCTCGCGGACGTGACGCTGGCCGACTTCTCCGGGAATCCCTACGAGCAGGACCGCGTCAAGGCGCGGTACGGCAACCCGGAGAACATCTACGACAACTGGATTCCGCAGATCCCGGGCGTGAACGACGGCGGATTCCTGACCGAGGCGTCGGGCCGGTGGAAACCGAACCCCTGGGGAGTGAGCGACCTGCACGGCAACGCCGCCGAGTGGACGCGCTCGAAGGATGCCGCCTACCCGTACCGCGACGGCGACGGACGGAACGCGACGGATGGCATCGAGCGGCGCATCGTTCGCGGCGGTTCGTGGTACGACCGCCCGAAACACGCGACCGCCTCCTTCCGGCGCGCCTTCCGGCCCTATCAGAAGGTGTACAACGTCGGGTTCCGCGTGGTCGTTGAGGACTGACGGCGGACATGCAGAGGCCGTGGACGCGACGCCCCCGTCGCGCGCGGAGGACTCCGAAGCAACAACCAACAACCAACACCCAACATCCAACATCCAACAACCAACACCCAACATCCAACGACCACTGGGGAGGGATGAGGGCGGCAATCTGAAACCTGAAGGATGACGCCCCCGGCTTCCGTCTTCATTCGGTTGTCATCCTCCGGGACGACACTCGACACCTGCCACTCTCCCCCGCCCCTCGACCCTCGCCCCTTGCCCCTGTCCTCATTCGTTTGCCCCCATTCGCCTGCCATCCTCCGGGCCGGACGAAGCGGCGGGGGCGCCGCTTCCACGAGGGCGGGGCGGATGAAGGGCAGGAAGGAGTGCCCGCCCCACGACCGGCATTCGAAGCGCACGCCTGACACGGGCGGACTTCTCGGGCATCATGCGCGGCCGGAATGAAGCCGGATTCCAATGTCACATGGCTCTCGCAGTTGCGCCGCCGCCTTCGCAGCCCGGAGGAACTGGCGGCGTTCCTGAAAGCCCGCACGCCGCGCCCGGACGGCCGGATTGCGTCCGCCTGCGAAACCTGGCCGATGGCGGTGACGCCGTACTACGCGTCGCTGATCCGGCGCTGCGCGCCCTCCGATCCGATCTACCGCCTGTGCGCGGCCGACCCGGCGGAACTGTCCGGCGGCGACCTCGATCCCGACCCGTTCGGCGAGGCGGACCACATGCCGGTGCCCGGCCTCATCCGCCGCTACCGCGACCGCGCCGCGCTGATCGCCACCCGCGAATGCGCCGTCCTCTGCCGCCACTGCACGCGGAGGAACGAGTTGCGCTTCGCGAACATCGAACCCTGCTTCGCCAAGGCTTCGCAGGGCGGGTACCGAACACCGAACACCGAACACCGAACATCGAACATCGAACATCGAAGTGCGGACGGCGGAGACAACATCCAACATCCAACATCCAACGTCCAACATCCAACAGCCAACAGCCAACAGCCAACAGCGGTAGGA
>CAYODK010000206.1:0-10113 GCA_964402695.1 uncultured Verrucomicrobiota bacterium
ACGCCCATGGACCAAACGCGCATTCACAACGCCAACCTGCTGGGCGCTTCACTTCTTGCGCGTTGCGGGCGGCTTGCCGGGCGCGGCGATCTCATCGAGCTGGCCAGTGCCTCGGCCGGCTACACCGTGGCTGCGCAGCGGGCCGATGGGGCTTGGTGGTACGGCGAGGAGGAGCGGAACCGGTGGATCGACAGCTATCACACGGGCTACAACCTGCTCGCGCTCGGCGAGGTCCTCAGGGCCATCCCCGAGCCCTCTTGGCGGGGATCGCTTGCGAAGGGCTACCGCTGGTACCTAGACCATTTCTTTACTGAGGAGGGCGGGGTTCGCTACTTCGCGGACCTCGATGGTCCTTTTGACGCCCATGCCGCTGCGCATGCGCTGCTGACACTTCACAGGATGAGGAATCTCGACGCGGGTCGGAGCAACGACCTCCTCGGCCGCGTGTGGCGGCGGACGCGGTTGGTCTTCTGGGATCCCGGACGTGGGTGCTTTCACTACCTGCTCCACAAGGGACGACTGAACCGGATCGACTACTTGCGTTGGGTTCAGACATGGATGTTCCGTGTGCTGCAGGAGCTGGCCGGATGCGAGCGGGCAACGGAGATTCTCGATGAGGGTGTGGATCGATCTCGATAACAGCCCGCACGTGCCGCTCTTCCGTCCGCTGATCGACGAGATGATCCGCCGCGGCGTCGATTTGCGGATCACGGCCCGCGACTTCAACCGCACCGTGGAACTCTGCAGGTTCTGGGGCGTTCCCCACGAGTCCGTGGGCCGGCACGGCGGCGCGGGCAAGGCGGGGAAGCTGCTGAACTTGGCCCAGCGCAGCGTGCAACTCCTGCGGCGCGTCCGTTCGTTCCGCCCGGATCTCGCCGTGAGCCATGGATCCCGCACGCAGATGGTCACCGCATGGCTCATGGGCGTGCCCTCGGTCGTGATGATGGACTACGAGTATACCGAGGCATCGATCTTCAAACGGCTGTCGCGACGCATCCTGATGCCGCGGGCCATTCCGGAGGAGCGCCTGCGATGCTGTGGGTTTCCGCTCCAGAAGGTGATCCGCTACGACGGGTACAAGGAGGAGCTCTACCTGCCCTCGTTTCGGCCGGATCCACTTTTCCGGACGTCGATCGGAGTCGACTCCACGGATATCCTGGTCACCATCCGGCCATCTGCGATGTCCGCGAACTACCATGACCCCCGCAGCGAGCAGGTGCTCCTCGCGTTGATCGACGCTGCCCGGATGACACCAAGGGTCACTGCGTTGGTCGTCAGCCGCGACAGACGCGACAGAGCCTTGATCGAGGGCCGCTTCAGGAATGGCGTTCGATTTCTTGATCATGCGGTTGATGGTCTACAGCTGATCTGGAGTTCCGACGTGTTCGTGAGCGGTGGGGGCACCATGAATCGCGAGGCCGCGCTTCTCGGCGTGCCGGCGTACAGCGTCTTCACCGGGCGCCGGCCGGCCCTGGACGAGCAACTCGTGGCGCGCGGGTTCCTGGCATTCATCTCAGAACCCCAGGATGTCGGCCGGATCCGGTTTGCCAAGAGGGTGATCTCGCCGGAGGGACCCGGCATCAGAAACAGCTTGGCTGCCGAGGTCTGCGACCGCATCTTGGAAGCCTGCAACCCAAGGGAGCTTTCGGCATGACGTCGGTTGCCTTACTGGCCGGGGCCCGGCCGAACTACATGAAGGTCTTCCCGCTGATGCGGGAGATGCGGACGTCAGGCGGCCCACTACGGCCCGTGCTGATCCATACGGGGCAGCATTACGACGCGCTGATGAGCGATGTCTTCTTCGACGATTTCGGAGTCGGCAAGCCGGACCATTTTCTGGGTGTAGGATCTGGGTCGCACGGCGCGCAGACCGCGAAAGTCATGATCGCGTTGGAGGAGTTGTTCCAGCGGGAACGACCGGACGCCCTGGTGGTTGTCGGGGACGTGAATTCGACGATGGCGGGCGCGCTGGTGGCCGTGAAGATGGGGATCCCGGTTGCGCATCTCGAGGCTGGACTGCGCAGCGGCGACCGGACGATGCCGGAGGAGATCAACCGCATCGTCACCGACTCGATTTCGGATCTCCTGCTGACAAGCTGCCGTGACGCGGACGCGAATCTGCTCCGTGAAGGCATCCCGGCGGAACGGATCCGCTTCGTCGGAAACATCATGATCGACAGCCTCGTACACCTGCTTCCCAAGGCGGAGCGCCGTGACATCACGGCGCGGCTGGATGTCGAGGCGGGACGGTATGTCCTGGTGACCCTGCACAGGCCGTCCAACGTCGACGATCCGGAGCGGCTCGGACTGATCGTGCGGCAACTGGCGGAACTCGCAAAGGATCTCCCCGTCGTCTTTCCGGTCCACCCCCGTACCCGCAAGATGCTCGATGCCCTTTCCGACCTCCGACCTCTGACCTCCGGCCTCCGTCTTCTTGCTCCCCTCGGCTACCTGGACTTCCTGGCCCTGGAGATGCACGCGGGGGCCGTGGTGACCGATTCGGGTGGCGTGCAGGAGGAGACGAGTTTCCTTGGCATCCCCTGCCTGACCCTGCGGGCGAACACCGAGCGGCCTGTCACGGTGACCGAAGGGACCAACCGTCTGGTCGATCCCAGCAAGGTGTCGTTGCAGGAAGAATGCGCTGCGGCCATTGAGCACAGAGGGCCGCGGCGATCGATCGAACTGTGGGACGGGCGCACGGCCGCGCGCGTCGTCCGGGTGCTTCGTGAGTGGGTCGCAGGGGCGAAGGAGAGCACGGGCGCCCCATGACCTTCGCGGTGGCCAGCCCCGTGCGCAACGGGCGTTCCAGCCTGCCGCTAGGCGTCGCCTCCGTTGCGGGGCAGGGCGCATGTGATGGCGAACATATCGTGATCGACGGGGCGTCGACCGACGGTACGGTGGAGTGGCTTCGGAACGTGGCGCCGGAGGGGGAGATCCGGAGGACAGAGGACAGAGGTCAGAGGTCGGAGGTCAGAAGTCAGAAGGCGGAATCTGTCGGTCGGGATCCGTCCGACTTCCGACCTCCGACCTCCGACCTCGTTCCTGATCCGTCGGGCCTCGGATCTCGGAACTCGGCCCTCGCCCCCCTTTCAGGTTTCAGGTTTCCCCCCTCATCCTTCCGTCTGCGCTGGCTCTCCGAGCCCGATCGGGGCATGTACGATGCGCTGAACAAGGGCTTCGATCTGGCCTGCGGAGACATTCTCGGGTGGCTCAACGCCGACGAGCAGTACCTGCCGGGAACATTGGCGTTTGTTGCAGAGTGGTTCTCCGCGCATCCGGGTCATGACCTGCTGTTCGGCGATCACCTCGTCGTGCGCGAGGACGGTCGCCTCCTTGCGCGACGCCGGGTGCCGCCGGTGCGATGGCCCTACGTCTTGGTGTCGCACCTGTACGGCCTTTCCTGCGCGATGTTCTTCCGCCGGCGGGTTTGGGATGCGGGGATTCGCTTTGATTCGTCGTACCGTTCGGCCGGCGATGCCGACTGGGTGGTCCGCGTGTTGCGCGCCGGGTTCCGCGCCGGGATGACGGGGCGTCCGCTTGCCGCGTTCACGCTCGGCCCTGACAACTTGAGTCGCCAGGCCGTGTCCCGCGAGGAGGAGCGGCGCCTGCTGGCCGGCGCGCCCGCATGGATTCGCGCGGGGCGCGGGGCGATCAACGCCGCCCGTCGCGCGGAAATGGCGCTCCGCGGGTCGTGCCGCCGGACGCGGTCCATCGAATACGAGTTGTTCACGGGGGACGATCCTCCGGACCGGACGCGGTTCGAGGCGCGCAACGCCGACTGGCGCTGGCCGGATCCGGGTTGCGACGCCGGCGGGTCTCGGTGTCGGTCCACGGCCGCGACGGAGCCGCCTTCGCCGAGGCGCTTCGGCGGGCCAAGGCGCGGCCCTCCATGACTCCGGAGCGGGAACTCCCGTACCGTCCGGTCCGCTACCCGGCGTGGAAGGCCGTGGCGGCCCGGGTCCTCGAGGCGGCGATGCGTCCCCTCGTGGCCGCGGCGCCCCCGCCGCGTGGTCTGGATGACGTCCGCCGCATCCTGATCCTTGAACCGTTCCGGGTCGGGGATGCGGCGCTGCTGCGCGGCATGTTCACCCCTTTGCACGAACGGTTTCCCCGGGCCGAGATCCACCTGCTTCTCCATCCCTGCGCGGCGGCGCTCTACGCCGGACACGCGGGCGTCGCCCGCATCCATGCCATCGCCCTGCCCTGGGTCAATAACCCGGGCGTGCGGGCGGGCTGGCGCGCGTCGTTCCGGTTCCTGCGGGAGCTCGGCGGACTGCGATTCGACCTCGGCATCGATCCACGCGGCGACGTCCGCAGCCAGGCCGCTCTCGCGCTGGCCGGGTGTGCGGAGCGGGCCGGCTTCACCAACTATCTCGCCTCCAACATTCGGATCCGGGGTTCGCTGCTGACGCGGAGCGCCGGCGATCTCCCGCTCGCGCACCGCGTGGAACTGCACGACGCAATCCTGTCCCTCCTCGCATGCCGTCCGGCGGATCCGCCCGTGCGGTTCCGGAGCCGCGCCGCCGATGGGCGCAGGCGGGTCGTGATCAGCACCGGGGCGGGCTGGACCTTCCGTCTCTGGCCGGAGGAACGATGGACGGAGGTCGTCCGCCGGTTGGGCGGGCGGGGCGACGTCGATGTCCGGCTGGTCGGCGTGCCGGCCGAGCGCTCGCGGCTGGAGCGGATCGTGGCCGGGAGCGGCGGTGCCGCCAGGGCCCGGATCACCGATCTGCGGGGCCTTTTCGACGAACTGGAAGGGGCCGACCTTGTGGTCTGTCCCGACAGCGCGGTGATGCACCTTGCGTCCGAGTGGTTCGGGGTGCCGGTGCTGGCCCTGTTCGGCCCCGGCGTCGTGCCGCTGTACCGGCCCCGCAGCGCGGGAAGCGTCGTGCTCGATGCCCAACGGGACTACCCATGCGCCCCCTGCACGCAGCAGCGGTGCGTGCGGCCCGCCGATCCCTGCATGCACGCCATCACGGCGGACGAAGTCATCCAGACACTGGACATCGTGATTTCCGGATTGGGGACCACTGATCGACACTGATTCGCACGGATGGGAGCCGGGAACGTGAGGCAGAGGCTGCAGGTTTGATCCCCCATCCTTCTTCTTTCATCCCTCGGGTCGTCGACCGCTGCGGATGGGGGGGAAGCCGGACGGCCTGAAGGGCGTTTGAAAATATATCACGCTGTGATATATATTCGATCATGATCAAGAGGATATTTGCGAGGCATCTGCAACGCCTGCTGGAGGTCTTTCCGGTGGTGGCCGTGGTGGGGTGCCGTCAGGTGGGCAAGTCGACCTTGGTCCAGATGCCCGAAATCCGGCAGGGTCGGCGGTATATCACGCTCGACGACCTGTCCGCCCGGAAGCTGGCGCAGACGGATCCGCGCGCGCTCCTCGAAGATGGCGACGGCGCCATTGTCGACGAAGTCCAGCTGGCGCCGGATCTGCTCCGGGAGGTGAAGCGCGTCGTGGATGCCGATCGCCGTCCCGGCCGTTTCATCCTCACGGGGTCGGCGGAATTGAACCGGGGCGCCGACTTGGCCGCCGTCCTGGCCGGACGGGTGGGGGTGCTCCAGCTTCCGCCCATCACCCTGTTCGAGGAATGGGAAGAGGCGGAGAAGCCGCTGTGGACCCGCATGTGGATGCCCGCGGCGGATGCGCCGCCATCCCCCAGGGCGCGACCCTTCGAATGGCGCCGGCTGGTGACCGGCGGGTTTCCGCTGAGCCTGACCGCGCCGGACGATGAAACGCGGCGGCTATGGATGGAGTCGTTTCGAACGACGTATCTGGAGCGGGACCTGCGCCGGATCTCCGACATCGGACACCTCTCCGACTTCAGCCGCCTGATGGAGCTTGCCGCCGCGCGGACGGGGCAGATCCTCAACCGGGCGGCGTTGGCGCGGGATGCGGGTCTGAGCTCGGCCACGGCAGGCCGATATTTCTCCATTCTGGAAGCCAGCTTCCTGATCCGAAGGCTGGCACCACACCACCAGAACATCGGCAAGCGGCTGGTCAAATCGCCGAAGCTGTTCTGGAGGGACACCGGCCTGGCGGTTCACCTGCTGGGGGTGCGCGACGTTGCGGATCCCGATTTCGACCGACTCCGGGGGGCGCTGTTCGAGACGGCCGTGATGATGGAGATCGAGGCGTTGCTCCCCCTGTTCGCGCCCGAAGCCCGACTGTCCTGGATGCGATCGCATGACGGGTTGGAGGTGGACGGGCTGATCCGCATGGGGCGTCGCCGGATCCCCTTCGAAATCAAGGCCGCCCGCAGCGTCACCCCGGACGACGCGCGGCCCTTGCGGCGATGGATGGAAGCGAGCGGCGATGCCGAGGGGCCGGCCTTCATTCTGCACGCCGGCGACGAAGTTTATCCGGTGGCGCGGAACGTGATGGCGATCCCCTTTCGAGGTTGGGAGGGGCATGGCTGATAATGGGCAGTGATTTGCACTGATCGGAGGGGAGACGGGAGGGGGAGTGGGCGGTGTGTGGGGGGGGGCGGAGGCCGCTCCACCTCCGACCTCTGGCCTCCGATCTCCGACCTATGCCGTCGGACCTCGGTTCTCGAACCTCGATCTTTGGTTCTCCCTCAGGTTCCATCCCTCATCCTTCTCTTCGCTCTTTGCTTTCATTGTGGTTAGATAACGCGTGACGTATTGAGCAGCGGCGGGCATCGGAGATCCACGCATGAAACGGTTGATGGTGACGGGCGGGCTGGGGTTCATCGGGTCGTACTTCGTCGACCTGGCGCTGAAGCGCGGGCACCAGGTGATCAACGTCGACAAGGCGACCTATGCGGCCCGGAGCGACCTGGACTTCGACCACCGGTCGAACTACGAGCATGTCCAGGCGGACATCTGCGAGCTGAAGCACCTTCCGGTGGGCGTGGACTTCATCGTCAACTTCGCGGCCGAATCGCACGTCGACAACTCGATCCTGGCGAACCACGATTTCTTCCACAGCAACGTGCGGGGGGTCTACAACCTCCTCGAACTGGTTCGCGCGAAGGATGAGACCGACCGGCCCGTGTTCGTCCATATCTCCACCGACGAGGTGTACGGGACGAACCACGAGGGCTCCTACACCGAGCTGGACCGGCTGAACCCGTCCAATCCCTACTCGGCCACCAAGGCGGCGGCCGACCAGCTCATCCTGGGGTGGAAGCACACCTACGGGCTCCCGGTGATGATCGTCCGGAGCTGCAACAACTACGGTTTCGGGCAGTACCCGGAGAAGCTGCTGGCGAAGACGATCGACTTCCTGCTCAACGGCAAGAAGATGACCATCCATGGCGACGGCACCTACCGGCGCGAGTGGCTCTACGCGGGCGACAACTGCGAGGCCATCCTGCTTCTTCTGGAGAAGGGGGAGGCCGGCGAGATCTACAATGTCTCCTCGAACGAGGAGCACTCCGTGATCGAGGCCGCGCGCATGGTGGCCACAACGCTCGGGATCGACCCGGACGACGCCTTCATCTTCATCCCCAACCGCCCCGGGCAGGACCTGCGCTACTCCGTCGACTGCTCCAAGGTCCGCGCCCTCGGCTGGGCGCCGAAGATGTCCCTCGCGACGTACCTGCCGGAGTACGTGAGGCTGTATCGGCAGAGAGCGTAGGGCGGAGAGCGTAGGGCGGAGAGCGGAGGTCAGAGGTCAGAGGGCGGAGGTCGGAGGACGGAGGACGGAGGTCAGAGGACAGAGGGAGGTCAGGGCGATGAAGATCAGTTCGGCGAAGGATCTGCACGTGTATCAGAAGGCCTACGAGCTTTCGATGGAGATCTTCGACCTGTCGAAGAAGTGGCCGACGGAGGAGCGTTTTGCGCTCATCGGACAAGTCCGGAGATCCTCGCGTTCGGTTTGTGCCAACCTTCGTGAGGCATGGGCAAAGCGGCGATACGAGGCACACTTCGTATCGAAGCTATCGGATTGCGACGGCGAGAACGGCGAAACCGATACGTGGTTGGACTACGCCCGAGATTGCGGGTATTTGCCGCCCGAACAGCACGGGCAACTGAGGGAGGAAGTCGTGGCGATCGGGAAGATGCTTGGCTCCATGCTGAACAACCCGGCTCCGTTCCTTCTGTCTTCATCGCCGAAGCGAGTGTCCGGACGTGCCGGACGCACCTCTGACCTCCGACCTCCGACTTCCGACCTCTAGTCCCCGTATCCCTGCGATGAACTCATCGATTCACCGAATCCTCCCCCTGACCGAGAAACAGGGCTCCGTCGGCGGCGCCCTCCTCATGTTCCAGCCCGGGACGACGCCGGACGGGCTGCCGTTCGAGATCAAGAAAGTCCTGTACATGACCGATATCCGCGAGGACCACGTTCGCGGCGGGCACGCGCATTTTGAGACCGAGGAGATCCTCGTCTGCCTGCACGGGGCCTGCACGGTGGACCTCGACGACGGCTGCGGCCGGAGGGAGTCGGTGCGCCTCGACCGCCGGGACCGCGCTCTGCTCCTCCATCCGCACGTCTGGAGGGTGGTCCGCGACTTCGCACCCGGGACCGACCTGCTGGCCGTGGCGGGACTGGCCTACGACGAGAAGGACTACATCCGCAGCCGGGCCCGGTTCGAGGAACTGGCGCCGGGCTGGCGGGGAGACTTGGGCGGCCATGCAAGACGGAGGAAATCATGAGCGGTCCGGAGCAAGGTGAGCGATGTGTAATCGCTGCAGATGCTTGGATACACGATGGCGTGTCGCTGGGGGACCGCGTTCGAATCGGCAAGGGCTGTATCTTGTATCCGGGCGTCGAGATTGAATCGGGTACCGTCATAGGTCCCTACTGCATGATCGGTGAGCCGGCCGCAAGCTACTACGAAGATCCCGATGAACACCAGTTCTTGCCAACCAAGATCGGTGCAGGGTCAATCGTGCGGTCCCATTCCGTGGTCTATGAGGACGTGATGATCGGCGAACGGTTTCAGAGCGGAAACCGGGTGTCGATTCGTGAGGGGACGCGAATGGGCTCCCATTGCAGTTTGGGAACCGTCTCCGATATCCAAGGTAGATGCACGATCGGCAACTTCGTCCGTATGCACTCCAATGTACACATTGGGCAGATGTCGGTTGTCGAGGATTACGTATGGATCTACCCTTATGTTGTTCTCACAAACGATCCCTATCCCCCCATGAACCTGATGCGGGGCGTCACGGTGCGGCAGTATGCGATCGTCGCCACCGGTGCGATTCTTCTTCCAGGAATCGAGGTCGGTCGCGATGCCCTCGTGGGTGCGGGGGCATTGGTGCGGAAGAGTGTGCCTGAGGAGCGGATCATGGTTGGAGTCCCCGCACGGGATGTAGGCTCTGTCCGAGCTCTGCGAGGTGACGGAGGACGGCAGCTCTATCCGTGGAAGGACCATATGACCGAGCAGCGAGGCTATCCTTGGCAAGCCGCCGGTGGACAGGCTGATCCAATCCGGGAGACGCAGCCATGAGGGAATTCGGGATAGTTGGCACGGGCAGCTACCTTCCAGCTAGGGTTGTGACCAACAAGGAGTTGGAAGCGTCCGTCGACACAACCGACGCATGGATCTTTGAGAAGACCGGCATTCGACAGCGTCATATTGCCGATGAGGCAGAAGCGACGTCCGATCTGGCGCTGAAAGCTTC
Source organism: uncultured Verrucomicrobiota bacterium (assembly GCA_964402695.1). Lineage (GTDB taxonomy): Bacteria > Verrucomicrobiota > Kiritimatiellia > PWTM01 > PWTM01 > VGWF01. Next base: position 9,616 of record CAYODK010000206.1, read on the forward strand.
GCTCGAAGCATTGAAGCAGGCGGGCATCTGCGCTGAGGATCTGGACATGATTCTGGTGGCGACTTCTTCGCCGGACATGATTCAGCCGTCCACGGCAGCCATTCTTCAGGGCAAACTTGGCGCGTGGCGTGCCGGTGCCTTCGATGTGGGTGCAGTCTGCGCTGGGTTCTCCTACGCTCTCGGCGTCGCATTCAGCATGATGCGGGGCAGCGAACAATACCGGCACGTACTGGTTGTTGGGGCCGAAACATACTCGCGGATACTGGATTGGAAAGACCGGACCACTTGTGTGTTCTTTGGCGATGGGGCCGGCGCGGTCGTCCTCGCCCAGACCGAGAGCGCTGGATATCTGAGCCACTATCTTGCGGCCGACGGGCGCAAGTGGGACGTCATCAGGTTCCCTGCCGGGGGCTCAAGAATGCCCACCACGCAGGCCACTCTGGACGAAGGACTTCATGCTTTTCGGATGGATGGCCGGAAGGTCTGGGACTTCGCGGT
>CAYODK010000207.1:0-10107 GCA_964402695.1 uncultured Verrucomicrobiota bacterium
TCAGCGAGGACCGCGGGGCGGGCTTCCTGCCGCTCGGCGACCTGCCGAAGGGCGGCGTCCGCTCGATCGAGATCGACCGTGCGAACCCGCTCGACATCCACGCGACGGTGGACGGCGTCGGACTCTTCCGCTCACGCGACGGTGGGCGGAAGTTCTCCCGGATCCTGCAGTTCGACGCCCAGTACGCCGTCATCCACCCGACGGCCCGCGACCGCATCCACCTCGTCGGGCGCAATGGCGCCCACATGCGGACCAGCCGTGACGGCGGCGCAACCTGGGAGACGCCGAAGATCGTCCCGCTCCCCGGCTGGGACCGCGAAGGCAGCTCGTGGAAGTCGAAGTTCAACGGCGAGTTCAGCGCCCTGCTTCCCGATCCGCGCGATCCCGACTCGGCCGTCGGCATCGCGAACGCGACGATGTACCGCACAGGCGACGGCGGCCGCACCTTCACCGACAGTTCGGCCGGCTTCACCGGCTATGCCTGGGGATGGTTCACGCACCCCGTCGCGTTCGACCGGACCGACCCGCTCCGCTTCGCCTTCTTCTGCTACGATGTCGGTGCGGTCGTCACGACGAACGGCGGCCTGTGGTTTGAACGCGCCCCGGTGCCGTGGGTGTGGAAACGTGACCGGAAGATCGAGCACACAGGCATGTACGCGGGCGACTTCCAGCCGGCACCCGGATCGCGCGTGGTCGTCGCCTCGGCCGGCGGCTACTGGAACCAGGTGCTGGTGCGCTCCGAGGACGCGGGCGGAACCTGGACGATCATCGAGCCGAAGGCGCGACAGAACCTCTTTGTCGCCTTCCACGCGAAAGACCCCGGGGTCGTCTACGCCGATGACAAGCGCTCGGACGATGCGGGCCGCACGTTCCATCGGCTGCCGGCCCTTCCGGCGGGCGCTACAATCGTCGGGATGTCGCCTTCGCGACCGGACACGCTGTACGCCATGGACGAGCGCCGGACCGAACTGCTCCGCTCCGATGACCGCGGCGAGACCTGGCGGCTCTACAGCCGGCCCGGCTGGGCAATGCGCCGGCTCGACAGCAAGCCCACGTTCGCGGCCTGCCCGGGGAATGCCGACCGGGTCTATAGCGTCGATGCGCGCGGCGACCTGGCCGTCTTCGACGGGACGGCATGGCGGAGCCTCGGCGTCCTCGCCCTCGCGGGAGGGGAGAAGGAGCAGCGGAACTTCGTGCGTGCGGTCGCCATCGATCCGCGACACCCCGAGGTCGTCTACGCGGGCTGCCACGCGCCGGGGCGGCCGTTCCTGTTCCGCAGTACCGATGCGGGCGGCACGTGGACGGATATCAGCGGGGACCTGCCCCGCATCGGCGTCGGCGGGCTGGTTGTCCACCCGCTCACCGGGGATGTGTTCTCCGGTGGCGTCACCGGCACGCGCCTGCTGCCGCCTCCCTATGCCAGCCCGGCCTCGGTGTGCGAGCGGTTATCCAGCCCATGAATCCGTCGCTGATGCGCCTGGGGCAGCCGCCGCCCGTGCAGCCAAGCACGTAGCCCAGCAACCCGCCGGCCACGGCACCCACGATCACGCCGATGATGGATCGTACCCTGCGAGTACCATGCCACAGTCGCGCCCCGGCGTCGCTACTGGCGGATGAAGGTCCCGGCGTCGATCTCGGCAAAGGCCTGTTCCAACTCCTGCCGCGTGTTCATCACGATGGGGCCGCCCCAGGCGATCGGTTCGCGCAGCGGAGGGCCGGCAAACAGCATGAACCGCATGCCCGCGTCGCCGGCTTGCACGGCGAGTTCATCCCCCTCGCCGAACAAGACGGCCCGGCGGCTATCCACTCGGGTGGGCGGGTCGCCCAGCAAGCCGGAGCCCTCGAAGACGTAGATGAAGAGGGTAAGGCTGGCGTCGACAGGCCGCCGCCATGCGGCCCCCGCATCCAGGGCGACATCTAGGAGCAGGGCCGGAACGTAATCACCCTGGGTGGCGCCCTGCGCCTCACCTTGCCGGCCCGAGATAACGCGCACGACCGCGCCGTCCTCTTGGACCTTCGGGATCCTGTCCGCCGTGAGGTCGCGGTACTGCGGCGGCGTGAACTTGTCCTTGCGGGGCAGGTTCAGCCAGAGCTGTAGGCCAAGCATCCGATCGGACGGTAGTGGCATCTCCTGGTGAATGATGCCGCTCCCGGCGGTCATCCACTGGCACCCGCCGTTCAGGATATGGCCCTTGTTGCCCAGGCTGTCCCCGTGCTCGATATCGCCCTCGATGAGGTACGTCACGGTCTCGATGCCCCGGTGAGGGTGCCACGGGAAGCCGCGGATGTAGTCGTCCGGGTTCCGCGAATCGAAGGCGTCCAGCATGAGGAAGGGGTCGAAGTCCTCCACGTCATCGCGCCCGATCACCCGCACGAGCCTGACGCCCGCGCCGTCGGTCTGATTCGACCCGGTGATGATCCGGCGGATTGCTCTCGTCGTGCTCATAGGCGCTCCTTTCGCTCTGGGCAAGCCTACGCATGCGTCGGCGGATAGCAAAGCTCCGGCCACTTCCTATCCCGACCCTTGAGCAGGGCGGCTTGGACGCACAGGGGCACGAGCTGGCGCAGGAGGTAGTGGGATGTCGTGAAGATCTCCCGGTTCACGTAGCTGCCCGCCGTGCTGGCGCCGTGGACGATCTGGCTCCGCAGCACGTAGATCCGGTCCGTGAGCCGCTCCAACACCCACCCGACATGCCCGCACCCGATTTCCCAGTCCAGCTTATCGGCATCCTTGGCCGCCACGTCACCCGACGCTGGATCCTCGGGTGCCGCCCAGAACCGCATGGTGAGATGCTTGCAGGCGATCAGCAGGTGGATGTGCTTGCGGTTCCGCTCCACGAAGTCCCGGAACGGTTCTGGATCCCACGTGAAGACCTCCTTGATGAAGCTGGGGCGGGTGGCCGAGTCGGGCATGGGGAAGCTCGTCTCCCGGCTCCAACTCCCGTACAGGCTGCTCACTGCGATCCACAGGAACAGGAACTCGGCCTCCTGGCTCGATGCCGCGACCGCCTCGGCCCGTTCCAGCCACGAAATCGCCCGGTGCAGCCGGATGATCCAATCGTCGTTCGCACCGTCCCGGAGGATGCGAAGCTGCTGGTGCATCGTTTCGGCGGACATGACTGCGATATCGCCCATGTTCCTTCGCTCCCTGGCTTCCAACCGAAATTGTCCTTTGTGATCGTGAACGGCAAGATTGGTTGCCGATGTGGATCAGGTCATCGGTGCATTCTCCCCGCGCAGGAACTTGTGGACCGCCTGGGGTGTAATGCCCAGCAGGCGGGCGGCGCCGGACTGGTTGCCGGCAGCCATTTCAAGGGCGCGTAGCATCAGCTGCTTCCGGACGCTACGCAGGAACTCCTCCATGTGGAAACCGTCATTCGGTTCCGGCAACTGGCTGAGCGGATCGGGGCCGTGCGCCGGAGGTTTGATCAACAGGTCATCGGCATCCAGCAGTTCGTGCGTGCAGAGCATCATCGACCGGCTGATCACATTCTGAAGTTCGCGGATGTTCCCCGGCCAGTTGTGCGCCTGCAGCCGCGACAAGGCCCCCGTGGTGAACCGACGGGGGCGTGATGCCGAGCGGTTCAGGTTCTGAAGAACTCGAACCGCGATCCGTGGGATGTCCTCCCTCCGGTCGCGCAGCGGGGGCAGGTGCACGACGCCCCCGGCGATCCGGTAGTAGAGATCTTGGCGGAACCTGCCCCGATGAAGGGCCTCATCGAGATCCGTATTGGTGGCGGCCACCACGCGCACCCGGACCGTGACCGGAGCCCGCCCGCCAAGGGGTTCCACGACGCCGTCCTCAAGGACCCGGAGGAGCTTGGGTTGGACTTCCATGGGCATGTTGCCGACCTCATCGAGAAACAGCGTTCCGCCGTCCGCCTCGACGAACTTGCCCTTCTGGTCCGCTATGGCGCCCGTGAATGCACCGCGGGTATGGCCGAACAAGGTGCTCTCCACCAGGGTCGCGGACAAGCCACCGCAGTTCACCACGACCTGCGGGTGCCCCGCACGCGGACTCAGGCGATGCACCAGTTTGGCGACCAACTCCTTGCCGGTGCCCGTCTCGCCCAGGATCAGGATGGGCACCTCGTGGCGCGACAGCGCGGCGATCTGAGTGAGAACATCCCGCATGCCGGGCGCCTCCGCGACCATGCCAACCTCGGCCATGGCGGCCGCCAGCTCCGGTGGGCTTTCGGGTGCAGACTCCGAGACTCTCGCCTGGTGGATTGACGGCTCCCCAGGCCCGTTGTCCGCGCACGCATACATGATGTGGGGACGGTTCCTCCGCATCTCCGATAGCGCGAAGGACGGGTGCGGTGCCGCAGGGCGGGGGGGCGGCGGTTGTGTGCTGCTTGGGCGCAGTGGCAGACGGGGCACGCTGACCTCGGATACCGTTGCCGTCGTGTCGCTCGGATACCCCGGCGATTGGACGTGCAGCAGGCGGGCGGTGATTTCGCCCGTCGACACCAGCAGCACCCAGCACGCATGGATCTCGGCCGGTTCGGGAGATGTAACAATCGAGATCTCGGCTCCCGCCCACTCCGTCAACAACGGCCGGCACGCTGCCCGCAGGTTGTCGATCAGCCAGCTGTAGTTGGATGTATCCGCCCCGAGGACTTGTACAAGCTGGGCGTCCGTGGTGGGCACTCGGTCGCGAATGGCATGAGCCGTCGCCCGGGCGTTCTCTGCGGTTGCGTCGGTATGGAAGATGGCCACCCTGTCGAACCTCCGCGACAGCACCGTCGACAGGATCGTGCCCGGTGTCTTCTCCTCACCGATCAACCCTTGGGCATACGGATCCTGGGGGCCTGCGAACACCAGCAGAGCCTTCATAGGTCATGCCTCCGTCTGCGAGATCGTGGCGATTGCCTGTCAGTGTATGCAGGGCAGCGGTCGATGGCTACGGGATTTCAACGCAAGTTGGCGGTTCTTGAACCGGGGTTGCTGCCTGCGGGGGCACGGCTAGCAGAAGTCCATCTCATAACCTACTTAGAGATAGAATGATCCAACTAAGTCCGGCTGGCCGCCAGCCCGATGGCATGGGTCGTGCAAAGGAGCGGCCGCAACCAGAGGAGATGGTATGAACGAGACGATGGTGAAGCACTTGACGGGGCTTCGGTTCGGCGAGGCGCAGGGGTACCGGCGAATCGTGGTGTGCCCGCTGTTCGCGGGGTCGGTCGAGGGGCCGGAGTACATGACGCTGGGTGAGGCGCTGGCCAACCGGGCGGTGAGCGTATCCGAGGTGTCGCAGGGCGGCTCGGTTCCGGAGTTGTTGGTTACCAGCACGGCGACCCTGCCGGTGCTCATGCTGGACGGCGAGGAACTGGCGGGGGCGAAGCAGAACCGGGTGCTGAATACGACCGTACTCGTGCCGGCCGGGAGTTCGATCGTGATCCCCGTAAGCTGCACGGAACGTGGGCGGTGGTCCTACTCGGCGCCGGTCTTCCATGAGTCGGGTCACGTGATGGCGCGCCAGGCCCGCGCACGAAAGCTCACGTCGGTTTCGCATTCGCTCATGGAACACGCCTGCTTCCAGTCGGATCAAGGCCAGGTCTGGGCGGACATCGATGCCATGCAGTGCGCGGCGTCCGCGGGTTCCCCGACCTCGGCCATGCGGGATGTCTACCGGGCCAAGGAGGGCGATCTGGACGGAGCCCTGGCGGCCTTCCCGCTTCTTGCGGAGCAGGCCGGCCTGCTGGTTCTTCAGGACGGTCGGCCCGTGGGCATGGACCTGCTGTCCCGCCCGGCGGCGTATGCGCGACTTCACACCAAGCTGGTCAAGAGCTACGTCATGGATGCGATCCTCTCGCATGCAGGGCACGTCGGCGCCGCGTTGCCGGACCCCGAGGCATCGGCACGGGCGTTCGTGGCAGCCGCTCTTGGATGCTTGGAGCACCGTTTCAAGTCGGTCGGGCTGGGGGAGGACTACCGATATCGGGATGGTGTCGTCGCGGGCAGCGCACTCCTGTGCGATGGAGCCGCGGTTCACACGGCGTTCTTCCGCCTCGATGAAGGTGCCCACGAATCGCCGATCAACCCGCCTTCGAGGCGAAGGATGTACCGGCTGTGAGCGGACGACGCACGCCAAGCGTCCATGCGTCGAACAGCACGGGATAGGATGCGGCGCGGGGCAGGCCATCCAGTGGCTCGGGTTCATGCCGTGCCGGGAATGGCCTGCCTCGGTTGTTCGGGGGCGAGCCGTGGTCGCGAAATGTCCGCGACGCCGGACCAGCCCGGATCTCGAATCAGGAGATCCTGAACGCTCCCTTCCGGAGGAAGATGATCGTTTCCAGGATCGCGATCTGACCGTCCTTGCTGAAGAACCATCGTTGGGCGGGGGTGAGCTTCCGGCGGCGCCCCCACCGTTTTCGTTGGAGGTCCGGCATTGCGCGCTCCAAGGCCTCGGCGAGGCCGCGGGCGTCCCTGGCCCGCACCCACTGCCCCTCATTCACCACGTACGACCAGATCTGCGGGACGGGCGGGCCCCGGCGCGTATCGCATGCCCCCGTCCACTTCCAGCCATAGGCGAGGGCGAGCCGTATCAGGTTGCCCCAGCCCTGTCGGGTCCAGTAGCGGTACCTGTCCGGTCCTTCCAGATCCATGCCCATCGGTTGTCCTCCCTCGGTTCTCGTGGTGATGTGATGCTTCAACGGCCATCAACGCCGCCGCCGCTTCTTCTGGGGCGTCCTCTTCGCAGGCTTCAAGATGGACCACAGGTGCCCGGCGTTCCGGACGGACCCCAACCCCGGCAGTGCCTCGCCGCTTGCGCGGTTGGGCACGTACTGCGCCATCACGCCGACAACCACCGGACGCTTCCCGTCGAAGACAAACGCCGGCGCTCCGCTGACGCCATGGATGACCACCCCGTCGACCAGGTAATCGCCGTGCGTGGCGATGTTAGCGCTGATGTGGCCGGCGAAGAGGCAGCAGATCCCCTCGGCGATGTTCGGGTAGCCGCACCAGGCCACGGAGGATCCCGGCGCGATCTTGAGCGACGAGTCCGCCATGGACAGCGGAGTCGCGGGGAACTCCAGCGCGTCACCGGGGATCTCCAGGACCGCCAGGTCGAGGTCGGAGTTGATCGTGATGGTGAACAAGTCGGCTTCGAGCGCCGTGTCTGAACTCTGGCCGATGATCCGGAGCGGTGCCCGCCACTTGAAGGCGTAGTCCACCACGTGCGCCATGGTCGCGATCGCCGAGCAGGGCTGGCCGTCGCGGACCGTCTTGCCCACGTAGAACCCGCTACCATAGCCGTTTGGCAGTTCGATCCGGACCACGTACGGCATCACATCGCCGGCCACACGCGACCATCCGTTCGTCTTCATCCGGGGCTCCTTCCTGTTGCGCCTTCGTTCGTTCTTCTCTTCACGCGCCCCATCCTATAGAAGGGGGTACGTCAAACAGTGTCGTACCCCCAGGCGGAGGCAGGAAAATGTCGGAGCCGAAGTTCAAGCCGCAGTACCGCCGGCTGCTCCATATCGACGGCGAGATCCGGAAGGGGACGTATCCCAACTGCACCGGCCTGGCCCGGGAATGGGAGGTCAGCCCGCGTACCGTGCAGCGGGACATCGACTACCTGCGGGATGAGCTGAGCGCGCCGTTGGAGTACGACGCCATCCGGCACGGGTTCTACTACACCGACCGGTCATGGTTCCTGCCGTCGGTGGTGCTGAGCGAGGGCGACCTGATCGGGCTCCTCATCGGCACGCAGGCGGCCGCCCTGTACCAGGGCACGCCGATTGCCGGCGAGCTGCGGTCGATCTACGGGAAGCTGGCGGGCTTCCTGCCGGCCAAGGTGAGCCTGCCGCCGGAACTTATCTGCGACCGGGTGAGCTTCGTGGGACCGCCGAGCCGGGCCATTGACCCCGACATTTGGCGTACAGTCCTGCGCGGGCTCACGACGCAGCAAGAGCTGGACGTGGAGTACCGGTCCGCGGGCGACACGGAGTCGCGGTCCCGGGTGCTGCGGCCCTACCACCTGCTGAACTTGGAAGGGGAGTGGTACGTCCTCGCCGCCGACCCGGCGGTGGAGGGGGTACGCCAGTTCGCCGTGTCGCGCATCCGGAAGGCCGCGCTGTCCGACCGTCGGTTCGAGATGCCGGACGACTTCGACCCGAAGGCCCTTCTGGGACAGCGCTTCGGGAAGATCCTGCGGCCGGATGCCGGGAAGCCTGTGCGGGTTCGGCTGCGGTTCGACCCGAACATGCGCGCCTACGTGTCGGAGAAGCAATGGCACCCCGGGCAGAAGATGAAGCTGCAGCGGGACAGCTCGGTGGTCTTGGAGCTGCCGGTGCTGGACACCTCCGACCTCGTGCCGTGGATACTGGGTTTCGGCCGCCGGGTTCGGGTGGAGGCGCCGAAGGGGTTGCGTGACGAAGTCCGGGCGGAGTTGCGGGCGGCGATACGGGGATACCCGGTGTCAGGATGAGATTCCGGCCTGCGCTCTGTGTGCGGGCAGCGAGAGGCGATAGCGGCCCACACGCTCGCTCCAGAATGCAGAGGACAACTGTCTCTTCCCTAGATGGTCCTTGAGGCGGTAGCATGCTTTCGTATACACAGGTCAGATGTGGCTCTCATGGCGTCGCGGCGGATGCTGACGACCGTGATGGCTGCAGGACGGAGGGTAGGGGGGGTGTGCTCACTGGGGCATGGGAGTGGTGGGCAGGTAACGGAGTCGGGGGCCGGGCAGGACCTCCGATCCGGGCGGTTCGATCGCAGGGTTGAAGGGGGCTTCGCGTGAACATCTTCCACTTCCGCGATGCGCTGATCGAGAACTACTCCAAGTACGTTCGCAGCTTCTTCACGATCCGCGACCCTGACATCCTTAAGCTCGTCGACGATGGCTTCACGGCCGGCCTTCTCTGGCCCGAAGTCCTCATCCAGCTCAATCCGAACTTCCAGGCCGCTTCCTCGGTTCAGGAACTCGCATCGGCGGGGGCCCTGCACGCGACGTGCGCCCAGATCTTCTGCCGCGACAAGAGCGAAGCGGACCCTGTCGGCAAGGAACTGCGCCTGCACCGGCACCAGCAGGTTGCCATCGACGCCGCGGCTCGCGGCGACAACTACGTGCTGACCACGGGAACGGGATCAGGCAAGAGTCTCGCGTACATCATCCCCATCGTGGACCACGTTCTGCGCGTTGGCTCCGGCGGGGGGATCAAGGCCATCGTTGTCTATCCGATGAACGCCTTGGCCAACAGCCAGATGGGCGAACTCGGGAAGTTCCTCGATCACGGGTTCGGCGATGCACGCCCCGTCACCTTTCGCCGCTACACCGGGCAGGAGTCGGACGAAGAACGCAAGGACATCATTGCGCATCCCCCGGACATCCTGCTGACGAACTACGTCATGCTGGAACTGGTCCTGACGAGGCCTGACGAGAGGGACCTGATCGCCGCCGCGAAAGGTATGCGCTTCCTCGTCCTCGACGAGTTGCACACCTACCGTGGCCGTCAGGGCGCCGACGTTTCCCTGCTCGTCCGCCGTCTGCGTGACCGGGCCGATGTCCGGGATCTCGTCTGCGTGGGTACGTCGGCTACCATGGGCGGGGATGGAACACCCGCCAGCCAGCACCGGGAGGTCAGCCGCGTTGCCTCTCTGATCTTCGGTGCCACCGTCTCTGAATCGAACGTCATTGGCGAGGACTTGGAGCCCGTAACGGTGGGCGGCATGCCCTCGCCGGACGAGTTGAAGACTTGTCTCGATCCGCTTTCCCTGCCGTCGGCCGAGGATGTGGAATCGTTCCGCCGCCACCCACTCTCGCGGTGGGTCGAAGGCACGTTCGGCCTTGAGACACAGGACGGACGCCTTGTGCGGGCGCAGCCCAAAGCGATCGTGGGCCCCAAGGGCGTGGCGGCCCGACTCGCCGAAACCGCCGGTGTTCCCGCGGGGCGTGCGGAGGAGGCCATCCGCGGCACGCTCCTAAATGGCTATGTATGTCGGCATCCGATGACCGCCCGGCCGCTCTTCGCGTTCCGGCTGCATCAGTTCATCAGCAAGGGCGGGACCGTCCACGCCTCGCTGCAACTGCCGGGCGAGCGATACCGGACGCTCAATGCCCAGCAGTTCGTGCCCGAGGATCGCAGCCGGATCCTGCTGCCCCTC
>CAYODK010000208.1:0-10099 GCA_964402695.1 uncultured Verrucomicrobiota bacterium
CGATCGACTGTCCCGCGGCAACGTGCAGTCCGCGGCAGATGGTGTGGCGCCACGTGCGCCCGTTGTCGTCGCTCCGCCAGACCTGGCCGCAGTCGTGGGACAGGTAGATCCGGTCGGGTCGGGAGGCCGCGCGGGTCATGCCCTGTAGGTGCTGCTCGGCCTCGCCGCCCGGCAGCCCCAATTCGGCCTCGGTCCTGGAGCGGACCGGCATGGAGTGCCAGCGGATCTCGTCCGCCGCCGGAACCCCTGCGGAGGGCAGTCCGGCCGCCGCGGCCAGAGCCACGATCTTCCCGAATCTCATCGCGTATCCCCCGGTTCCAAGTCCAGCATCCAGTCCCGTCCCCTATCCGCTGTACACCCGCTGCCGCTGCGCCTTCTCTGCCGCTGAGATCTTGGAACGCGTTCCAAAATCCATCGCGTGATCCCGCCCTACACGTCCAGCCCCCGCTGCGTTGGGCGATCGAGGCCGACGACCTTCTTGATCGAGTCCTTCCACTTGATCAGGGGGTCGGCCTTGAACCGCTCATACAGATCCCGGATGGCGCCGTCGGTCTGAGTCGCCAACAGCTCACCCGCCCACCGCATGGCCTCCTCGTTACCGGGCGCATTCAAGCTGATTGCATGGCGCAGGTGGTTTGCCTTCCCGATCCAGACGGCATCGGTGACGAACGGGCGGACGGCCTCGATGACCTTGTCCACCCGCGCGTCCAGCATCGGCTCGCACGAGACGCTCGTCGCGAAGCCGCAGGCGTGAGCGTGCTGCAGGGCGGCCAGCCGCCGGGTGAAGGGGGGCGCGCCGGGCTCCCAGCGCTTCAGGATGGCGTCATCCGCGGATCCGATGGTGAATCGAAAGAGGATCCGACCCTTGTGCGGCTCCAACTCGCGACAGAGCCTTTCGACACAGTCGGGGTCGGGCTTCGAAACGATCAGGACGCGGTTGCCCGCCTCAAGCATACGGGTCAGGACGGCCAGGCACTCCCCGATGTTGCTTGGCGTGATGTCGTGCGAGCTCGGGAACATGGTCGTCCTCGCACGCTTCTTGAACCCGCGCCCGAGTGCCTTCGGGACAAGCCGGGGTGTCGCCCACTCGACGGGCGTGCAGCGGTGGAAGCGAACCGCCATCGACTTGGCATAGCAGTAGCTGCAGTCGTGCTCGCATCCCTTCTGGATGTTCTCGTTCCTGGCAGCCCACTCCTGGGTCCCGCTCACCGGTCTGCCTGTCGATACGTTGCTCATTCTCGCCACCCCCAGCCCGACCCCGCCCGCGCCCGATGCAATGGAGGGGCCTTGATCCTGCGGTACGGATCCTTGTGAGAGCCGCCACCGTCGGGACGCCAGTGAACTCCCGCCTGCGTCGAATCTACCGCCGGGGGCCGCCGCCAGGAAGTACGGAGTGGCCGCAGGATGTTCAGCCAGCCGGCCTGCGTTTGCCCGCTGACGGCCATGCCGCCCGCACACGCGGGGCGACGGTACCGTCGAAGAGCAAGGACAAGATCCGGGACGCCGCTGCTTGCGGTGGCCTGACGCCGCAGAGGATCGTCGTCGGGGCCCGTCGCGTTATCCGGAACTACGAGCTTCTCGCCGCCGAGATCCCCCGGGAAGCCAGCGGACGGATGGATCCGGGTGCCGTTTGTGCCGAATGCGCCGTCCCCTGCCTGGCGCTCGTCCTCCCCCGGCCGACCTTGCCGACCTTTTCTACCTTGGGTCGGCGGGTCGGCCGGCGGGGCGGTTCCCCGATCGGGGTACATCGGGGTATCCGGACCCCTTTCGGCTACCCCCTTTTTCGTCCGAGTACCCCCTCTCGGAGGGGTCCAGACCCCCCGTCGCCAAAGGGTTACCCCCCGACTTTTGGGGTCGAGACCCCCGTTTAGCTCGGCACCCCCCTCCCTTGCGTCGTTATCAGATATGGGAACTTTTCGTCACCAATACTGCGCAAATACCGGGGGCATCGTCTTTTACGCCAAATCTGCGTTTTGGCTTGCCAACTTTTGTAAGTTGTTGGTAATGTAATGAGTTCTGAAGGCACCTCATTTGTCGCTTGACAGAATCGCAGGTGTCTGAGGAATGTATCTAAGTACTTAGGATACCAACAGCTTGAGTGCGTTTTGGCTAGTCATTGAGAAACTGCCAGCAAACTGTGTATTGACTTGACACTTCAGCAAGTCATTGACGGCCTTTTGACTTACAGTTTTCTTACAGTACACGGCACTGATGACAGTTGTCGTGCTTAGCGTGACAGTGCAGTCTCGGTTCCACAATCAGGAGAGTGAGAAATGAGCAAGAGAGTGAGCAAGAAAGCGAAGCCGCGCGTCAAGACGTACATACCGCTGCCGGATCTTGCGCGCCAGGCAATCCGGGTGCCGCTGGTGGTGCGCGGCGTGGTAGCCCCCGCGCCTGGCGTGACCTATCTGAAGATCCCTGAGACTGATGTCATTGCGGCGACGTTCCACACGACCGGTTGCCACCCGGACGCATATCTGCAGCGGGCGGCCACTGCCCATTTGGCCACGCACGCCATGGCGCAGCTGCTGCCGCTTTGCACTGCGGCCGTGCGTGCTCTTCACGCATGCAGGTGGGGCAAGTACAGCACCAAGATATGCAAAGCGCTAACGGCTATGGAAGAGCACCTTAAGAAGGCGTACGAGGTGCGATGACCATCTTCGAACTGGCCCGAGAGAGCACTCCGGGAGGCATGCCCCTGCAGCCTCTCGACGAGACGGGTGGATATTGTGGGGGCACGACATCGGTCATTCAGGTAGGGAAGGCTGTATTGGATGGCAAGGCGTATGGGGAGAGGCCCATCCAGGAACTGGATCCCGTTGCCCGCCGGCAGATGATCGCCGACGCCCGATTCATCCACCACTGCACGAAGCACTACCTGAAGGTTGTGGAGCTGATCCACGCCCCGATGTCGGCCTGCTCGCAAGGAACCTCAGGGCGCTCAGGAGCCTTGGACGGAAGGTGGCAGCAAGATGCTGGCGAGACTGTAGACAATTGAGACATCAAAAGAGAGTGACTGATGAACTTATGGGTCTTATCGAACCGTTGCACTGAGCAGCACGAGATCGTGTCTGTGCTGCTGAAAATGACAGAGTGAAATAATGAGTTTGGTCGGGATCCCGTCGTCGCTGTGTCGACGCGAAGGGTTGTCGACGGTGGAGCGACCGGCGGAAGTTCGCCAACTCTCACAGCCTCTCGCGTGCGAGGATGCGCCGGCGGGCATCGCCACCCCGGCCACGGTCGGCGTCGGCGCCCGCTGCGGCCCCGATTGGCGGGCCCCCAGGCTGGCGCCTTGGCTCGACCGAGAGTGCCCCACCGGGGAACGGCCCGATGGGCGGGTTCCGGGACCACCGTGTCATTTCGCGCGCTTCCGTCGTCCCCGGTTCCCCTTTGGACCCGGGTCGCTCGGCGAAGGCCTGATCGTTGTGCCTGTGGATTTGAACCAGGACCACAGGTCGGGGTCGCCGGACGTCTGGGCAAACAAGGCCAAGGTCTGTTGCAAGGTGATGGGCCGTCGCAGTCCGTGCCGCCGGTTCCTGAGCGACATGAAGCGGGACACGAAATCGTCCCCGTATTTCTTCTCCATTTCCATCAGCATCCAAGTGGCCTTGCACTGGTAATCATGGTTCATGGGGCCGTCGTCCGAGGCCATCATGTCGAGGGCGGTACGCGTGCGATCCGCCGCGTCGAGCCGATCAAGGATGCGCCTCAGCTCGGCGGTCCCACTCTCGGGATACCCCAGCGCGGCGGCGGCGCGCATTCCGACCATCGATGCCCAGGCCTCGTTGAAGGCGCGCGGCCACGGGCCGGTGGTCGAATGGGTGAGTTCGTGGGCCAGGACCTTGAGGGGATGAGCCGGGTCACGGCTGTAAACGCAGACTCCAGCCGCTCGGCCTTCGGCCCATCCTCCGCCGCCCGCGGGGAGCCAGTGGATGGTGTATGGAGTGTTCGTCGGCGGACCCGCTCCATTCCATTTCACGACAGCCTCCAGCACGGCGGGGACATGCTTCATGATCTGACGGGCGGCCTCCGCACTCGGATTCGAGTAGCGGAACTGGAAGCAGCCCACCCGTTCGACGTGTTCGGCCGCAACGCGCGTCGCCCTCCCGTCGCGGACGATGGGATGCGGGCCCAGCATCCACCGGAAGAGGGCGACGGTCGTGGGTGCGGACGCCACGGCCATGGTGAGCGGATCGCGCTGAGCGCAGAAGTCCCAGTAGGCGCCATCGTCCGCCCATACCACGATGCGTCCCTGGCCCACGTCGCGCGCCGCAGCGATGGGATGAGCGTCCCCGTCCTCGATCAGGACGGTCTGCGCCTCGGACGGCTCCAACCGGCACCGGACCGGGCGCGAGGGCACAGCAGACGCTGTTCCATGCGGAAGAAGCGGGGCACAGGCACGCCAGGAAGAGCGCCGGCCCTCCTGCAAATGGAAACCGAAGTCGTTGGCAAGGCGTTCGGCTGGAAGGCCCTTCTTTGTGATGACGAGGAGTTTCCCGCCCTGGTGCACGTAGTCCTTCAGAAGCCGCTCCTCGTTGGCCGACAGTACCGTCGGCCAAGAGAACTGCGGGACGACCACGATGGCGAAACGCGAAAGCGGCCCCGCCGCGGTCAGGCTGGTATCCGAAAGAACGACATCGAAGCCTGCGGGCGCGAGCATGCGGTCCGCCAGGTCGTTGAAGGCGAACCACCAGTCGTGGCTTCGATCCACGTATACGCAGGGGTAGTCCGCGCGGGGCTCGGGGATGCTGAGCTGGATCTGCGCAGCGAGGCCGGACCGGAGGTGGATGAGCACCAGCAGAACCGCGATCGCACGCTTCTGAAGTCGTCTCACGGATCGGTCTCCCACATCAACCGTCCCTGCTGCGTGTCGGCAGCCCCACTCCGCCGCTGCCGCCATCGTGGCGCAACGGCGACTCAACTTCAAGACGGGGGGGCACTCGAAGGCCTTCTTCGGCGCGGCGTAGCCTTCGGCCAGCGTCTTCCTCTTGTTCTGGTCGTCCGCCGGCAGGATCGGGTTCAGGCCGGGATCCGGAGGAGCGAGTCGAGGGGGCCGGCATCCCCACGTGCGCGGGGAGAATGCCGTGATCGCCCCGCGACCCCCGAAGCCGAACACGGGCACGGCCCCCATATGATCTTGGATCGCGTTCCAAAATCCGCGTCGCAGGCAGGGCGCACGGCGCCCAGACGGATCTCAAGCGCCGTGGCACGCACCCTTCCTGTCTCGAAACAAGGATCCTGTCCATGGTATAGTCGCGCAGTCTTCAGGAGGCGTTGCCACGCGCGGACAGTCTGCACGTGCCGCGAGGGGCGCTTCGGCCCGGTGCCCCGTCTGGGGGCCCGAAGTGGTTCCATGTGTACGCCTGCCTCGAGGTTCAACACGCCGAGGTACAAACATGAGTTCGACTGCCGCCTTTGCCGAACCCTGCCCGATCGCCACACCGATACCGCCTGAAGCGGCCGAAGCCCTCTCAAGGATGCCCGACACCCTGCAAGCGCGACTCCTGTCGCATGTGGATGAACTGCGGCAGGCCGCCCAGATCGCCCCGGGCCAGCTCATCACGAGCAAGGATGGCGCGCCGCTGCGCCTGCCCGTCCCGCCGGGTGACGACGTGGACAACTTGCTGTTCAAATTCCTGTTTGCGCTCCAGCGCGAAGAACTGGCGCAGGCCGCGGCGTGGCGACCCCGGGATCGCGCCCTGACCCGGCGGGACCGCCACGTCATAAGCACCCGCAAGCAGATACTCCGGGACTGGGAACAGCAGCAATTCATGTCTGGCTTTCGCTTGGCGCTCTTTCCTGACCAGCCGGGCTAAGCATCGCCACCGTAGGGCGGGCGGGCGAATATAGTGGATTGTGTGTATCGTTACAGGGGGTATGAGTTTTTTTGAGAGAGAAGAGAATAAGTCAAAAGAGTATCTCTAGTCCCCACGCATTTAATCCACTTTAATCCCCCCCTCGTTTGCCGGCCGAACCTCATACCGGCGCGTGGCAGGGCGCCCGCGGCCACGGATCTTCGCATCTGGCAGCCCGCGGATGTACCCGCGCCCTTCGAGAGCGTCGAGGGCCTCCCGCAGCTCTTCCTGCGAGCCCATCCCACTCCGCAGATCCCGCCATGCATCGGCCTCGCTGAAGATGGGGGCGCCAATGCGCCGCAGCCATGCGACAACCCGTAAAGCGGCCCGGTCACCGCCCTGAACCGCGCCAAGCTCAATCGCGGCCTGCCAGTGCTTAAGGAGAAACTCGCCCAGCCTTACGGCTGAGCGCATCTCGTCTGCGCCGATCGTACACGACGACCGTGCGCCCCCCATGACCTTAAGCAGCCCGCCGATCCGAGCCACAGCCCCGGCCAGCTTTGACGAGAAGTCCCGAGCATCGGCAAGCGGCCCCGCTTCGGCCTGGTCGCGCTCAACTGGCTGTGCAAACCTCTGCCAAACCGCAAATGCATCGGCATCAAGTGACAGCTCGTGGACATCCGCAGGCGGCGGCAAAGGCTGCACCCCCTTGAGCATGCTAAGAACGGCCGCGTGATAGGCCTTGACCACACTCGAGTCCGACTCGCGGACCTCGACAGTCCGCAAGCCAACCAAGGACTTCGGGACGATGATCAGGAATCGCGCGATGAGCCCCCGCGCCCGAAGCAGTTCCTTGTCGGGAACTCGACGAAGGATGTCCGGCTGACCCGTCACAACAATCGTGAGGGCGGCTCGCTCGATCCGCACCTGCGGCCTACCGACACGTGTGTTGGTGAAGAATTCCCCGGCGTGCGCCTTGAGGTGAAACTCCACGGCTGGCGACGCACCCGGTTTCTGATACGCGCCAAAAAGACGGAACAGCGCGCCGCCCTCGGCATCGACCTGCGCTATGCGCCCCCCGTTCTTCTCACAAATCAATGGCAAAGCCTCCGGCGTCGTATCGCCGCCAGTTAGCAGCGTCGGGATATCCGACGCACCCTCCATGCCCAAGGCGAGTTCCTTGATTTCCGCAATGAATTCATCCCGCTTGTCCGGATCGTCCTCGGACGCCGCGCGCTTCCTCAACCTGGCAATTCGCATCTCGACGACCGCACACTCCTGCTTGGTCGCCTCAACCCTCAGACCTGCTTGCCTGCGGATCTCGCTCTCGTACTCGATGACCGGCCGCAGAGCCCGGTCGAAAACTGCGCTCTTCCGCTCCCCCGGGGGCATCAAGGCCATGATGTACAGGTTGACCGGCTCTACATGGGTACCTGCCACATGCACTACGAACCGCCGTGCAGCTGCGACGCTTGCGACGCCCAGCACCAGCATGCCAGGCAGGTCGACCGGCACCTGCACGGTGCGCGCCACGTCGGCCACGAAGGAACGAAACGGCTCGGGCAGCGCGTCCTGCGGGAACTCGGGGAGGCTGGTTGGCTCACCAAACCGGACCAGCGTCGGCCAGGGTTCCGAGCCCGGGCCGACGCCATGCGGGGCCTTGGAGAACGCGGATCTCACAACGCTCTCGGCCTCATCGGGTGCCATCGGCGGACTGCACTTGGCTGCCCCCGCAAGCACGGATGCGAGAACCGCATCATGGGGAAGTTCGCGATCGCGCAGCACGCACGCGCAGCGGAATGCCGCGTTGTTCCGCTGACCCGCAGGCACGCCGGACATGAACGTCGCAACGGGATCCCCCGCGCTCTTAGTCCTGTCATCCACACCGCTCGGCCCCACTTCGCTCCCGGTTTCATCAAAGACAACCGCGCTTGGGTTCACGTAGATCTCGGGGTCGTACGATACGAAGCAAAGGCGGGAGATGTCGCGGCAGCTCGGGTCAATCTCGAGATCGTACTTCGTCTTGAAGTAGGTTCGGATCGCATTGAAGCAAGGCTCATGACCCGCAACATCGGGTGGAACTCGGAACAGCGCCTTCAGGCCGTTCTTCGGGGAGCGGAACATCACAACCAGATGTTGGTCGGCGCGCACTTGCGCCCGGACGGTCTCGAGACGATCACCTAGGTCATCAAGATCGATCTGCAGCATGCCGTTGTGGCATCTGATAGCCTCTTTCTGGTGCGGCCCCGCGAAGACCCCTGACGCCGTGAACGCAGGCAGCGTCGAGACCTTAAGCTCGTCGGCAGCTTCCTTCCCGCGCTGTTCATACGTGCGCCGCACGTCCTCGATCTCCAAGCGCCATCGGCCATTCCGAATCCCGTCGATGATGGTCTGTATAGGAATCTCGTCGCCCTCCTTCGCCGAGACGCGGTCGTAGAGCGTCACGCGCTCGCTCAACGAGAGATCGGTGGTCCCGCTGGATGCCGGGGTTCTGCACGGCAGTTGCCAGTTCACCGGACCCATAACCGCTGGCTGTTGCACGTCGACGGCGTTGAGTAGCGTTGCCCGCCCGTTCATGCGACACCTTCTTTCCCCGCAGCCAGCGCTTCGATGTCGGCGCGACGAACCCGGTAGCTGCCGGGAAGCACCTCGACCTTGCGGAGCCTCCCGGCCTGGATCACGCGCCAGAGCGTCGTGCGCGAAAGACCAAGGACGCGCGCGGCCTGCGCCATCCCGAGCAGCAAGGGCCCGCTATTCGTTCCGCTGGCGAGCGGAACGATCTTTCCTTTGAGTACTTCGTTCACGACTTTGTCGACCGTGGCCTGAACGTCGCGCGACGACTGGAGGTAGTCGACGAGCCACCCAACCGTGTTGTGCCGGGTAGTCATGATGCCCCCGCTTCAGACGTTGGGGACTTCGAAAGTGGGTTTCTGAAGTACCTCATCGATGAGCCGCCTAATGCCTGGGGCCGGCCGCACCCTCCTCGTCTCAAGATGTGAGACGACGATCCCCTTACGTCCGCTTTTCTCCGCAAGTTGATCTGGGGCCGCCCCCGTAACACTCGCGACTCGCTCATCCGCTTGCTCCGCATCATGGCCCTTCTCCACTCATGCCTATCGCTTCCCGTCACGGGCAGAAGAAGAAAGCCCGACCCCTTTCGAGGTTCGGGCTTGGTGCTGCACTCGCAAACACCTCTGCCCTTCGCGTTGAAGCTGGCAGAGGGCTGATGTCGTAAGTGACGCGGCTACTGTGTTTAGGTGTGTATCTCGAGAATCAGACGGAAATTGCCTTGGCCGTCGTGGGCTATCAAACCGTCGTCCCACAAACGCTTTGCATCTCCTGTACGGAAGAAGTTCTGAATGCGCGGCTTACTGGAAGGCCAGTCTTTCTTGTTCGACCCGTAGACTTGGGCAAAGACCTCTTCTTGGTGTAAGCCCGGGACGCCGTAGTGCTTCTGGGCAATGTACAGGGTCTCGATGATGACCGCGGCCTTTGCCCTGAGAACGTACTGCTTGCCACGCCATGTCAGATTGGTGAAGTGTGGACTTGCGGCAAAGTCTTTCTCGGCTACGGTTCCGAGCGTTCCGAGTCGCTGCTTCATCGTGCCTCGTAAAATGGCCGCAGTATGGACCGGTATCGCTTCCTGTCCTTGCATCATGTCTGGGATCAGGTCGGTCTTCTGCTTGATTCCCTGTGTGACTGCATGGATCGCCTCAAGTGTGACTGCGCTGGCCTTCCTTGCAGCTTCATCCGTGAGTTCCTGGAAGCGCAGGTTCATGCGCTTACGGTAGGCGATGCCAATCTCAGTTGCAGCGGCCGCGTCTGCCTTGAACGGCTTCAGAAGAACCCATGCGAGGCCCCCCTTTCTCGGCTCAGAGGTACCCCCTTTCCCCATCACGTACTCTTGGACCGTGCGCAGGAACTTGCCCGCATCGGGCGCCACCGTATCTTCCCAGTGAACGTCGCGAATAGTCGGGGGAAGTAGGTCTGGGAAGACCGGCTTCAACGGCATCGGGAAATCCTTCAAGTCGGGGTGATTGTCGAGCAGACACTGGAGCGTATCCCGTGTGTGGATGTAGAAGCGATTCAGATCAGGGTCGTGTGAGCCGTGGTAACCGCTGAAGACCGATTCCAGCAGGCTGTAATATGCCTCGGCGAACATCGAGAGTATAATCAGGCTGGCGTTTAGCCAGTCTTTGTGTGGCAACTTCGGCAGCATCTCCACGCGGGCGATGTCGTAGCAGTCCTCTTCAGACGGCAGATTCGGTACTCTGCGTTTCGCCCCTTTTGTAGACTCATCGTCG
>CAYODK010000209.1:0-10087 GCA_964402695.1 uncultured Verrucomicrobiota bacterium
GCCGGTTGAGGTTGCTGGGCTCGACCACGTCGAAGTCCGCGAGAACCAGCCGGCCGACCCCGACACGCGCGAGCGCGACGGCGACGGCGGATCCCAGTCCGCCCAGCCCCGCAACGCCGACCGAGGCCCGTGCAAGCCGCGCGTGCACACCCGGCGTGTGCCGCGCGGCCATCAGCGCGTCGAGTTCGTCCGCCGGCGGGATCTCGCCGCGCCGGATGAGACAGACCGAGTCGCCCTCGAGCAGGACAGGATCGCCCGCCGGAAGGCCGCCGTTCAGCGTCACGATGTCCGCGTCCGGCTTTGCGCGGTCGCGCAGGCCCAGCACCGTGAGGCCGTCCTCGACGGTGAGCGGCTTCTCGTTCAGCTGGATGCGTGGCACGGACGGAACCTACGCGTCCGGCCGCCCGGATTCAATCTGCGGCCGGGCGGGACGTCCAATCCTTGGACGCCCCGCGCCCGGGGTTTCCAACCCTTGGAAGTCGCGGGTTGAAGTGTCCCCGAGGCTGCCGTACAAACGGGGCGCCATGAGCCCATGCTTCCCTCTTGCCGCGATACTGGCGGCGCTGGCCGTCCGGGCCGGCGCGGCGACACCCTTCGACGACGCCGTGGCCGCCCTTGGCGCGGGCAACGCCCGGGTGCGGACGGCCGCGGCGCGGACCCTGGGCGAGGTGCGCGACTCCCGGGCCGTTGGGGCCCTGACGGCCGCCCTGAAGGACGGGGACGTCAACGTCCGCTACCACGCGGCCTACGCGCTGGGCGAGATCAAGTCGCCGGACGCCGCACCGGCGCTGGTCAGCGCGCTTGCGGATCCCGAATGGGTCGTGCGCGACCAGGCCGCCTGGGCGCTGCGGGAGCTGCGGGATCCGGCGCTCGCCGGGGCCCTCGTGAAGGCGCTGGGAGTGCCCGGGGCGGATGTTCCGCACATCGCGTGGATCCTGCGGGAGACCGTGCGCGATGCCGCGCCGTCCCTGCTCGCGCCGTTGCTCGGGGCCCCGGAGGCGGCCGTACGCCTGCAGGCCGTCCAAGCGCTCGGCGTGCTGGGCAGTTCCCAGGCGGTTGAGACGGTCCGCGGTGTTCTCGCGCGCGAGAAGGACGCCGCGGTGTGCGCCGCGGCCGAGGCGGTCCTTCCGCCCCCGCCGCCGCCCGTCATCCCGGCCGCGCACTGGAGCTTCGACGATGGCGGGACGAAGACCGCGCGCGACGGGACCGGCCGCGGGAACGACGGCGAGATCCGCGGCTGCGAGGTCGCCGAGGGCCGAGTGGGGAAGGCGCTGCGGTTCGGCAAGGGACGCTACGTCGAGTTGGGCAAGCCGCCCGCCTTTTCGATGGGCGGCCAGCCGGTCACCGTCATGGCCTGGATCCAGGCCGACGGGCCGCAGGGGGTCGTGGTCGCCCGAGGCGGAGCGGCCTGCGGTTTCTCGCTCTATCTCAAGGACGGCGCGCCGCGGTTCGGCATCCGGCGCGCGCAGGACGAGGCCCCCATTCTTGCCGCGGGCTCCAGACCCGCCGGCGCCGGATGGATCCACGTTGCCGGCGTCGTCCGGGACGACCGGATCGAGCTGTTCGTGAACGGGGAAAAGGCCGCGGAGACGACATCGCCGGGCTTCATTCCCGGCAACGGCGGGCAGGGCATGGAGATCGGGTTCGACGTTTCGAACAGCCCCTGCGAGATCACGGACCCCTTCGAGGGCCGGATCGACGAGGTGAAGGTCTTCCATGCGGCCCTGTCGGCCGTCGAGATCGCCGCACAGGCCGGCGGGAGGATGCCATGACGATCCGGTGCGGTTTGCGGGGCCTGGCCGTCCTGCTGTCGGTGGGCCTGCCGGCCGGCCGCGGCGTCGCGGCGGGGCCGTCGGCGGCGGACATGGTGGAGTGGAGCGGCGCGGCGGGGGGCGCATGCGTCGTGGCCGGCGCGCCGGACGCGGCCCTCGCCGTCGATCTCGCGGCGCAGGGGCCGTTCGTCGTTCACTGCCTCGCGGCCGACGTGGCCTCGCGCGACGCGCTCCGCGCGGCGATCCGGGCGAAGGGACCCTACGGCACCGTGTCGGCCGACGTCGCCGCCGGCGGCTGCCTGCCGTACGTCGGAAATCTCGTCAACCTGCTCGTGATCGATGGCGGGGTCGGACCTCGAACACCGAACACCGAACATCGAACATCCAACATCGAAGGACGGCAGGATTCAACATCCAACGTCCAACATCCAACAACCAACAGCCAACGGCCGGCAGACAACCGCCCCACCGCCACACGGCCATACGGCCACACCGCCACACCTTCCCACGCCCTTGCGTACTTGCCTGAAGAGGCGTTGCGCGTTGTCGCGCCGCTCGGGGCGGTCTGGATCGCCGCGGGTTCGCGCGATGCCGCGCAGGCGCTGATGGAACGGCTGCGCGAGCTGGGCGCGACGGACGTCGGGATCGTCGAGGCGGGCGGCCCCTGGGTCCGTGCGCGGAAACCGTGGCCGAAGGACATCGACGAGTGGACGCACTATCTTCATGGGGCCGACGGCAACCCCGTCGCGCGCGACCGGGTCGTCGGGCCGCCGGTCCGCTACCAGTGGGTCGCCGGCCCGCTGTGGCAGCGGTCGCACGAGACGGACTCGAGCATCAGCACGCTCGTCACCGCGCAGGGGCGTCTTTTTTACATCGTCGACGAGGGGCCCAGCAGTCTCGAGGGCGACCACGGCCTTCCCGACAAGTGGTCCCTTGCCGCGCGCGACGCCTTCAACGGGGTCGACCTGTGGAAGGTTCCCATCCGCCGTTGGGGCTGGCGCGAATGGCGCGGCCACTGGTTCAGCCCGCGGCCGAGCGACATCCCGCTGAACCTCCAGAAGCGGCTCGTCGCCGCCGGCGACCGCGTGTACGTCACGCTCGGCTACCTCGCGCCCGTCTCGCAGCTCGACGCCCGAACGGGGGCGATCCTGCGGACCTACGAGGGCACCGAGCGCACGGGCGAGATCCTCCATCTCGACGGGACGCTCTTCCTGGCGATTGGCGAGGACCGCCACGCGGGCGGGCGGGTCGCGGCGATCGACGCCGCGTCCGGCCGCCGGCTCTGGACCTCGGCCCGGGCCTACCGGGGCAGCGTCACCGACTACATCAAGTGGAAGGAGTCTGGCGGCGGGACCGATCCCGTGCCGCTCGATCCGGCGCTGAACCTGGCGACGGACGGGGAGACCGTCGCGCTGGTCGACGGCGATGCGCTGGTCGCGCTTGACGCGAGAAGCGGCGCCGAGCGGTGGCGCGGGGCGTTTCCGCTCGACGAGGCCGATCGCACCGCGGGCGGCCAGGACGCGGCGGGGAAGCTCTGGAACGGGACCATGATCGTCCGCGACGGCGTCGTGCTGCACGCCAGCCCGAACAGCCTCGCGGCCCTCGACGCCGACTCCGGCCGCGTCCTGTGGCGGCAGCCGAAGAAGTATATCGGCCATCTCTGGTACGAATGGAAGGACGTGTTCGTCATCAACGGCCTGGTCTGGACCTGGACCCCGGATCTGAAGAAAGAGGCCCTCGCGGGGGGCGGCAAGCGAAACGAATCCTCGGTCTTCCCCGACGAAGCCCATGGCTATGACCTGCACTCCGGCGAGTTGAAGAAACGTGTGCCGCTCGGGACGCTGTTCAAGGCCAACCATCATCACCGCTGCTATCGGAACAAGGCGACCGAGCGCTACATCCTCGCCAGCCGCCGCGGCACCGAGTTCGTGAACCTCGAGGGCGGGCCGCACTCGGTCAACAACTGGGTCCGGGGCACGTGCCACTTCGGCATGGTGCCGGCCAACGGCCTGCACTACGCGCCGCCCCATCCGTGCCAGTGCTACATCGAGGAGAAGCTGACGGGCATGAACGCCCTGGCCGCGGCGGAGCCGGCCCGGCGGCCGCCGGCCGGCCCCGGTCCGGTCGTCGAGCGCGGCCCGGCCTTCGGGGCCTGCGATGGTCCCGCGGCGGACGCGGAGGACTGGCCGACGTTCCGGTCCGACGCTTCGCGCTCCGGCGCGTCGGCGACCGCGCTCGGGACCGGGCCGGAGCAGCGTTGGCGCGTCACGCCGGGGCGCCGCGTGTCGCCGCCGGTCGCCGCGGGCGGGCGCGTGTTCGTGTCGCTGGTCGACGAGCACCAGGTCGCGTGCCTCGATTCGAAGGACGGCCGCACGTGGTGGACCTTCACCGCCGGCGCGAGGATCGACTCGCCGCCGACCGTCGAACGGGGGGCCGTTCTGTTCGGCTCCTCCGACGGATGGATCTACTGCGTGCGCGCGGACGACGGGGCCCTCGCGTGGCGCTTCCGGGCCGCGCCGGAGGACTGCCGCATCGGCGCCTTCGGCCAGCTCGAATCGCCGTGGCCGGTCAGCGGCAGTGTGCTGGTGCGCGAGGGGCTCGCCTACGCCGTGGCGGGCCGGTCGTCGCACCTCGACGGCGGGTTGCGGATCGTGGCGGTCGACGCGGCGACCGGCGAACTGCGCCACGAACGCAGGCTGCAGGGGCCGGAGGTCGACGTGGCGGAGATGGCGCAGAATGCCGGGCTTCCGCAGGGCGCGCTGGCGGACATCCTCGTCGCGGCCGGCGACCAGATTGCGATGCGTTCGGAGATCTTCAGCCCGGCGCTCGAGCCGCAGCCCGGGAAGCCCGAGGTCGAGGCCCCGGCCGGTTACCTCGACGACACCTACTTCAAGCGCACGCCATGGAAGGCGGGGGGCGAGTACGGGCGGTTGTTGGTCCGGGATCGGACCTCGACCTATTACGTCCGGATGTTCGACTCGCTGAAGGGACTCGACCCGACGGTCTACTTCACGCCCGGAGCCAAGGGCTACCTCCTGTTCGCCAAGAACATGGAGGGGGGGAGGAACTCCTGGATGGAGCGCGTGCCCGTGCGCATCCGCGCGATGGCCCTGGCGAAAGGAAGCCTGGTCGTCGCAGGCCCGCCGGACGTGGTCGACCCGAAGGATCCGCTCGGCGCGTTCGAGGGTCGCAAGGGCGGCCGGCTGATCGTTGCGGATTCCCTTTCCGGCGAGAAGCGGACGGAGGTGGAGCTTCCGTCGCCGCCGGTCTTCAACGGGATCGCCCTGGCGCGCGGGTGCGTCTTCCTCGCGACCGAGGACGGCGCCGTGACCTGCTTCGCGGGGCGATGAGGGCGGCGGGACGCCCAGGGATCGGGGAGTCCGGGGAGGAGTTGGCGGAATGAAGCACAGCAATCGGTCTGCCGCGTTGGGCGTGGGCGTTGTCGTGGCGATGGCGGCGGGAATGGCCGCCGCGTCGCCGGACCGCTTCGTTGAATCGCCTGCGCGCGGCGTCCCGATCATCGACCGCGTCGACCTGGTCGTCGTGGGCGGCAGCGAGGGCGGGATGGCCGCCGCGTGGAAGGCGGCGAAATCGGGCGCCCGGGTGATCCTGCTGAACGAGACGACGTTCCTCGGGAGCGAGG
Source organism: uncultured Verrucomicrobiota bacterium (assembly GCA_964402695.1). Classification (GTDB taxonomy): domain Bacteria; phylum Verrucomicrobiota; class Kiritimatiellia; order PWTM01; family PWTM01; genus VGWF01. The sequence continues at coordinate 5,416 of CAYODK010000209.1, forward strand.
TGACGGCGAAGGGGCGCTTCCGCCTGCCGCCCGGTCCCGCGCCGGCGATGGAGTTCAGCCGCGCCCTGTTCGCGGACATGACGCCGTCGCGGTACCGGATGACGTGCGACGCCCTGATGCGGCAGGTCGGCGTGACGGTGCTGGGGAACACGCGGCCCGGCGGCGTGCTGGTGGACGGGTCCGGCGGACTGTGCGGCGTGGTGACGGCGAACAAGGCGGGGCTGCAGGCGGTGGTTGCGAAGGTGGTCCTGGACGCGACCTGCGCGGGGGCGGTGGCCGACGCCGCGGGGGCGCGCCGGACGCCGTGGACCGCGAAGACGCTTGTCGTGAGCCGGGTCCGCCAGGGGAAGAAGGGCGAGGCCCCCGAGGAGCTCGCCATCGAGGCGCCGATGGAGGCCCTGACGTGGCCGCTCGTCAACCGGGCCGAAGCCGCGCTGCGCGGCGACCGGCAGGAGCAGGTGGGCAACGCGTTCGCCTACAGCATGGATTTCATCATGCCCTCCGCGATCCTGGCGCGCGTGACCGACGACCGGCCCGCATTTGCAGGCGCCGCCGCGCTGGACCTGGGTGTCTGCGAGCCGCAGGGCGTTGCGCGGCTCCTCGTGCTCGGCTCGTCCGTCGCCGTCGGCCGCGGGGCGGCGCGGGGCCTGATGCATCCGGTGGCGCTGGCCGAGGTGGGTGAGAGGCTCGGCGTGCGCGCCTTCGAGATGGCGTCGGCGGCGCCGGCGGTGTCGGCACAGGTCGCGGTGAAGGCGCCGGCGGCGGGGACCGCGGTGCGCGGCCTCGCGGTCCGCGAGTTGAACGAGCGAGAGCGACCGTTCCGCCCGCGGCCGGCGGAGATGGCCGCCCAGCCCGCGATCGGCGTGCCGGTGTGGGCGGAATACGACGTGGTCGTCGTCGGCAGCGGTCCGGCGGGGCACTCGGCGGCCATCGCGGCGGCGCGCGCGGGTGTTCGCGTGCTGATGATCGAGCAGGCCGGATTCATCGGCGGCAACGTGGCGATGGGCGTCCGCGGGTTCTGGCGCGGCTACCGGCGCGGCTTCAACCAGGCGTGGGCGCCGAACCTCTATCCGAAGATGCTCAGGGATGCCGGGGTCGACACGTGGTACCACTCGCTCGCGATGGGGGCGGTCATGGACGGCCGTCGCGTCGCCGGCGTCGAGGTGGCGACCTGGCTGGGCCGGGGCGTGGTGCTGGGGCGGATCGTGATCGATGCCTCGGGCGAGGGCGACGTGTGCGCCGCCGCGGGCGCGGAGTCGTTCTACCTCAACGACGGCGACCTCTGCCTCGAGGAGGCGTCGTTCCGGGACATCGGCCTCAACGTCAACGTCGTGCCGCTGGATCCCATCGACATCGCCGGGTCCACGCTGCACCACGCCTTCGCCCCTCGCGCCGGCAAGGTGGGATGGGACTTCCTGCCGATGTCGCAGATCCGCGAGACGAGGCGCATCCGGGGCGACAACGCGGGGCGCACCTACCGCGATGTCATCACCGTGGCGCTCTCCGCCTTCGATCCGCACGGCTACTACAGCAGCGACGCCACCTTCGGCGGGCTGATGATTCCGGACAAGCACGCCAAGGGGAGCGTGACGGCCTACATCCCGCTGCGCGCCGTGATCCCGGCCGGCCTCGAGGGCATCTTCATGGCCGGCCGCTGCCACTCGATGACGCACGACGTGCAGGCGATGATCCGGATGAACCCGGACGTCATCAACGAGGGCTACGCGGTCGGCCATGCGGCCGCGCTGTGCGTGAAGGACGGCACCCCGACGCGCCGCGTCGACCTCGCGAAGCTGCAGAAGCACCTGGTCGAGGTCGACATCCTGCCGGCCGAGGACATCGCCCGCATCACGGTCGACATGCCGGCGCCCGACGACCGGGCACTGGCCGCCGCCGCGGGCGACCCCTCGCAGCGGACGAACCTGCTGACGCTGGCGCGCGGCGGGGGGCGGTCGGTCGCCCCGCTGAAGGCCTCGTTCGCCTCCGAGCCAACCTTCGCCAAGGCCCGGGCGCTCTGCCTGCTCGGCGACGCGGCCGGCGTGCCGTTCCTTGCGAAGTGGGTCGAGACGCAGCCGATGCCCGACGGCAAGCCGTACGATTGGGAGATCTTCATCGGCGGCGTGCCCGATCTCGAAAGCGCGATGTGGGTCCTCGGCATCCCGCGGGACGCGCACGCCGTGCCCGCGCTGGCCGGCAAGCTGCGCCAGTGCGGGCCGGGCACGGGGTTCAACGCGGTCCGCGCGGTGACGATGGCGCTCGGGCGCATCGGCGATCCGTCCGCCGCCCGGCCGCTGGCGGAGTTCCTCGAGCGGCCCGGCGTGCGGGGGCACCGCAACACGGGCGACGATCCGTCGACCATGCTCGCCCCGCAGTTCTCACGCGCCATGATCGAGCTCTTCGCCGCGTCCGCCCTCGTCCGCTGCGGCGATGCCGACGGGCTGGGCCGCGCGATCCTGACCGGCTACCTCGACGACTGGCGCGGCATCTTCGTCCGCTATGCGGGCCATGTCCTGGCCGGGACCGGGCCGGCCGCGTCCCCGCGCTGACCTCACCCTTCGATCACCCGGCCGTCCTCGATGCGCAGGCGGAGGGTGGCGAGGCGGTCGGCGTCCTCGCGGTTGTGGGTCACATGGAGCGTGGTCACGCCCTCGGCGCGCCGGGCGGCTTCGAGCACACCGTACATCTCGCCCCGCGTCGCCTCGTCGAGGGCGCTCAGCGGCTCGTCGAGGCAGAGGATCCGCGGCCGGAACGAGAGCGCGCGGCCGAGCGCGACGCGCTGGACCTCGCCCCCGCTGAGGCCCCGCGGGCGGCGGTCGAGCAGGGGGGCGATGCCGAGCAGGTCCGCCAGTTCGGCGACACGCGCGTCGGTCTCCGCGCGCGGACGGCCGCGGATGGCCAGCGGGAAGGCCAGGTGCTCGCGCACGGTCATGGTCGGGAAGAGCGCGCCGTCCTGCGGGACGTAGCCGATGCCGCGCGCCGCGGGCTTCCACCGCGTGACGTCGGCCCCGTCGAGATGAATCGTGCCCGCCGCGACCGCGCGCAGTCCGCAGAGCGCCTCCAGCAGCGTGGTCTTGCCCGAGCCCGTCCGGCCCATCAGCACGGCGTAGGCTCCCGGGGGCACGCGGAAGGAGACGTCGCGCAGCACGAAGCCGCCGGCGCGCACCGCGAGATGGTCCACGGCGATCATCTCAGAGCACCCCCTCCGACGACGTGCCAAGGCCGAAGACACGCGCGACCGCCAGCACCGCCAGCGCCGCGACGATCATGACCAGCGAGACCGCCGCCGCGGCCTCGATGTTGCCGACGCTGAGCTCGAGGAAGACCGTGGTGGGCAAAACCTCCGTCCGCATCCTCGTGGCGCCGGCGAAGACGAGGATCGGGCCGAACTCGCCGAGGGCGCGCGCCCACGAAAGCGTGGCGGCCGTCAGGATGCCGCGGCGCGCCTCCGGCAGCACGACCTGCCAGAACGCCTGCGCGCGGCTGCAGCCGAGCGTCAGCGCCACCTGCTCGGCGCGCGGGCTGATCTGCTCGAACGTGACGAGCATCGTGCGCACCGCGAAGGCGCACGCGACGACGAACTGCGCGAGCACCACCGCTCCGACCGTGTAGGTGACCGGCACGATGCGCTGAAGGGCCTGGCCCGGCGGCGTCTGGAAGAGGATCAGCAGGCTGATGCCGAGCACGAGCGGCGGGAGGACAATCGGCACGTCGAGGATCGCGTTGACGAGCCGGCGGCCGGGGAAGCGGTGGCGCGCCAGCAGGTAACCGGCTGGAACGGCCACCCACAACGAGAGCAGGGCGGTCAGGGTGCACGAGAGCAGGCTCAGCCGCATCGCGAAGCGGATCTCCGGGCTCGCGAGGGCCTTCGCGATATGCGAGGGCGTGGTGAACGAGGCATCCGCGACGACCAGCGCCACGATCAGGACCACGTAGGCGCCGCCGAGGATCGCGAGGCCCGTGTAGAACGGCCAGTCGGGCCGGTTGCGCGGCAGTCCGCGCGCGCCGTCGCTGGAGGGGCCGGCGCTCACTTCTCCGCCGGGGCCTTGTACCGCCATCCGAAGCCGGCCTTCTCGAAGCGCTCGCGGCCCGTGCCGGAGACGATCGCATCGAGCAGCCGCCGCATCATCTGGGCGTGGGGCGTGGTCTTCCCGACGGCGAACGGCTGCGTCATCGCGGCCATCGGGTGGTCGATCGGGAGGGCGTCGAGCGTGTCGCTGACCTGCTTGTAGTTCGTCCGGCAGGCGACGATCGCATCGAGCGAGCCGGTGCGGAGCTGGTTCACGAGGAAGTCGCCGGTGGGCGACTCGACGGCCAGGTTCGCGGCGATCGCGTCGTAGAGGCCCATCTTCACGAGCATCTTCCACGCGACGTTGCCCATCGCGGACTTGTCGTGGTGCGGAAGGCCGACGCGCACGCCCGGTTTCGCGAGGTCGGCGGGCGTCGCGATGCCCTTCGGATTGCCCTTCTGGACGATGATCATCAGGTTGTTGTCCACGACGTCCGCCGGGGCCTCGTAGAGGTCGGCGACGCTGTCCATGAACGTCGTGTCGCACGAGAGGTAGGCGTCCGGCCGCTCGCCGGCGCGCATCTGCGCGCACAGGATGCCGCAGCCGTTGTAGACGGTCGTGATGCGGCAGCCCTCGCGCGCCTCGAACGCCTTGAGCGTCGCCTC
>CAYODK010000210.1:0-9561 GCA_964402695.1 uncultured Verrucomicrobiota bacterium
GCCGTCCCAGTCCCATGAATAGTGGTAGCCGTTGGACGACACGCTGCCGATGAGGTTCAGCTTCCTGCGGACTTCGTTGCGCGCCCTGACCTGGTTGAACACGAAGAGGTTCTCGTTGAGGTCGTGGTTGCCGACGCCCTCGAAGACCGGGAACCGGCAGCGCCCCTCGCCATGGACGCCGAAATCGGCGAGGTAGTTCGCCCACTGTGCGGGATAGCGGTCCGCGAGGGCGCCGTCGTTGATCAGGTCGCCCTGCATGATGACGCCCCTCGGCGTGCCGACCGTGCCGCCGATGGCCGGAGGATACGGCGTGCCGGGCAGGGTGTTGATGACGTCCACCTTCTCGCTGCGAACCTTGGGTGGCGCCTTCCCGCCCTCGTCGGCGCCGTAGTGGATGTCGGAGTAGCTGAAGAACGTCACGTCGGACGCGACGCCGGGCACAGCGCATGCCGCCATCGCCGCGGCGACCGTGCGTGCGAGGTGCCGTCGCGACGGGTGCGGGGCGACACGGGGGGCCGGAGGGGTCGACTTCATCAGCCGGAGAATGCCCGACCGGGCCGGGAGGGCGCAAGCGCCCGGTTCCGGTGGCTACGGCGAGCGGAGGCGGTAGAAGACCACGGGATCCGCGGGATCGACGGGCAGGTTGGTCGCCGTGACCGAACTGGTGTTCTCCACATCGCCCCACGACGGCGCCTCGCCCAGGCCGGCGGCGTTGGTCTGGAGCGTCCAGCCGATGTACTCAGGAGGCCAGGCCAGCGACACGATCCCGCCCGAATTCGTGCAGGCGAGACTCGGATGCGCGAACGGCGAGATCGGGCTGATCTCGATCTCGTCGAGGTAGTGCTCCGTGGGGTCCCCCCCCGCCGTGGCGCTGTAGCCGCCCCCCCCGATGCGCACGCGGGTGATCTGGCCGAAGTCGCGGTCCGTTGTGAACGACGCCCCCCCCACGGCCGTCGCCTCGCTCTCGGGCTGGGACAGGTCGGGGTTCACCCAGAAGGTCACGCGCTCGTGCTCGGCTCCGTCCCGCATCTCCAGCTTCAGCACGAGCAGGGCCGGGTCGGAGGTGTCCACGGCGCTCACGAGGATGTTGGTGTACAGGGCGTTCGTGATGCCGTCCACGCGGTTGAGCGTCCAGTACTCGAAGCCGCTGCCCTGGCCCAGAAGCGCGCGCTCCGTGCCGGCGTCGAAGAGCCCCAGGCCGAAGTACCGGCGTCCCTCGTTGAGGTTCCGGGCGAGAAACCGGATGTAGTGCGTTCCGGTTGTCAGAGCATTGGTCGGACTTCGATAGCTCGCGCATGTCGTGCCCGTCAGCGGGACGCCTCGGAAGTGCATCTTGCCGCCGGACGACAGGATGCCCGGATAGGTCAGGGAGACGTTCTCCACCGTGATCGTGCCGTTGCCCGTGGGCGCGGTCCAGGCCGCCGCGGTCCATCCGACCCCGCCATTCTGGTTCGAGATGGCCGTGCCATCGGGGTAGTCGAACGGTTCCTGCGAGGGTGTTGCACCCGGTGCGGTCGGAACAGCCGCGAACAGCGTGGAGGAAACGAGCCAGGAGGCGAGGCGGTGCGGCTTCATGCAAATAGCATGCGCCGGATCGGAGAGGAGGCAAGAAAAAAGAACCGGCCATCGGATCGCCGCAGGCCCCGGGGACCGGCATCCTCCGACTACGGAAGCGCCTGCACGGCGAAGTACCGGTTGCTTGACGGGCCGTCGTTGGTGACGGCGACGGCCATCGCGAACCAGGGCGCCTCGCCGCCGGCGAACTGGTTCGTCCGGATCGATGTGGACGGAGGGGTGAAGCCCGGTCCGTCGGACACGAGAATGCGGTAGCGCTTGGCGCTGTCGGCGCGGGCGGTCCACTCGAGTGCGATCCGCGCGTCGGGGGCTCGCTTGATCCCGGTGATGCGAAGCAGGGAGGCCGCCTGGGTCGGATCGGTGCCCGCGACCTGTTCGCCGTCGTCGCTCATCCCGTCACCATCCGTATCCGCCAGGTGGATGTCGGTGGCCGTTGTCGGATTGAAGGCCAGCCCGCCCAGTTCAAGGCGGTCGCCCAGCGTGTCATTGTCGTTGTCGCCGTCCAGCTCGTCGGCGAGTCCGTCGCCGTCCGTGTCGAGCGCAGGCCGCTTGAGATCCACCGCCTGAAGGAATCCCCCCAGGTTCGTCGAGCCGGACCCGGTGCTCGCGGCAACGCCCCCGGCCTGTCCGAAGGCGCCGCGGTTCGCGTAGGTGACGCCGTCCAGGGCGCCGGTGCAGACCCCGCCGCCCCCCGCGCACGCCCATCCGAGGTTGCGGGTCTCGTAGGATGCTGCGGACGGCGTGGCCGCTCCGGCCGCGGTCACGAAGAAGAGGATGGAGAGAACGGAAAGGACCCGTGCACCGGCACGGAGGCGGGACACCGGGCCCGGGATGTCGCACGCGACCCCTTTCTTCAACATGATCAATCCCCCTTTCGTTATGCTCCCTGTTCCGTGGCGCGTTGTCGAGGCCAATTGAAACCGGATCCATCTTGACCCCCAGCGGTTTGGGTCTACGATGAAACGCACTGCAGTTCATGGCGATCGCAAGGAGGCGGGTCATGAGATTCCATTGGAGGATGGGGCTTGTTCTGACCGTGGCCGGGCTTTCGGATGCCGGGGCGGGCCAGCCGGGCTGGATCCGCTACCAGGGCCGGCTCCTCGAGAACGGCATCCTGGCCAACCGGCCGAACGTACAGGTCACCTTCCAACTGTATGACCAGGCCGTCGGCGGCACGTTGCTGTACCGGGAAGTCGACACGCTGACCGTCTCGGAGGGGTTCTATGCGACCGATCTCGGCGACAACCCGAACGGCGGAAGCCCGAACCGGGATTTTGCCCGCGCGCTTACCCTCGCCGGGACGAATGCGTGGCTGGCCCTGAGCATCGACGCCGGGCCGGAGATGCTTCCGCGTGAGCGTCTTGGAGGGGCTCCGTATGCGGTCAACGCCGGGGGGCTCCGCCGTGTGCTGACCGTCGGACCGGGCGGCGAGTATGCCACCATCGGTGATGCCCTCGCGACGATTGCCGACAACAGCGCCACCAACGCCTATCTGGTCAAGGTCTCGCCGGGAGTGTTTGCCGAGCGCATCACCATGAAGCCGTTCGTCGACATCGAAGGCTGCGGCCGGGGCGTGACGACGATCGCCCATGCCTCGACGAACACCGTCGGAACCGACTGGGCCGTGCTGGGCGCCAGCAACGCCGAGCTGCGATGCCTGAGTCTCGCCGTCACGGCGTTGGCCGCGACGGTTCACGGCTACCGGGTCGAGAACCGCCGGACGGCGGCGCTGAGGGATGTGTCGATCACCATCGGGCTGGCCGCCGGGGCCGGCGGAAGGGGCGTCCATGCCGAAAACATGAGTTCGGTCGATCTTCGCGATGTCGACGTCACGGTCACCGGGGGCGCTGCGGACGTGCGCGGCATTAGCCTGGCCACCGGATCCTCGGCGAAGATCCGCGCCGCGCAGGTCACCCTGTCGGGGGGCCAGGGTTGTACGGCGATCAGCTCCGACGAATCCGTGGCGGACATCGAGAACATCGCGATCGACGTGGACGACGTCTCCGGGAATGCGACCGGCATATCGACGGGACAGGGCGGGATCAACGCCCGCGACGTGGACATGACGGTGCGCTCCGATTCCGCGGCGCTCGGTTTCTCCGCGAGCGAGGGGACGCTCGACCTGCGGGACGTCAAGGCCGCACTGGTCAGCGGCGCGGCATGCACGGGCGTGAATGCCGGGTTCGGCGCGCTGTACCTCCGGGAGTCGGTGATCGAGATGTTCGGGGTGGCGCGGGTGAGAGGGCTCCAACTTTTCCAGTCCGACGCGACGGTGGCCGGCACGCGCATGGCCGTCCGTGGCGGGACGCCGAACGAGGGGGTCGACATCACGCGCATCTGCACCCTGGGCTGGGCGGGCGGCCGGATGGACCTCGTCGGCGTGGCGGGCGCCACCAACCTGGGCGTGCGCTGCGGCGACGGCGCGACCCTCGATCTTCACGGGGTGGCGATGAGGCTCGAAGGCGGTGGCGGCGCCAGCGACGGCATCCTCCTGGAGGGCGCCTCGGGGTCGGCATGGACCAACCGGATCGACCAATGCCTCGTCTCCTCCCCGGGCAATGCGATCCGTGCCACCAGCGCCATCTACGCGACGTTCTGTCGCGGGAGCCTCCTTCAGGGAGGGCTCGTCCGCAGTGCCGGCACCCTGCGCACGGTCCATTGCTACGATGACGCGTGCGCCGCCATCGCCGACGGCGACCATTGATCCTCCATCGCCGGATCCGGCTTGCGGCTGCAGGTCCGATGCGCCATCGTTCAGGGATGACGTGTCGTCGTTCCATCCGCTCCGATGACGGCCCGCGGATGCCCGTGCACGGGCCGCTGCGGCATCCCGCGCGCGCCCGGATCCCGGCCATCGCCCTGGTCTGCATGACTGTCGCCGGCTCCGCGGAGGCGGCGAGGCGGTCGGAGAAGCAGTTGGAGATGGACCGGCAGCGCGAGGAGATGCGGCGCCAGGCGGAGCAGAAACGCCTGGATCCGAACACGACGCTGAAGCCGCCGGTCCTGCCCGGTTCCTCCGGCGTCTTCACACCCCTGGTCCTGCCCCCGCCGTCTCTGGGCCGGTCCGCCCCGCCCGCGGCGCCCGCGGGCGACAAGCCGGCGGACGACCCGGCCCGTGCGGCGGGGCCTTCGTCTCCGGCGCCCCCCCCGGTTTCCCCCGCGGCCGGTGAGAGTGTCGATCCCGATCCCCTGTTGCAGCAGGCTTCGTTCCGTCGCGGCGCCGAGCTGTTCAACTCGGCGCTGGCGCTGTTCAGGCAATTCGAGGCCGACCGCAATTCGACCCGACTTTCCTCGATCCCCGGCATGTGCGACCAGGCGGTCGAGGCTTTCGAGGCCTGCCGGCCGTCCTTCCCGGGCGATGCAAGGCTCGACAAGTACATCGAGCAGTGCCACGGGCTCACACGCTACGCCCGCCAGAGCCTGCTCATGTCCCCCGCGCCTTCCCGCCGTTGACCGCATGCGTCGCCGGCCGGGCGACCGGGCCGCCGCCTTCGAATCCGGGCGTCAGGGAGGCGGGCCGTCACGAGGCGCTTGCTGCTCGATTCCGATGGCTACCGCACCAGCAGGATGTGGAGATCACCGACGTTGGTGTGGGTCGGGCCGGTGCGCAGGAGGCCGCCCAGACGGTCGAAGAAACCGTGGGAGTCGTTCCGCGCGAGGTGGTCGCCGGGGACGAGTCCGGAGGCCGCCGCCTTCTGAGCCAGGTCCAGGTCTGCGAAGGCGCCGGCGGCGTCGGTCGGGCCGTCGATGCCGTCCGTGCCGGCCGGGAGGAAGCAGAGGCGTGACGCGAGGGTCGGGTCCGATCGGGCAAGGCCGTCGAGGAAAGCCAGGGCCATCTCCTGGTTTCTCCCCCCCCGGCCGTTGCCTCGAAGGGTCACCGTCGTCTCGCCGCCGGCCACGAGGCACGCGGGACCGGCCAGGGGCTGCCCGTGCTGCGCGCATTCGAGACCCAGCCCCAGGTACATCCGGGCCAGCTCGCGGGCCTCGCCGGTCATGCGCGAACCCAGGTGGAGCGTCGCGTAGCCCAGATCGCGGGCCCGGTCCCGCGCGGCCATGGCCGCCAGCCGGTTGGATCCGATCACGAGGTTCGTGACCGCATCGAAGATCCGGCTGCCGGGTTTCGGCGTGTCGGGGATGAGGCCCCGGACGCCATCCTCAAGGAGGCGCCGGACGGGGACGGGGATCCGCTGCGCCAGGTCGTGGCGATGGACGATCGTCAGGACGTCCGCCCACGTCGTCGGGTCCGGCACCGTCGGTCCGCTCGCGATGGCGGCGAGGTCGTCGCCGACCACGTCCGACAGCAGCAGGCCCACGACCGTGGTCGGCGCGAGCGCCTCGGCCAGCCGTCCGCCCTTCACCGCCGACAGGTGCCGGCGCACCGTGTTGACCTCGTGGATGTCGGCGCCGCTGGCCAGGAGCGCGCGCGTCACCGCCGCCTTGTCGTCCAGGGAGAGCGCGCGGACCCCGTCCCCCCACGGCGCGCAGAGCAGGGCCGACCCCCCCCCGGACACGAGGACCAGCACGAACGTGCGCGCGTCCGCGCTCCGGCCGAGGTCGAGGATGGCCCGTGCGGCCGCCACGCTGGATGCATCGGGGACGGGGTGTGCGGCCTCGAGGACGCGCACGCGTGCGCAGCGTTCGGCGGTTCCGGCCTTCACCGCGACGAGCCCCTCGCCGATGCGTCCGCCCAGCACGTCCTCGGCGCCCATCGCCATCCGTGCGGCGGCCTTGCCGAACCCCAGCACGAGGATGCGGCCGAACCCCGCGAGATCCCAGCTTCGCACGCACCCGTCCGCGCGCACCGTCAGGGTGTCGCCGTTCAGCTGGAGCGCTTCGCGCACCATCGGGCGCGGATCCACGCGATCCACTCCCGCGCGGAAGATCGCCTCCGCGTCCCGCCGCATGCGTGCGGTTTCGGTCATGCCATCCTCCTCCGCGCAGGCCACGCGGTGTCAACGATGCCAGCACCGGGAGCGGGAAATCAAGCCGGCGGGGCATCGCGGCCCCGCCGGTCCTCCTTGCGATGCGGCTCCGTCGGGAATGCTGAGCGAAAAGGGACGGGCCTGCGCACGCGGATCGCCGGTGCGTTCCAGGCCCCGGGGCGCTCGACTTCGGCGCACGGTGCGGGCATAGAAGTGCCCGTGAAGGCATGCCCGGAAGAGCGGGGTCGCCGCGGCACCCGCGGCTGGCGGCGCCCGTGGCGCATCCTCGTCGCCGTGGCCGTCACGCTGGGCGCGGCGGAGGCCTGCGTGCGTCTGTTCTGGTCCGAGCCCCGCGCCACGGTCATGTCGGCCGATCTGCGCACGCTCTGGCGGCTGCCCCGGGGGCGGACGATCGTGTGGAACGGCGCGAGGTGCTCGATCAACAGCCAGGGATACCGAGGCGAGGAGTTCGCGCCGGAGAAACCCCCGGGCCTCGTCCGGGTCTACCTCAGTGGTGATTCCAGCGTCTTCGGCGACGGCGTGGCCTTCGAGACGACGCTGGGCGAGGTCCTCTCCCGGCGGCTGAAGTCGCTCCGGCCGGGCCCCGGGACGATCGAGGTCATCAACGGCGGCGTTCCGGGGTTCTCGACGGTTCAATCGATCGCGCGCATGGAGGAGAGCGGTTGGGCCACCCGGCCCGACATCCTGGTGATCGCCAACCTCTGGAGCGACGCCGCACGGGCGGATTTCCCCGACAGCCTGCGGCTCGAGAGGAATCTGCATTCGCCGTGGCTCCGCACCCAGCTGGCCCTCGATCGGACCCTCAATGGTCTGGCGACCTACCGCTTCGGGAAGTGCATGCTGCTGGCGCCCCGCCAGATCGGCCGGGTGGATTCCCAGGGCGTGCCCGTCGGTCTGCCGCGGCGGGTGCCGCCGGACGACTACGCGAGGAACCTCCGCCACCTGGTGGCCGGGGCCCGGGAGAGGGGCGCGATCCCCGTTCTCCTGCTGCTCCCCCACGTGACCGACCAGCTGGCGCTGGGCGGGGAGGAGATCCGCGCCATGCGCTCGGACCTTCGGGCCCAGGGGAAGGTGGAGATGGAGCAGGACTACCGGGACGTCATGCGGGCCGTCGCCCGGGACACGGAAACCCCGCTGATCGATTGCGTGCCGAGGGTCGCCGACGTCCCCGTGCTGCTGTTCCTCGACGATGTCCACCCAAACGAGCGGGGACACGAGTTGATCGGCGGCGAGCTCGCGGACCGGATCGGGCGGATGCCCGTGTTCCAGGGCGCCCCCTGACTTCGCTCACGGGGCGCTGGCCTCGATCCGGTAGAGGTGCGTCTTGGTGCGGAGATACAGGGCCCGTCCCGCGACGGCGGGCGAGGCCATGCAGCCGCTGTCGAGCACGTTCGTCGCCAGCCCTTCGAACGTCCGCCCCGGCTTCACGACGAAGGTCTTGCCCTGCTGGTTGGGCAGGAGGAGCCGGCCGTCGGCCAGGATCGGCGACGCGGCGTAGTTCCCCGCGAGCCGCTCCTTCCACACCACGGCCCCGCTCGCGATGTCCACGCACGACAGCGCGCCGTCGTCGTTGACCATGTACAGCAGGTCGTCCACGATCACCGGCGAGGCCGTCTTGGCGGCCTTCGGAAGCCTCCACGCGATGTGCGTGTCGGTGACGTCGCCCCGGCCGCCGAGCCGGATGCCGAGGAGTTCCGAGCTTCCAAGGCCCGTGAGGATGAGCGCGAGACCCCGGCCCACCACCGGGCGCGGCGCGGCCGACCACGCCAGGTAGCGGACCATCCAGAGTTCGCGGCCGGTGCGCGGATCGTAGGCGTAGGCGGCCTTGGCCCCCGGGCTGAACATCTGCGGCACGCCGTCGACCGGGACGATCAGGGGCGTGCTGTGCGCCTTGCGCAGGTCGCCCTCCTTGGCGAATCCCTGGAAGCCCTCGGCGTCGTTGAACTTCACGGAGCGGTCGGTCTTCCACACGGTCTTCCCGGTCTGCTTGTCGAGCGCGACCAGGTACTGCAAGTCCGCGCCGTCCAGGGTCAGGATGACCAGGTTCTCGAACAGGATCACCGACGACGCCGGGCCCCGGAAGTGGCGGCACGGAAGGTCGCTGCGCTGCCAGAGGACCTTGCGCGTGGCGGTGTCGAGACACGCGGTGCCGTAGACGCCGAAGTGGACGTAGACGCGCCCCGGCTCGATGGCGGGGGAGGGCGCCGCGTAGCAGTTGACCGCGTTGCCGAGGGGCTCCGGCATGTCGCAGTGGAAGAGTCGCTCGTTGTGGATGATCTTCCCCGTCCCCGCGTCCACGCAGACGGCGTGGAAATCATGGCCCTCGGGCGTCGCCGTCGTGAGCCAGACCTGGCCGTCCAGGATGACCGGCGTGGACCAGCCGCGGAAGGGGATCTCCGTCTTCCATCGGATGTTGTCAGCTTCGCTCCAGCGCAGCGGGAGCCCCGCCGCCTGCGCCCCGGCGTGCCCGTCGCCCGTCGGCCCGCGGAACTCCGGCCAGTCCGCCGGCGCGCTCGGCGCCGCCGCGACCAGCATCAGCATCCCCAGGGCCGCCGGCCGGGCCCCCGCGCGGATCATCAAGGAGGTTCTCATGCCCCAACACTGCCGGGCCGCCCGCCCGTCCGCAAGAATGATTGCTCGGCAGCCGAGGGATTCCTGTCTAATCTCGTGCGCGTCAGTCGGTCGGGCAGTCGCGGGGCTGTCGCCTTCGTGGGAGGGCCGTCGTGCGGGGCCCGGCCGCGGCGAGCAGGTGTCCGTTCATGCGGAATGATGTTGCCGACAGACGGGAGGGCGGGGAGCAGTCGTCGTTTGAGACGCTGCGCGGCGTCGCCTCGGCGCGGGGGTGGCGCTGGACGGAACTGCTTCCAGTTGAAGCATGGCCGCGACGGCTGGCACATGCAGGGGAAGACCGTGGCGCAATGATCGGCCGGTTCCAAACTGAATGAATGCCGCTCCACACTCCCCGTTGGTCCGGCTTCCGCTGCAGCTTGTAAGGCCCGCCTAATCATGAGACCGGTTTTTCGGAAAACCCGGTAACACTTCC
>CAYODK010000211.1:0-9539 GCA_964402695.1 uncultured Verrucomicrobiota bacterium
GGTCGACCGTCACGTCGAAGGCGTCGGATTGCAGGCCGCCGTCGCCGTCGTCGAGCGCGAGGGCTTTGGCCCACAGCCGGTTTCGGACGACCGTCGCGGGATTCGTCCGGGCCGCGTAGCCGGACAGCCAGAAGGGTGTCGGCGGTGTTACGTCGACCCGCGCGACACCGGCGCGGAGTTCCGCGGAGACGGCCGCCGCGGGGATCGCCAACACGGGCAGGAGGAACCGGATCCACGTGACCATGGCATGTCTCCTCTCAGGGGGTTGATCCGGCATCCAGAAGCCTCCGCATGGCGGCCGTGAGGATCTCCTCGATCTCCGGGGGGACGGGGCTCGACCGCGGTTCCGTCTCGTAGCCGCCGACCTCGGCATAGGCCTTCGCGGTGCCGATGTAGCTGGGGCCTCCGTCCCCGTAGGCCGCCATGGCGACATGCAGGTCCGGCCTCATCGCCTTCGCCGCGAGCTGGTACTCCACGAAGAGTTCGCCCGGCATGTGCAGGACCCGGATCCGGCCGAGCCGGAGACACGGGATCGGGGTCTCGTGCCCCGCCTGCACGCGCCGGAGGAAGGCAAGGCGCACGGCGGCCGAGGCATCGGGCTGCGCCAGGGCGCCCGGCGCCCCGGGCCCCGCCTTCAGACGGTCCAGAAGCTCCGCTTCGCTGACGTGGGCGGCGGCGGGGATCCGCACCCGCTCGACCCGCCAGTCCACGTTCCCCACCCCCAGCGGCGTCTTCTCCGTCGCCTCGAACGCCCGCTTCATGCCGTCCGCCAGCCGCTGGGCGAGCAGGATCCGGTTCTCCTTCGAGCCATCGTTGTACTTCCCGGCGCCGACGTTGCCCGCGGCGCCGGTGAAGTGGACGTGCAGCGCCTGCGGCACGCACTGGCCGCGGATGAACCGTGCGATGCCGGGAAAGTCCGGGCTCGGCACGCCGGTCCGGTAGTAGCTCTGCGGGTGGCTCGCGTAATAGCTGAGGACCGCCACCGGAGCCTCGCCGTTCCAGAAACTCACGACACAGATCTCGGGATCGATGACGCCCTCCGGTGCCGCGCGCTTCTCGGGGTTGCGCTCCGTCGTGTACCGCGTGAGGATGCGGCCGTCCGGCCCCGGAACCCGACGGTTCGACGCGACGGAATCCACGCGCGCGGCGCCCCACCCCGCGTGGGTGACCGGCCGGGCATTCGTCAGCGAAGCCCGGAGCGCTTCGGCGATGCGCTGAACCGCCGGGCGCGAATGGGTGCTGTCCCACGTCCCCGCCGGCCATCCGTGCTCGCGCAGGATGGCCTCGGCATCCGTCCCCATGCGGGGCGCATCGTGCTGGTGCACGCAATGCACCGCCACGCGGTCGGGATCGGTGTCCGCGGCGCGGGCGAGCTCCGCGCGGACGAGGTCGTGCGCCCCGTTGTAGAGACCGATCCAGTCCAGCGCGCAGAGTACGATCGGACGCCCCGCGCCGAGCAGCACGACGCCGCGGCCGCGCAGCGTCATCTCGTCAATGCGCACCACCGGGTCGTAGGCCATCGCGCTGCCGACCGGCGGCGTGATGTCGGCATCGAAGGTGGCGATCCGAAGCCCGTCGCCCCGCGCGCAGGCGCCGAAGCCTGCGATGGCCAGCGCGGCGACCACCGCGAATCGCCGGCTCATGGCGCAAACGGCCCCTTCACGCGGAACAGGTCGGCGCGGACCCGGGTCGCATCCGGAACCCGCGCGAGCGAGTAGACGCTCCCGTCCTTCCCGATCGCGATCGAGTTCACGTACAGCGGCCGCGTGCCGTCGGGATAGAAGATCGCGCCCTGGTCGCGGCATCGCCCGGTGGGGATGTGGTACGTCACGAGGTGCAGGTTCTCCAGTCCCTTCGCGGCGCCCATGGCGATGCTGTCCTTGCCCTTCAGCCGCCTCCCGCCTTCGTAGATCGGGCCGCCGGTCAGGTAGTGGATCGTGTCGCCGTCGGGCCCGAGCGCGAACCCGAGGTAGCCGTAGCTGAACTGGTCAAACATGCCGCTGCGCTTGGACACGTCGGACGTGATGCGGTCGAGGACCTCCATGCGCTGCCGGCGCGGGTCGAAGCGGAAGAGGTAGCCGGAGTTGCCGTGAACACCGTAGATCATCCCGTCGGCCGGCCGGTGGAACGTCTGACGCCAGTTGTAGCCCATGTGCCCGGGGTTCGCCGGGTCGTAGAGACCGAAGTAGTCCTTCTTCAGGTCCTCGCCCTCGACGCGTTCGACGGCGTCGCGGTCGGCGCGGTAGCGGAAGATGCCGCCCTCGGACGTGCTGTAGTAGGCGGAGCCGTCCGCGGGGTCGACCGCGATCGACCGGCAGACCGTCCGGTATCGCTCCCCCTTCGCGGCCTCCCCGTCGGCGCAGGTCTTGCCGAAGTTCCTCAGGCTGCGGGTCGCGAGGTCGAACCGGAAGAACAGGCCGGTCGGCCACGTCAGCCCGAACAGGCGACCACGCTGCGTGTCCATGGCGAACGACAGCACCCCCTCGCCCGCCGGTGCCACGCCGAGATCCTCGAACGTGCCCGTCTTCATGTCCCAGGCCAGCAGGTGGCCGCCCGGGTACTTCGTCCAGCCGGGCGGCGGGATGCCCATCGTCTCCATCCCGTCGACGAGGCTGTAGTAGCCGATGTGCGTCGCGAAGTAGAGCCGGCCGGCGGATTCCACGAAATTGACATGGCTCTTGCCCTGGACGACCGACTTGGCGCCTTTCTCGCCGCACGCCTCGGTGAGGTCGCCGAGCAACGACACCCTTTCCGTCGCCGGATCGAAGACGAACATGCGCCCGCCGAGGTCGTAGGGCTCGTTGCTGAGGACATAGTAGATTCGCCCGTCGCTGCCGCAGCCCATCCCGTTGTAGGTGTCGTGGCCCTGGGGAAATCCGGAGTCGAACCGCTCCGCGACCAGCCGCCGCGCGGGCTGGAACGGGTCGGGTTCGTCCCCGGCGAAGGTCACGGCGCCAGGGCGGACCATCGCGCCCAGCGCGCACGTGACAACCAGGCGGCCCAGTTCATCCATGATCGATCGTCCTCCCGATGCGGTCAGGCCAGCGCGTCCCGCCGGGCCCATACCTTCTCGAACGCCTTGACGTACTGGTCGATCAGTTCCTGCGCCTCCCCGTACATCAGCGGGAGGAAGATGTGGTTCGCGTTGACGTATTCGCAGCCGGGCATGCGATCGGGGATCACCGGCGGGTGGTGCCACCACTTCGCCTCGGCATAGATCCGGTGCGTGTGCTGCTGCGGGTAGTCCCAGAAGCTCGCCCGAACGCCCTCGGCGGCCAGCGCCTTCACAAGGCGGTCCCGCGGGATTCCGAGCTTCCGGAAGTCCATCAGCAGCATGTTCGCGTGGTAGTACACGCGGTCCTGGTCGGGCCGGCAGCGGGGCTCGCGGATTCCCGGCAGCTGCACGAGCCGGTCGTTCAGCGCGCGCACGTTCCGCTTCGCGAGCGCATTCATCCCGTCGAGACCCTGGAGTTGCATCCGCGCGACGGCGGCCGCGAACGGATGCATGCGGTACTTCTGGCCGAATCCGGTGTTCTCGTAGGGGCGGACGGGGCTGTCCTTGGCGAACTTAGCCGGCGCCTCGTAGTGCCCGAAGGCGGACGCCCGCTCGTAGTACTCGCGCGTCCGGTACATGCCCATGCCGCCCTCGACGCACGGGAGCGGCTTCGACGCCTGGAAGCTGTAGATCGCCATTTCGCCCCAGGTGCCGACCTTGCGGCCCTGCATCGAGGCGCCATGCGCGTGGGCGCAGTCCTCGAGCGGCACGATTCCCTTCTCCTTCGCCCACGCGCAGATCCGGTCCATCTCGCAGGGCAGGCCCCACGAGTGCATCGCCTCCACGGCGCAGACCCGGGGCGTCAGCTTGCGCTTCGCGTCCTCGAGGTCGAAGCACGCGGTCTCCGGGTCGATGTCGACGAAGACCGGAACCAGGTTCGAGAACCGCATCGCGAGGCACGCCGAGAAGAACGTGTAGGTCGGCACGAGGACCTCGCTCCCCGGCGGCACGTCGAGCGAGAGCGCGAAGTACATGCTCGTCAGCGCGCTGGATCCGTTCATGTGCGCCTTGACGAACGGCGCCTGCGTGTAGGCCTGCCATTCCTTTTCGAAGAGCGGCAGTTCGTCGTAGAACGCGCCCGAGTCGATCAACTCGTGAAGCCGCCCCTTTTCGGCGGCGCCGTAGCGCGGCCAGCGGGTCAGCGCCGAAACCTTCTGCGGCGGCACCGTCACGGCCTTCGGTCCGCCATCGACCGCCAGCGTCTCGGCGCGGGCCCCGCGGACCGCCGCCAGCCCGGCGGCCGCCGCGCCTCCGCTCATGAGGAAAGTCCGCCGCGTCCACGCGGCGCTGGTCGACGCACCCCCGGTCCTCGTCCTCATGGTCCCCTCCCGGTCAGGCTCCCTTCGCCAACGCGGCGGCGTGCACGCGGATCCTCCGGATCGCCGCGATGATATGGTCGACACCCGCGCGATCGGAAAGGAGAAGAGTCTGCGGCAGCGCCACGGTCGTCGCGCAGGCCTGCTTGTTCCCGCGCAGTTCGTTCAGGCTGTCGCGGTACGCCTTCAGGCGCTGCGCGCTCCACAGGCGCTTGAATCCGCGCGAGGCGATCGCCTCGTCAAGGAGGCCGTCGAAGTACTGCTCGCGGTAGACGCTCGAGCATGGGACCCCCTCCGCATTGAGCGCCTTCATGAACGCGTCGCGCGGCAGGTCCGCGAACTCCGACGCGTCGTAGCGGAAGGGGTAGAGATGCCAGACGGGACGGCTTCCCTCCGGCAGCCTCATCGTGCGGATGCCCGGGATCTGCTTGAGCTGTTCGCCGAGGTAGTCCGCGTTGCGGCGGCGGACGGATGTGTCCTCGACCAGCTTGCCGATCTGCCGCAGCAGGATCACCGCCTGCGCCTGCGTCATGCGGTAGTTGTTGCCCCGCGTGAAGCTGCCCGTGCCCTTGTTCGTGCCGCATGCCCGGCCGCAGTTGTGGAACGAGTTGCACTTGTCGATCAGGACCTCGCTCATTCCGGCCACGGCGCCGCCCTCGCCGGACGGCAGATGCTTTGATTCCTGGAAGCTGAAGCAGCCGAGGTCGCCCATCGTGCCGCACTTCCGGCCCTTGTACTCCGCCAGCCACGCCTGGCAGGCGTCCTCGACCACCGCGAAGCCCCGCTTCTTCGCGATCGCGAGGATCGGATCCATGTCGCACGACATGCCGAAGATGTGCACCGGCATGATCGCGCGCGTGCGGTCGGTGATCCGGCTCTCGATCGTCGTCGGATCCATGTTCAGCGTCGCGGGGTCGGTGTCCGCAAACACCGGGAGGGCGCGAGCATTGAGGATCGCGTTGTAGGTCGCGATGAACGTGTAGGGCGACACGATCACCTCGTCGCCGGCGTCGACGTCCATCACGTGGAGCGCGACCATGAGCGCGGTGGTCCCGCTCGCGGTCGCGAGGCACTTCTTCGCCCCGAGGAGCCTGGCGTAGGCGGCCTCGAAATCCTCGACATGCGTGTCGGAGCCCCGGAACCACTTGCAGCTGCGGTAGACCTTCAGCAGGTCCTCCTCCCAAGCTTCGCGCCACTGCGGCCACCTTGTCCATCCGCCCGAGTGGACGGGAGTTCCGCCAAGCAGGGCCGGCTTGTCCGCCTGCGGGGCCGCGACGGCCGGGGCTGCAGCCGCCGCCAGGAGCGGAGAAAGGCGCGACACGGCGCACGACATGCCGGCGCCGGCCGCGGTGGAGCTTCTCAGGAAGGAACGACGGTCGATGGGTGTGTGCATGGCTCGTCCTCGGGCCCGATTGTCAGCCTCCCGCGCGGCGAACGCAAGCGGTTTGGAGGATCGGAGGAGTGGGGCGCGGAGATTTGCAGGTTTGAAGGTTCGCAGGTTCGGAGGTTCACAGGCTCGAAGGCGCGGCGGTTGCGGGCATGCCGCGCCAATCGCAAGGCAGGCGTCCGGAGGGGCCTGACGGGATGACAGGATGGACAGGATTGAAGAACCAACCGCACTCGCCCCCCATCCCGTTCATCTTGTGATCCTGTCGAAGCCTCCCCCACCGGTGTCCGTCACGCCTCAGCTGCTGCCGGCGGCCTCGAGATGGCGGACGACGTCGGGCAGCATGTCGAAGCGGTCGAGGCGGACGCCGACGGCCCCGCCCCCGGGATGCGGTTCGACGAACTGCAGCGCGGGGGCCAGGCCGAAGCGCTCGTAGAACGCGCGGCGGATGAAGTCCTTGACCGCGTCGACCTCGGCCCGCGTGGTGTCGATGTGAACCTGGAAGTAGTCGCCCTGTCCGGCGGCATTGACGCGGATCGCGGTCCCGTCGTCGCCGAACGCGCGCTTGAGCATCGCCTCCGCAAGATCGATCAGCGCGAGGCCGCGGAAGAAGCTGCCGCCCTCGATGTCCGCGAAGGACGGGCCGACGGCACGGTCGAGCTCGGCATCGGAGAGACCGCGACTGAAGTCGAAGGGCACGGCGCCCACGCGCGCCAGCCACGCATCGAGCAGGGCCGGGCCCTCGAGGCCGCGCTCCCAGTCGGCCCGGCGGACCATCGCCTCCGCGGGCGGCAGGCGGGCGGGATCGATGGCGAAGGAGCGGTCGCCCCGCTGCGACGTCGTGACGCACGCGATCCACGCCTCCGGATGCCGGATCATGCGGAAACAGCGAGCAACCTCCAGGAAGAGGTAGGCGACCATCGCGCGCAGCGGCACGCCGTCCTCCTCGACGACCGTCCCGTCCGCCAGGCCCCGTCGCAATCGCGGCGTCCGCCAGCCGGCGAACAGCGCGGCGATCGCGGCGTCCGCGCGCGCCGCGGCTTCCGTTGCGCCCACGCCGGGCTCCGCCGCCCACTGGGCGACCAGGGCGTCGCGCTCCGCCGCCACGCGGACGCGCAGGTCCTCCCGCGAGGTCCGGATCGGAAGCGCGCGAAGGACGTCGCGAACCCGCAGGAACGTCGCCGGCCCGATCTCGCCGTTGCGAACCAGGTCCTCCTCGACCAGCGCGAAGAAGTCGGTGCGCAGCGGGAGCCCCGTCAGGATCGCCGCCATCTCCGCGGCCTTGCCGGTCAGCTTGCGCATCTCGGTCGTCGTCGGCACGGGCGACGTCGCATCGGCGGCGTAGGCCCCGCCCGACCACCGCCACGCCTCGCGGTCGCGATCGACGCTGTACGGGAAGATCATCCGGAACCGCTCCGCGGGCACCGGGAAGACGCCGATGGTGCGGTAGTTGTCGCGCGGGTTCGACGAGATCAGCGCGCCCTGCCCGTGCTTGCCCTTCTGCTCCGTCGCCTGGTCGAGCGAGCCCGCGCGGACCCCCGTGCCGTACTCCGCCTGGCAGGCGAGGTGGACGAGCGTGTCCGGCGGAATGCCCAGACCGTAGAGGACGTTGATCGCGTTCTTCACCGCGACCGTCAACGCCGACGAACTCGAGAACCCGCCGCGCGGGATCGCGCCGGTCGACGCGATCCGCAGCCCGCGGAAGCGGTTCATGCCGAGGCGCTGCTGGACGCGCTCGCCCTCCGGCCCGCGGCGCAGCGTGCGCATCGACGCGATCGCGTTGCAGATGAGGGAGAACGGCCGCCGCATGTTGTTCGCAACCCAGAGTGACCGCGGGGGCAACGGCAGGCCCTTGTCGCGGCGCGCCTGAAGCTCCTCCTCGGAGAAGTAGCCGAGGGACAGCAGCAGCCCCTCCGCCATGCGGGTGCCGAACTCCTCGTACTTGTAGAGATCGTCGATGTTCTCCCCGGGATACATCCCCGGGTCGCCGGCGGGCACGGCGTCGATCTTCTCGCGGAACTGCAGCGCGGCGGGGAAATGCCGGATGTGGCCGTCCTCGGAGTCCTGCGCGACCAGCGCGATCTGCTCGCGGCCCGCCGCGTCGGCCGCGCCGGTGGGCATCTGCCACGCCGGACCATAGAACCGGCCCATGTCGGGGTGCATGAACGCGATCCGGAGCCGCCCGCCCGAGACGCCGATCGCGGCGGGGCGATCCGCATCGAACCCCATCTCCTCGCGGAGTGCCGCCTCGTAGATCTCGCGTAACTGGATCGCGATCGACGCGGTCTGCCCGGGCGAGCGGTCCGCGGCGATCGCCTCCGCGGCGGCCGCGACCGACGCCTCGCCGGAGGCCGCGTCCGACTCCCGGGCGGCGAGCAGCGACTCCAGCCGCGCGAGGTCCGCGGGGCGCGTCACGTCGGAGCAGAGCAGCGCGTACTCGGGCTCGTCCTCCGTCACCGTCACTGTCCGGACATCGCCCCCGCTCGCCGCGATCGCCGCGACCAGGTCCGTCAGGTAGTACTGCCCCTGCGCGTTGTCGTTGTGCAGCGCCCCGAGGCCGCGAAGCTCGCGCGCGCGCACGAGGTAGAGCGGACAGTTGCCCTCGGTGATCTCGTCGAAGCGCCGCCGCTCCGCCGGGTCGGCGATCGCGTCGATGTCGCGCTGCTCGAGGATGCGCTCGATCCGCCCCGAGGCGCCGCGCAGGATGCGCCCCTTGCCGTGCTGGGCCGGAGGCACGTAGCGGACGGAGAGGAGCGTGAGGTCCGCCTCGCGGCCCCCGGCACGGTGGGTCTCCAGCAGCCGGCGGAAGACCGACTCCGGCACGACGCGGTCGCCCATCGTGATCGCAAGCAGCGGGTCCGCCGCCTCGAGACCGGCGACCGAGAGCGCCTCGTAGGCCGCGAACGCGGTCCCGCCGGTCGGGTTGGCGGTGAGGACATAGACGTTGTCGGGGCCCAGGCGGGCCATGACCTCCCCGTGCGCATAGCCCACCAGACAGATGCACGGGGCCGGCTGCAGACGGCGGAACGCATCGATCGAGTGGTGCGCGAGGGGGACGCCCCGCACCGGCTGCACACACTTCGGCGCCGTCCCGAACCGCGTCCCCTTCCCCGCCGCGAGGATCACCAGCGCGACGGCCGCATCCGCCGGGAACCCGCCGGATGGGGGATTCAGCACCTTCGACGGATCCGGCGGCGCCGCCCGATCCAACGGCACCCGCTCCACATGGCCGACGCGCTTCGGTGTCATGGCGCCGCCGATGGTGCGGAAACGGCTCGCCGATGTCGAGACGTGATGCGGCTCCGACGGCTCACGGGCGCATCTCTGATCCGTTGCAGCGATGACGACGGTTCTCGCGTGGGCTTGCCCTTCGGCCGGGCCAGCAGCCCCGTAGTGATCCAAATCGGGTGACGCGCCCGCCTGATGCAGGTCAATGAAACGGAGATGCGCCCCGGCTCACCCGGAGGCGCAAAGATCGCAGAGAACAACCACCGGCAGTCACAGGCTGTCCGCCGGACTGAGTACACCCTGCGGTCCGCGGTTGAGGACGTGCGTGTAGATCATCGTGGTTTCAACGTCTGAGTGCCCGAGCAGCGCCTGAACGGTTCGGATGTCCTGGCCGGCATCCAGCAGGTGCGTGGCAAAACTGTGGCGGAAGCAGTGCGGGGTGAAGCGGATGGTCAAGCCGGCTTCCTTCACCGCCTGGCGAACCGCGCGCTGAAGCCACTGCTCGTCCACATGGTGACGCCGGACGTGGCCGGACCGCGGATCCTCCGAGTAG
>CAYODK010000212.1:0-9467 GCA_964402695.1 uncultured Verrucomicrobiota bacterium
CGGCGAGGACGTCGTCTACTCGGGCCCCGTCTGCCGCGTGATGACCGTCCACGGCAACCGCGCCATCGTCGAGTTCTCGCACGTGGGCTCGGGCCTCGTCGCCACCGAGGGCGGCCTGAAGGACTTCACCATCGCCGCCGCGGGCAGCACGAACTTCGTGCCCGCGCAGGCCGTCCTCGAGCGCGGCCGCGTCGTCGTGACCAGCCCGGAGGTCGCCGTGCCCGGCGCCGTCCGCTACGGCTGGTCGAACTGGTTCGTCGGAAGCCTGTTCAACAAGGAAGGCCTGCCCGCGACCCCGTTCCGCACCGACCGGCCCCGGTAGCCCC
Organism: uncultured Verrucomicrobiota bacterium; assembly: GCA_964402695.1. Lineage (GTDB taxonomy): Bacteria > Verrucomicrobiota > Kiritimatiellia > PWTM01 > PWTM01 > VGWF01. The sequence continues at coordinate 327 of CAYODK010000212.1, forward strand.
CGCGGCGCCCCGCAGGGCCGAACACAAAGACGCAAAGAGCGCAAAGGCGGACGGGGACTACGCGAGGCCGAGGGCGTGTTCGGTGTCGCGCTTGAGGCGCTTGAGCTTGCCGGACAGGGTGACCTTCTTCACCGCCGACATGCGGTCGCAGATCAGCACGCCGGCGAGGTGGTCCATCTCGTGCTGCACGCAGCGCGCGACGAGCCCCCGCAGCCGCTGTTCGCGCCGCGCGCCGTCGCGGTCGGTCCAGCGGACCGTGACCTCGCTCGGCCGCGTCACGGGCGCGCGGATCTCCGGGAAGCTCAGGCAGCCCTCCTCGTAGACGTCCGTCTCGTCCGAGGATTCGATGATCTGCGGGTTGAAGAGGACCATCGGCATCGCGACGTCCGGGTTCAGCCGGGCCCCGGCCTCGTCCGTGTCGCCCGTGGCGGGGACGTCGACGACGCAGAGCGACACCGTCTCGCCGACCTGCTGTGCCGCGAGCCCGATGCCGTCCTCCGCGTGCATCGTCTCGACCATGTCGTCCGCCAGCGTCCGCAGGCGGTCGTCGACCGCCGCGACCGGCGCCGACGTCTGGCGCAGCACGGGATCCCCGTAGAATCTGAGCGCAAGCTTCACAGGGCCACTATACGGGTTCTGTGGCGCCCGATCAAAATCTGCGCGACATGCCGGAACCCTCGCGCCGCCGCAGGTCCGACGGGCTGAAGCTGAAATGCCGCCGGAAGACGCGGGCGAAATAGAACGGGTTCGCGTACCCGACCGCCGCCGCGACTTCCTGGATGCGCAGGGACGGATCCCCGAGCAGGTGCCGGGCGAGATCCATCCGGCGGCGCAGCATGTACTCGTGCGGCGTGGGGCCGAACGTCGAACGGAAGCGGCGGTGGAAGTAGGCCGGGGCCATCCCGGCCGCCGCGGCGAGCTCGGCGAGCGGCGGATTGTCCCGGAATCGCGCGTCCATCAACCCGATCACGCGCTGGAACCGGCCGGCGCCGCCCCACGCCGCGCGCTCCGCCGCCGGCCGGTGCCGCTCCAGCACATGGCCGATCAGGTGCAGGAAGAGCCCCTGCACGCGGCACAGGGCGGCCAGCGGGGCGCCCTCGACCGGACGGTTCGTCCCGGTGCCGGGCTCCTCGAAGATGCGCCGCAGCGCCCGCCACTCGTCCGCCTGCGGCGCGGACTCGGCCGTGGCGTCGGTCACCGGCGGCAGGGCGGACAGCACCCTGTGGAGGAACAACGACTCCGGGGCGAAATGAACCCAGAAGACGTCCATCCGCCGCGGACACCGCTGCGCGGCGAGGCGATGACCGTCAATAAGGTATATGCGCCCGGCCCGCAGTGGATGCCGCCCGGCGCGCGAGGCCAGCTCGGCGGACCCGCCGGCGACGAAGTAGATCTTGAAGCACGCGTCGATCGCGTCCGCAGGCTTGTCCCACGCGGGCGTGCACCGGGCCCGGCCGCCGGCCAGCAGCAGGATGTTGAAGTTGGCGATCATGCGCGTCCCGCGATCCGGAAGGGTCAGGTTAATGGCCATCGAATGTCAAGATCGTGCATGGAGGATGCCGTGCCGTTGCCGCAGCATGGGGCCGGGCGGTCGGGACGCGGATGGGCAGGCAGGAGTGCCTGCCCCACGACCCGGGAGGGAGCGGCCATGAGGCGGGTATCGGTTCTTGCGGCGATGGTGGCGGGGGCGGCCGTCGCGACGGCGGCGGAGCCGGTCGACATGGCCAGGCGGGCCGCCGAGGTCCAGTCGCTGCGCTGGGGCATGTTCATCTGCTGGAGCTTCAGCACCTTCTCCGGCACGGAATGGACGCCCGGCGTCACGAACCTCGACTTCTTCCGCGCGACCGAGGTCGACACCGACCAGTGGGCGCGCACGGCGAAGGAGGCGGGGATGGGCTACATCCTCTTCCTCACGAAGCACCACGACGGGTTCTGCCTCTGGGACACGAAGACCACCGACCGAAAGGTGACGAAGGCTCCGCTCGGTCGCGACGTGCTGGCGGAACTGAAGAAGTCCTGCGACCGGCACGGCATCAAGCTCGCCCTCTACTTCTCCGAGGGCGAGTGGCGCCACCCCGGCGGGCTGGACCACCCGGAGACGACCGGGGAGAAGAAGCGAAATCAGGGCGGACGCGACCCCGACATGAAGAAGGCGCAGCTCCGCGAACTGCTGACGCAGTACGGTCCGATCGAGTACATCTGGTTCGATCACGCGGTCGGCGACGGCGGACTGAACCACGCGGAAACGATCGCCTTCTGCAAGGCCCTCCAGCCCGGATGCTTCATCGGCTTCAACCATGGCGAGCAGGAGGGCGCCGACATCCGACTCGGCGAGATGGGCAAGCCCGGGCCGCTGACCGACCACGGCGCGGCCGGCCCGCACATGCGCAACGCCCCCGCGACGACCTACCGCCTCGCCGAGTTCACCTATCCCATCCTGCCGCCGCACAAGGGCGGCGCCATGTGGTTCTATTCGCTGCCGGAGCACGACGGCCTCGTCCATCCGCCGGAGAAGCTCTACCGGGACTATCTCGGCGCCGTGAAGCACGGCAATGTCTTCGCGCTCGACGTGGGTCCGGACTACCGCGGCCGGATCCGCGACATCGACGTCGCCACGCTCCGGAAGGTCGGCGAGATGATCCGTGCGGGCGCGCCGCTCCCGGACGGCGCCTCGCTGGTGGTGGACGACAGGGTCGACTGGGCCGCTTTCCTCGCCCGGCACGATCTCGTCTTCGACACGCTCCCGACGCAGTTCGACTACGGCGCCTTTCTCGGCAACGGGCTGCTCGGCGCGATGATCTTCCGCGAGGGCGACAACCGGCTGCGTTTCGAGATCGGCCGCGCCGACGTCACCGAGCACCGGCGCGACAACAACCGGCTGCCGGTCGGCGGGCTGGCGCTGGAGACGGCCGGCAGGATTCGCGACGGCACGATGCGCCTGGACCTCCGAAATGCCGAGGTGCGCGGAGCGGTTGCGACGGAGAAGGGCTCGCTCAAGTTCCGTGCGCTGGTCCACACCGATGCGATGGCGCTGCTGATCGACCTCGAGCCCTCCGGGGGCGAGACGAATGCCGCGTTCGCCTGGGTGCCCGGCCATGGACAGGACCGGCGCAACCAGCAGAAGTTCAAGGACCCGCCCAATCCCCCGGCCGTGACGGAGACGATCGACAGCCTGCCCGTCTGCATCCAGCCGCGATATGCCGGCGGTGAGTTCGCGACGGCGTGGACGGAGGTCGCGATCCCCTCCGGTCGCCGCGTCATCCTCAGCGTCGCCGACTCCTTCCCGGGCGCCACCGCGCGGCGCGAGACCGTGGCGACGGTGCGGGCGACGGCCGCGGCGGACTTCGATGCGCTCCTGGCCTCCCACCGCGCGTGGTGGCACGCGCTGTACCCGCGGAGCTTCGTGTCCGTACCCGATCCGAAGCTGGAGGGCTTCTACTGGGCGCAGATCTGCAAGCTGGCCTCCGCGTCGCGCCCCGACCGCGTGCCGGTCGACCTGCTCGGTCCGTGGTTCCGCGACACGGGATGGCCGCGCATCTGGTGGAACCTCAACATCCAGACCCTCTATCTGCCCGTCTACACCGCCAACCAGCCGGCGCTCGGCGAATCGCTCGTCCGCTTCCTCGATGCCAAGAGGGACAACTACGTCCGCAATGCGAAGGACATCCACGGTTTCGACGACTGCGCCACCGTGCCGCACACGACCTGCTACGAGGGCTTGCGCGGCGACGGCTCCTGCGCGCCGGACCACTTCATCAACCCGGGCGATTTCACCTGGGCGCTGCACAACGTCTGGCTGCACTACCGCCACACGATGGACCACGCGCTGGTGACGAATCAGACGCAGCACGCCTTCTATCCGCTGCTGCGCGGCAGCGTGAATCTCTACCTGCGGCTGTTGAAGCCGGGCGACGACGGCAAGCTGCACCTGCCGGTGCTGCATTCCCCCGAGTACGGCAATGCCGCCGACAACAACTACAACCTCGCGCTGCTGCGGTGGGCCCTGGGGACGCTCATCGGCCTGAACGACCGCTACGGCTTCAACGACGCGCTGCGGCCGAAATGGCGCGAGACGCTCGACCGGCTCGTGGCGCCGCCGGTCGACGCGACCGGCCTGCGGATCGGCGCGGACGTGGCGTTCGAGAAATCGCACCGGCACTGGTCGCACATGCTCGCCGTGCATCCGCTGCACATCGCGGATCTCGACGACCCGGCGAGGCGCGAGCTGTACGGGCGGTCGATCCGGCACTGGCTGACGGTCGACGGCAGCCGCGGCGTGTACGGCTGGTCGCGCGCCGCCGCCGCATCGCTCTACGCCGCGCTGGGCGACGGCTCGAACGCGATCGAACAGATCCACGGCCACATGGCCGACGCGCGCTTCGTGCGCCCGAACACGATGTACATCGAGGGCTCGCCGGTGATCGAGTGCTCCATCGTCCTCGCGCGCTCGCTGCAGGATATGCTGCTGCAAAGCCACGGCGACCTGATCCGCGTGTTCCCGGCGGTCCCCCCGGGTTGGAGGGACGCCGTCTTTCACAACCTGAGCGCCGAGGGCGGATTCCTCGTCAGCGCCGCCCGCGCGGATGGCCGCGCCGCGTGGGTGCGCGTCCGCAGCCTCGCCGGCGAGCCGTGCCGCATCGAGCCGGGGCTCGACGGCGACGTGAGGGCGGACGTCCCGATGAAGCCGCTTGGAAACGGCCGCTACGAACTGACGCTGGCGCGCGGCGCGGAGGCGCTGCTGTACGCCGGCGACACCCCGCCGCGGCCGGCGGTGTCGGCGCTGCCGGTCGCCGCCGCGGACGCGAATCCGCACGGGCTGCGGAAGCCCCGCGCGGACCGGTCCGCCCTCTCGTCCGGCAAGCCGGCGAAGGCCTCCAGCGAATGGGGCCGCGGCTACACGGCCGCCGAAGCCTTTGACGGCGACGAGACGACCCGCTGGGGCGCCGCGCCGGGCTCGCGCAGCGGCTGGATCGAGGTCGACTTGGGCGCGGAGAAGGAGATCGGCCGCGCGGTCGTGATGGAGATCGGCTTCCCGCGAACGGAGAAGTTCGCGATCGAGTTCAAGGAGGGCGACGCGTGGAAGTCGCTCGTCACCGGCACGACAATCGCCGGCCGCCGCATATTCGACTTCGCGCCGGTGAAGGCCCGGCTGTTCCGCCTGAACATCCCCGCCGCGAACGAGGTGCCGACCATCGAGGAGTTCCAACTGCACGGGGTCGGCAAGCCATGACGGGGCGGCGGGCGGAGGGAGCTTCCGAATGAACAAGTTCATGGCCGTCCTGTCTGCGCTGCTCCTCGCCGTGCCGGCCGCCCGTGCGGATGCTCCGGCGTCGCGGAAGCCGATCCGCGCATTCTGCGTCGACTTCAACTGGGGGCCGGGCGGTCCGAACGGCTTCGCCCCGCCGGGGCTCTGGGCCGACGCCGATCCGGCCGCGCACGTGGCGTGGTACGCCGCGCTCGGCGCGAACGTGATCCAGACCTTCGCCGTCTCGTGCAACGGCTACGCGTGGTACAAGGGAGGGACGATCCCCGCGCAGCCCGGCCTCAAGCACGACTTCCTGCCCGAGGTCGTCCGGCGGGGCCACGAGAAGACGATGAAGGTCATGGGCTACTTCTGTGTCGGCGCGAACACGCGCTGGGGCGCGGAGCATCCGGACCTCAGCTACGGCACGCCGGGCGCGTACCACATTCCATTCACCGACGAGTACCTCGACTACCTCGCGCGCGCGGTCGAAGAGTCATTGCGCATCAGCGGCATGGACGGCTTCATGATCGACTGGGTGTGGAACCCCGCCGACAGGGTCCGGGCCGGCCGCTGGCAGCCCGCCGAGGCGAAGCTGTTCGAGCAACTGCTGGAGAAACCGTTTCCCGGCGCGGACCGGCTCGCCGCGGACGACAAGCTGGCCTACGAGCGCAAGGCGATCGACCGCTGCTGGGCGCGGATCCGCGACACCGCAAGGAAGGTGAAGCCGGATTGCGTGATCTGGCTTTCCTGCAACAGGGTCGCCGACCCGACGGTCGCCGGGTCGGCCCTGCTGCGCGAGGTTGACTGGATGATGGACGAGAGCGGAACGCCCGCGGCCCTGCGCGCGGTCATTCCGCAACTGGGGCCGCGCACGCGGCCCATCCTCTGCGTCGTCGGCTGGGGCGACCGCCACGACGCGCGCAAGGTGGTGGCGGATGCGGCGAATGCGGAATTCGGCATCTACGGCTTCGCGAGGCCGAATCCCGACTCGCTGCCGCTGCCGGTGGAGCGCTACCTCGCCGAGCCGCCGGAGGCCTTCAGGGGCAACGACCGCAACATCGCCGTCCTCGCGCGCTTCTTCAACGGCCGGCCGCTCCCGCCGCCGGCCGGTCCGCCCGCCGTCGGCACGCGCAACCCACCGGAGAAGAAGCCATGATCCCCCGCCTGACGGCCGTCTGCTTCGTTGCCGCGCTGGCGGCGTCCGCCGCGGACCTTCCCATCGCCGACGGTCCGTTCCGGCCGGCGGACGAGTCGCTCGCACGCTACCGGTGTCCGGACTGGTTCCGCGATGCCAAGCTCGGCATCTGGGCGGTCTGGGGGCCGGAGTCCGTGCCGATGCAGGGCGACTGGTACGCGCGCAGGCTCTACCTCAATGACGAGAAGGACCGGGACGGTAAGTCCATCGGCCAGTCCCGGCACAACAAGTACCACCTCGAGCACTACGGCCATCCCTCGACCAACGGCTTCAAGGACATCATCCCGCTCTGGAAGGCGGAGAAATGGGACCCGGCGAAGCTGATGGCGCTCTACAAGCGGGCCGGTGCGAAGTACTTCTGCATGATCGCCATGCACCACGACAACTTCGACTGCTGGGACTCTAAGTTCACCCGCTGGAACTCGTTGAACATGGGGCCGAAACGCGACATCGCGGGTGAGTGGCAGCGGGCTGCGGCGGGGCAGGGGCTGCGATTCGGCATGACCGAGCACCTCGCGGCGAGCTGGTGGTTCTATGGCGCGAGCAAAGGCGCCGATAAGAGCGGGCCGATGGCGGGGGTGCCCTACGACGGCAACGACCCGCGATTCGCGGACCTGTACTGGAGCGGGAACGCGAAGCCCGACTTCCACTACTACAGCACCAAGGTGCCCGCGGCCTTCAAGCAGGCGTGGTTCGACCGGATCAAAGACCTGATCGACCGCTACCATCCCGACCTGCTGTATTCCGACAGCCCTCTGCCGTATCCGGACGAAGTCGGCCGGCAACTGCTCGCGCATTACTACAACGACAACATCGCGCAGCACGGCGGACGGCTGGAAGCGGTGTACAACTGCAAGCAGGAGGCGCAGGGCCGGTGGGTACGGGATCTTGAGCGCGGCGTCATGGAGGGCATCCATCCCGAACCGTGGCAGACCGACACCTGTGTTGGAGGCTGGTACTACGACGAGCAGGTGCTCGCGCGCCACGGCTACAAATCACCCGCGCAGGTGATCCACATGCTCTGCGACATCGTCAGCAAGAACGGCAACCTGCTGCTGAACTTTCCGCCGCGGCCCGACGGCACGCTCGACGACGACGAATTGAGGATCCTTGATGCGATGGCCGCGTGGATCGCCGTCAACGGCGAGGCGATCTACGGCACGCGCCCGTGGAAAGTCTTCGGCGAGGGACCGACCAAGCTCGGCAAGGGCCGGCACGGGGGCCTGAGCGACACCGGTAACTACAAGCCGTCCGACATGCGCTTCACGCAGTCCAAGGACGGCCGCACGCTCTACGCCATTGCCCTCGGCTGGCCCGAGGACGGCGCCTTGGTCGTCCGTTCGCTTCCGCTGGCGGCTGGGAAGGTGAGCGGCGTTGCGCTGCTGGGTCACACCGGCCAGCTTGCATGGGAGCAGACGGACGAGGGCCTGGTCGTCAAGCTGCCCGCCCAGAAACCGTGCGACCTCGCCCACGCCTTCAAGATCAGCGCCGGCGACCTGAATCCGGTGCCGGTGGTCTACGACGGCAGCATCACGGAGCGGGGCGATGGAAGCTTCGTGCTGCCCGCCTCCGACGCCACGATCCACGGCGATACGCCGAAGTATGAGCACAATGAAACCAAGGACCAGATCGGCTGCTGGGCCAGGGCGGAGGATTTCGTTTCGTGGAACATCAAGCTGAAGAAACCCGGCACCTTTGCCGTCGAGGTTACCTATTCCTGCGACGCCCCCGGCAGCGCGTTCGCCGTCGAGGCCGGTGGCCAGACCCTCACTGGCAAGTCGGTCTCCACCGGTTCGTGGCAGACCTATCGCACGGATCGCCTCGGCACGATGAAGTTTGACCAGTTCGGCGTCATCGCCCTCACCGTCAAACCCAAGGCGGACCCGAGATGGAAAGTCATCGGCCTGAAGTCCGTCGCCCTGCATCCCATCGAGAACGAATAGGAAGAACCCTGCCATGAGGAATCGCCTCGCCATCTGTTGTTTCGCTCTCGCCACCGCCGCGTCCGCCGCGGACCTGCCCATCTCGGATGGGCCCTTCAAGCCGACCGACGAATCGCTGAGGCAATACCAGTATCCGGATTGGTTCCGCGACGCGAAGTTCGGCATCTGGTCGCACTGGGGGCCGGTGGCGGCGCCGGGCGGGTTCGGCGGCAACTGGTACGCGCGCCAGATGTACGTCCAGGGCTCGCGGGAGAATCTGCACCACGTCGCGACGCGCGGCCATCCGTCAAAGTTCGGCTACAAGGACATCATCGAACTGTGGAAGGCCGAGAAGTTCGATCCGGACCGTTTGATGGACCTCTACGTGAAGGCGGGAGCGAAGTACTTCGTCAGCATGGGCGCGCACCACGACAACTTCGACCTGTGGAACTCGAAGCACCAGGAATGGAACGCGGTCAACCACGGGCCGAAGAAGGACATCGTCGGCTTGTGGCGCGTCGCAGCACTGAAGCGCGGGTTGCGGTTCGGCGTGAGCGAGCATTTCGCGCGGTCGTACAGCTGGATGCAGCGCAGCCACGGCAGCGACACGAACGGGCCCATGGCCGGTGTGCCATACGACGGGGCGGATCCCAAGTACGCGCGGCTGTACGGCCCGCCGCATGGCGACGCGAGCGCGGGCTATCCGACCAACCCGCCGGCAAGCTGGACGCGGGAGTGGTTCAACCGCATGCAGGACCTCGTCCATTCGTACCAGCCGG
>CAYODK010000213.1:0-9431 GCA_964402695.1 uncultured Verrucomicrobiota bacterium
GCTCATTCGCGACTACTACCACCGCGATATCGCCGATCCCCTCCTGTACGACATGATCTTCAACACGGTTGCGATGGACAACGCCACCATGGCCCGCGCGGTCGTCCTCGCCCTCCAGGAACGCCGCAGGAAGACCTCCGGCCCGTCCGTGCGTCCGTTCCAGTCCTGAAGGCTCACGCCCCCGCTTCGGGAACCGGCCCTCCGAACTCGCCGCGCACTGTGCGGGCGCAAGAACGCCGCCGGACACAACCATCGACCTGCTTCGAGGCGGAGTAGATCGTCTTCACCAGCGGCGCTTGGAGGAGGATCCGCCCGGCCGGGTTGAGCCTGCGTCGTCCGACCATGAAGGCGGTCAGGGCGCCCAGATCCACCAGACAAAGACGCTGGCGGAGATCACCGCGGCGATCGTGAAGGGGATCCCGATGCCCATGAACTCGCGGAACGTCACGCGGTGGCCCTGCTTCTTGAGGATGCCCAGCGTCACGACGTTGGCCGACGCGCCGATCGGCGTCAGGTTGCCGCCCAGGCACGCCCCGATCAGGAGGCCGAACATCAGCAGCGGAACCGGGACGTTCATGTGGCCGGCCACCTTCTGGACGACCGGGATCATCGCGAGGAGGAAGGGGACGTTGTCGACGAAGCCGGAGACGACGACCGCCAGGAGGACGATGACCGCGAACGCCAACGGCAGGCTGCCGCCGACGCCCCGGGCGATCGCATCGGAGAGCCGGTCCAGCCAGCCCGAATCGCTGAGACCGCCGACCAGGACGAAGACGCCGATCAGGAAGAAGGTCGTGTCCCAGTCCATGGACCGGTAGAGTTGTCCGAGGCTCGTCCACCGGGCCTTCGCGGCATACCAGGCCGTCGCGACGGTCGCGACCGCCATCGTGAAGACGCCCGCGAACCACTTGAACTCCGGGTCGGGAATCGTCGACACCGACAGCCCCAGCAGCAGCACGCCGAGGAGGGACGCCGGAACCCAGGAACGGACCTTCTCGACCGACAGCAGCTTCGTCGCCTCCCGGTGCTTCCGGAAGAACCATGCCAGCACCGCCAGCGAGGCGACGGCCCCGACCTGCACCGCGAAGAAGATGCCGGGCCTGCCCTCGTAGACGAAGAAGTCAAGGAAACTCAGCTTCATGTAGCCGGCCAGGATCATGCTCGGCGGGTCGCCGATCATGGTCGCCGTGCCCTGCAGGTTGCTGCTGATCGCGATGCCGATCAGGAGAGGCACCGGGCTCGTGTGGAGCTTCCTGGCCAGGCTCAGGGCCACGGGCGAAACCAGCAGCACCACCGCGACATTCTCGACGAACATCGAGATGCCGCCGGCCAGGGCGCAAAGGGCGATCATCGCGCCCCGCGCCGTGCCCGTCCGGTCGACCAGCCACTCCGCCATCACCGCCGGCGCCTTCGAGAGCAGGAACATCTCCGCCAGCACCAGGGTGCCGAAGAAGAGGCCCATCACGTTCCAGCTGACCTTCTCCAGCAGAGCCTCGCGCACCCCCAGCGCGCCCGTCAGGACGAGGAGCAGACCGCCCGCGCAGGCCACCCACGAGCGGCGCTCGGGGAGGACCACGAAGAGCACGTAGGCCAGGGCGAAGACGATCAGCGTGATCCACTCGGCAGTCATCGGGCCGCAGACTATGCCCCACGCCCCGCCCGCATGCAATCGCAACCGGGGTCCGGAGCCCCGCTTTGCGGTTGCGCGGGCGGGGGGGGGTGCGGTAGATAGGGCCGGTGTCGATTTTTGTGAAGATCTGCGGCCTGTGCCGCGGGGAGGACGTCGAGGCCGCGGCAGCGTTGCGGCCGGATGCCCTTGGCTTCGTCTTCTGGCGTCGCTCGCCCCGCGCGGTGTGGCCGGAGGATGTGGCGGCCTGGACGCGCGGCCTCCCCCCGGATATCGAGCGGGTCGGGGTGTTCGTGGATGAGTCGCCGGCCGAGGTCCGGGTCATCGCGGAGGCCGCGGGGCTGACCCTGGTGCAGCTGCATGGACGCGAGAGCCCGGCGGTCTGCGGCGAGTCCTGGCCGCGCGTATGGAAGGCCTTCCCCCTCGCCCGGGGGCCGGAGGACATGCTGAAGCCCTACCCGGTGGAGGCCTTCGTGATCGACAGCGGGACCGCGTCGATGCCCGGAGGCACCGGCGTGGTGGCCGACTGGGGCGCGGCGGCGGAGTTCGTCCGCGGAAGCTCGCGTCCGGTCGTGCTCGCCGGCGGGCTGACTCCGGAGAACGTGGCGACGGCGGTGGGCCTCGTGCGCCCCTGGGGGGTCGACGTGAGTTCCGGGGTCGAGTCCGCCCCCGGTCGCAAGGACGAGGTCCGGATGAGGGAGTTCGTCAACCAATGCCGAGAATCCTGAGAGAGCCCGACCGCACCGGCCATTTCGGCCCGTACGGCGGCGTGTTCGTGCCCGAAACGCTGATGGCGCCGTTGGAGGAACTCGAGCGCGTCTTCCGCACCGCGTGGCGCGATGCCGCCTTCCGCCGCGAGTTCGGCGCCGCGCTGCGCGACTATGTCGGCCGGCCGACGCCGCTCTACTTCGCCGAACGGCTCTCGCGCGAGCTCGGGGGGCCGCGGATCTACCTCAAGCGCGAGGACCTGTGCCACACGGGCGCGCACAAGATCAACAACGCGCTCGGCCAGACCCTCCTCGCCCGGCGGATGGGCAAGCGGCGCGTCATCGCGGAGACCGGCGCCGGCCAGCACGGCGTCGCCACCGCGACCATGGCCGCCAAGTTCGGCCTCGAGTGCGTCGTCTACATGGGCCGCGTCGACATGGAGCGCCAGGCGCTCAACGTCACCCGCATGCGCATGCTCGGGGCGACGGTCGTCCCCGTCACCGCCGGCCAGGCGACGCTCAAGGAGGCGATCAGCGAGGCGATGCGCGACTGGGTCACGAACGTCCGCACGACCCACTACGTGCTCGGCACCGCGTTCGGCGCCCACCCGTACCCGATGATGGTCCGCGAGTTCCAGAGCGTGATCGGCCGCGAGGCCCGGGCCCAGATCCTCCGGCGGGAGAAGCGGCTGCCGGATCTCCTCGTCGCATGCGTCGGCGGAGGCAGCAACGCGATCGGCCTCTTCCATGCCTTCGTGGACGACCCGGGGGTCCGGCTCGTCGGCGTCGAGGCCGGCGGGCTCGGCATCCGCCCGGGCCGCCACGCGGCGCGGTTCGCGGGCGGTCGGCTGGGGGTCCTGCAGGGGGCGAGGACGCTCGTCCTGCAGGACGCCGAGGGGCAGATCCTCGACACCCATTCCGTCAGTGCCGGTCTCGACTACGCCGCGGTCGGCCCCGAACACGTCTGGCTCCGCGACCAGGGCCGGGCCCGCTATGAACACGTCACCGACACCGAGGCCGTTGCGGGCTTCGATGCCCTCGCGCGGCTGGAGGGCATCCTGCCGGCCCTCGAGTCGTCCCACGCGATCGCCTGGCTTCTGCGCGAGGCGCCGCGGATGAAGAGGAAGGAGATCGTGATCGCCAACCTGTCCGGCCGGGGCGACAAGGATGTCCAGCAGATCACCGACTGGAAATCGCGGCGGTGAGGCATCGGGGCGGACTCAACATCCAACAGCCAACATCCAACATCGAACATCCAACATCCAACAACGGACTCAGAATCTGAAACTTGAAACTTGGAACTTGAAACTCCCCCTCGCATGAGCCTTTCCAGCATGACAGGGTTCGGTCACGGCGAGTGCCGGGTCGACGGGTTGCGCATCGAGGTCGAGGTCAGCTCGGTCAACAAGAAGCAGTTCGACCTCCAGATGCACCTTCCGCGCGCGATGCAGGTCCTGGAGTCGCGCATCCAGAACGAGGTCGGGGGCGCCGTGTCGCGCGGGCGGGTGACCGTGGGCGTGCAGGTGGCCGCCGTCGGCGCGACGGTCCATCGCGTCCGCGTGAACCGTGCGCTGGCCAAGGCCTATGTCGACGCGATTCGCGCGACGGCCAGGGATCTGGGACTGCCGGACACGATGGACAGCCGGACGCTGGCCACGCTACCGGACCTTCTCGCCGTCGAACACCCCGAGGAGGACACGGAGCGGATGTGGCCGGTGCTCCTGAAGGCCTTGCGCCAGGCGCTGGCGCGGCTCGTCAGGATGCGACGGGCCGAGGGGCGGGTGCTGGCCGCCGACCTGGCGAAGCGGGCGGATGTGTTGGAGGCACGGCTGGAGGCCATGGAGCGTCGTGCGCCCGAGGCGTCCCGGCGCCATCGCGAGGGATTGACCCGGCGTCTTGCCGAGGCGGGGATCCCGCTGGCCGGCCACGAGGACCGGGTGGCGCGTGAGATCGCCCTTCTCGCGGAGAAGACCGACGTCTGCGAGGAGATCACGCGTCTGCGCAGCCATCTCGCCCAGGCGCGCAGGCTCCTGCGGGCCTCCGGACCCGCCGGCCGGTCGCTGGATTTCCTCGCCCAGGAGATGTTCCGCGAGATCAATACGATCGGCTCGAAGTCCGCCGACGCCGCGATCGCCGCGGACGTCGTCGAGTTCAAGGCCGAGCTCGAACGGATCCGGGAGCAGGTGCAGAATGTGGAGTAGGGAGGAGGTTTCAGGTGTCAGGTTTCAGGTCGGACCCTCGCCGGATGGCGTATTATGGGCGAGCACGCTGGCGTTCCCCGCTCGCGTCGCGGCCCTGAAACCTGACACCTGACACCTGGGACCTCATGAACTCCCGCACCCATCCCGTCCTGATGATCGTCTCCGCCCCCTCCGGCGCCGGCAAGACCACGCTGTGCGACCGGCTCCTCGCGGAGTTCCCGTCGCTCGCCTACTCGGTCTCGTGCACGACGCGCGCGCCGCGCGCGGGCGAGGTGGACGGCGAGGACTACCACTTCCTCTCCGAGGCCGAGTTCCGCCGCCGGCTCGATGCCGGGGACTTCCTGGAGCATGCGACCGTGCACGGGAACCTCTACGGCACGCCGCGCAGCCTGGTGGAGCGCAGTTTGAACGCGGGGCGCGACGTGCTGATGGACATCGACGTGCAGGGCGCCGCGCAGATCCGCGCCGTCGCGCGCCGTGCGCCGCCGGAGGATCCGGTCCGCCGGGGCTACGCCGATGTCTTCATCGCCCCGCCGTCCCTGGACGTCCTCCGCCGGCGTCTCGAGGGGCGCGGGACCGACGCGCCCGACGTGATCGAGCGGCGACTGCGCAAGGCCGAGGCCGAGATGGCGCGGTCGGACGAGTACATGCATGTCGTCGTCAACGACGTCCTCGACGAGGCCTACGCCCGGCTCCGCGCCGTCTTCACCGCCGCGCGGGCCCGGGGCGCGCCGTCCCTGTGAAGGGGCCGGAACTCCCGTGAACCTGTACGACTCCCACGCCCATTTCGACCACTTCGCGACGGCGGCGGACCGTGCGGCGGCGTGCGACCGCGCCGCAGCGGCCGGCGTTTCACGGATCCTTGCGATCGGGGGCAGCGAAGCCGGCAACGCCGCGGCTCTGGAGACGGCCGGGCTGCGCCCCGCGCAGGTTCGCGCCTGCGTCGGGTGGGACCGCGGGGAAGCGGCCCGCTCGCCGGATCCGGGCGCGATCCGCCGGCTCCTCGCCGATCCCCGCGCCGTGGCGGTCGGCGAGACGGGCCTCGACTACCACTACGATCGCGACACGGCGCCGGCGCAGCGGGCGCTCTTCGACGCGATGCTCGGCCTCGCGCGCGAGGCGGGGCTGCCGGTGGTGGTTCATACGCGCGAGGCCGACGACGACACCGCGGCCGCTCTCGCCGCCCATGCGGCCTCCTGGCAGGGCGGGGCCGGGCGGATCGGCGTCATCCACTGCTTCACCGGCACGTGGCCCTTCGCGCGCCGGTTGCTCGACCTCGGTTACCACATCTCCTTCAGCGGGATCGTCACGTTTCCCAAGGCGGGCGATCTTCGCGAAGTCGCCGCCCGCGTGCCGGCCGACCGGCTGCTCGTCGAGACCGATTCCCCGTACCTCGCCCCCGTCCCGCACCGCGGCAGGCCCAACGAGCCGGCGCTGCTCCCGTTCGTGGCGGCCGCCGTCGCCGACGCCCGGGGCACGGCACCGGAGGACCTCGCCGGGATCACCCGTCGCAATTCCGAGCACCTGTTCGGCCCCATCGTTGATTGACAGGCGGCGCGGCATCGAATAGGATGCTTGGCTTTGCGCGCAGGATCGCGCGCGGCGAGGTGGATCCAATGGAACCCTATGCGGTGATCGAAACGGGCGGGAAGCAGTACCGCGTTCAGAAGGGCGACACCCTCGACATCGAGAAGGTGGACGCCGAGGCCGGGGCGAAGATCACGGTGGACGCCGTTCTGGCCGTCTCCGATGGGACGAGCCTGACGGTCGGCACCCCGCGTGTCGCGGGCGCCGCGGTGGATCTCGATGTGGTCGAGCAGTTCCGCGGACGCAAGGTTCTCTCGTTCAAGAAGAAGCGCCGCAAGGGCTACACGAAGTCGATCGGCCACCGCCAGAATCTCACGGCGGTCAAGGTCGCTGCGATCCGCGTGGGCTGAACCCTGGGAGACGATCATGGCACACAAGAAAGGCCAAGGCACCAGTCGGAACGGGCGGGACAGCAACAGCCAGCGCCTCGGCGTCAAGCGCTTTGCCGGGCAGGTGGTGACCGCAGGGAGCATCCTCGTCCGCCAGCGCGGAACCAAGATCAACGCGGGGTCGAATGTCGGCATGGGCCGCGACTTCTCGTTGTTCGCGAAGATCGACGGGACCGTCGCGTTCGACCGTGACGGACGACGCGTCAGCATCGTCGCCGCGGCGACCTGACGGAGATCCGGCCGGACCCCAGCGGGCGGGCATGGGCCCGCCCGCTTCGTTTGAGCCGGCCCCTTCCCGTCGCCCCGGCCCGTTCCCGAGCCCATGAAAGCACCGACCTTCATCGACCGCGTGCAGATCCACGTCCGTGCCGGCGGCGGCGGCAACGGCGTGGCGACGTTCCGTCGCGAGAAGTTCGTCCCGTACGGAGGGCCGGACGGGGGTGACGGCGGAAGCGGCGGCGATGTGATCCTCGTGGGCGACAAGGACGTCGATTCGCTGCTGCACCTCTACTACCAGCCCAACCACCGCGCCCAGCCGGGGGAGAACGGGCGCGGCAAGCAGCAGTACGGCCATGCCGGGGCGGACTGCATCGTCAAGGTCCCCTGCGGGACCGAGGTGCGCGACCTGCAGACCGACGAGTGGATCGGCGAGATCCTCCAGCCCGGCCAGCAGATGGTGGTTGCGAAGGGCGGCAAGGGCGGCCTGGGCAACATGCACTTCGCCACGTCGACCCACCAGGCGCCGCGGGAATGCACCCCCGGCGTGGAGGGCGAGGAACGGCGCCTCCGGCTGGAACTGAAGCTGATCTCGGACATCGGTCTGGTCGGCTTCCCGAACGCCGGCAAGTCGACGCTCATCGGACGGGTCAGCCATGCGCGGCCGAAGGTGGCGGCGTATCCCTTCACCACGCTGCACCCGAACATCGGGATCATCGAGTACGAGGATTACCGGACGCTTCGCATCGCGGACATCCCGGGGTTGATCGCGGGCGCCCACCAGGGGGTCGGTCTCGGGCACGACTTCCTGCGGCACATCGAACGAACGCGGTTCCTCGTCCTGCTGATCGACATGTCGGGAACCGACGCGCGCCATCCGGCCGACGACTACTTCAGCCTGCGGCGGGAACTCGAACTCTACAGCCGGGATCTGGCGGAGCGGGAGTTCATCACGGTGGCCAACAAGATGGACGTGCCGGAGGCCCGCCAGTTCCTCTCGGAGTTCATCGCCCGCACGGGGGTGACGCCGATGGAGATCTCGGCCGCGACGGGCGATGGCGTCGACCGGTTCAAGGCGGGGCTTGCCGAACGCCTCCTGCCGCCCGTCGGAAAGACCGGGGACCCCGGCGCGCCCGGAGCGGCCCCTTGAGAACGTTCGTCTTCTGGCTGGGCGTCGTCCTGGCCGTCGACGCGTTGGTCGGCCTGCTGGGGCTCACCTACTGGCAACGCGCCATTCCGAAGGTCCCGATCGGCCGCATCGCGCGGGCCGAGGGGGTCGTCGCCGTCCTCCTGCTCGCCGCCTACTTCCTGCTGTAGCCGCACCCCGGGGCGGCGTCGGGTCGGGGCCGCCCGCCGGGCGCCGACCTTCGGCGCCACGCGGCCGGCGGACTACTCGAAGTGGCACTCGATGATTCGGGCCACGAAGGGGAGGGCCGCCAGACGGGATAGCGTCTCCCGGTGGCCGCGGCGGGTGGCGCCGATGCACAGGCACTCGCCGGGGCCGGCGCCGATGCGGCCGCGCGACCCGGGCATGAACTGGATCCTGGGATCGATGGCGCGGACCTGCGCCTTGCACGCGTCGGTGGCGGGGATCGCGAACTCGTAGGACAGGGCCGTCCGGCCGTCCGGGGGACCGCGAAGTCCGTCGGCGTCGAGCGCGTCAAGGTCGAACCCGATCTTGCGCAGCGGGTCCCCCGCGCCCGCCGCGGTCGTGGCGGGCAGCCGCGCGAGCAGTGGGGTTGGATCGGCGGCGGTGAGATAGACGGGGGAGTCGTCGAGCAGGATCCGGCCCTCCGCGTCCGGCGCGACGGCGCCGCCCATGATGTCGAAGGCGCGGACGGCGCCGCCGATCGCCAGCGGGCCGGAGCGCTTCCCGGGGCGCCAGGCGACGGCGACCGCCCCGCCGCGGGTCCGGAAGACCCGCGCGTGGAGCGCGTCCGAATCGATCACCGCCCCGCAGGTTTCCGGCACGCCGACGTGCCGCTCGAAGGCGGCGACGGCGGGCAGCATCTTCCGAGGAGCGCCGCCGTACTCGAAGAGCACGCCGCCGGCATCCTGGCCGTTGACCGGCCCGCAGGTGCCGGCGTGGAAGAAGATCTTGCGGACGCCGTGGCCGGCGGCGACGGCGGCGTACTTCACGATGTGCGCGGCCGCCTCGCGCTCGCCGGGCCAGCGGCAGCGGT
The DNA here is from genome assembly GCA_964402695.1 of uncultured Verrucomicrobiota bacterium. GTDB lineage: Bacteria > Verrucomicrobiota > Kiritimatiellia > PWTM01 > PWTM01 > VGWF01. The sequence continues at coordinate 8,911 of CAYODK010000213.1, forward strand.
TCATCGCTGCGTCGCCGACCGGGAGCGGCCGCGCCGGAGGATCGTCGTCGGCGTAGCAGCCCCATTCCGTGATCCACACCGGTTTCGGACCGCCGTGCGCGCGGCACAGCGCCTCGAATTCCCGGAAGGCCTCCCCGTGGCTCTCGGCGGGCCGGGGCGTGTCGTAGTTGTGCAGGTCGACCACGTCGACGAGGTCCAGTCCGCCGCGCTCGACGAACTCGCGGGCGAGGTCGTGGTCGAGGTTGCAGCTGATGCCGCCGACGATGCGGCACGCGGGCGCGGCGTCGCGAATCGCGCGGCCGGCGGACGCGAGCAGCCGGAGGTAGTCGTCGAGGCCGTACCCGAACTGGCGCGGGAGCGCGTAACTCGTGTAGACCGGCTCGTTGAGGAGTTGGACGTGAGTGACCGGGTGGGGCCCGGCGGCGTAGCGCGCGGCGGTGGCGGCGGCGTAGCGGTCGAAGCCGGCCGGGTCCCTCGGCGCCCACGCGACGGTCATGCGGTCGCGAAGATAGGCGCTGCCC
>CAYODK010000214.1:0-1609 GCA_964402695.1 uncultured Verrucomicrobiota bacterium
AAGGCGAGCGCCTCGGTCGGAACGGTGCTCAAGAAGGGCGACATCGTCGTGTACGAGTCCACCGTGTACCCGGGCGCGACGGAGGAGGTCTGCGTGCCGATCCTCGAGCGGGTCTCGGGCCTGAAGTTCAACCGGGACTTCTTCGCCGGCTACAGCCCGGAGCGGATCAATCCCGGCGACAAGGAGCACCGGCTCGTCACGATCCGCAAGATCACCTCCGGCTCGACCCCCGCGGCGGCGGCGAAGGTCGACGCGCTCTACGCGAGCATCATCACGGCGGGCACGCACCGGGCCAGTTCCATCCGCGTCGCCGAGGCGGCGAAGGTCATCGAGAATACGCAGCGCGACGTCAACATCGCGCTCATCAACGAGTTGGCGATGCTCTTCGAGCGGATGGGCATCGACACGCAGGAGGTCCTCGAGGCCGCGGGGACGAAGTGGAACTTCCTCCCGTTCCGTCCCGGCCTCGTCGGCGGGCACTGCATCGGGGTCGATCCGTACTACCTCACGCACAAGGCCCAGCAGATCGGGTTCCACCCCGAGATGATCCTGGCCGGACGGCGGACGAACGACACCATGGGGTCCTATGTGGTGGCCCGTGTCATCAAGACGATGCTGCGGAGGCGGATCGCCGTGCAGGGGGCGCGGATCCTGGTTCTGGGGCTGGCCTTCAAGGAGAACTGCCCGGACATCCGGAACACGCGCGTGGTGGACATCGTGCACGAACTGCGCGGGTACGGCGCGCGCGTCGATGTCTTCGACCCGTGGGCCGATCCGGCCGAGGTCGCGCACGAGTACGGATTCCGAACCGTGGCGTCGCCCAGGGCCGGGGCCTACGACGCCGTCGTCATCGCCCTCGCCCACCGCCAGTTCCGCGAGATGGGGGCGCGCGGCATGCGCCGCCTCGGGAAACGCCGCCACGTCCTCTTCGACATCAAGCACGTCCTGGCGAAGGGTCAGGCGGACGGGCGGCTGTGACCTGCGGCGCGGGGGACGGAGGGGGCCGATGAAGCGACTGGGCGAGGAGCAGGTTCGAGGCCTCGGTCAATGCTGGGCCCGTCACCGGCTGGCCGTGGCGGCGCCGGACAGGTTCCCGTCGTGGGACTGGGTCATCCTGACGGCCGCGAGCGAGCCGCAGGCCCGGCTCTACGAACTGGCCCTGGAGGAGGCCCGCGCCCGCGGTGTGCTCGCCGATGCGACGCGAACGCTCGTTGTCCCGGATCCCGGCGGCCGGCGGATCGGCAGCGGCGGGGCGACGCTGAACGCCCTCCGCGCCGCGGTGGCGGCCGATCCGGACCTTGCGATGCGGCGCGTCCTTCTGATCCACTCGGGTGGCGACAGCCGCCGCGTGCCCTGGGCCAACATCTTCGGCAAGGCCTTCGTCCCGCTGCCGGTGCTCGCCGACCCGGACCATGCCCCGCCGACCGTCTTCGACCATCTGCTCGCCGTCGGGGCCGCCTTCGCCTTCGCGATGGAGAAGGGCGGCATGGTCACGCTGTCGGGCGACATGCTGCTGCTCTTCGACCCCGCCCGCATCCGGCTGCCCGCCGACGGGGCCGCGGTCATCACGACCCCGGTGCCGCTCGATCTCGCCGCGAAGCACGGGGTG
>CAYODK010000214.1:1619-9430 GCA_964402695.1 uncultured Verrucomicrobiota bacterium
CCGGCGCCATCCCCATCGACATCCGGTACGATGGCGGCCGGGTCTCCCGGCTGCTCCAGAAGGCCGATTCCGACCGGCTGGCCGCGGCCGGCGCGCTCATCGAGGGGGGATCGGCGCTGCTCGACACCGGGATCTGGGCCTTCACAGGGGCGGGCTTCCACGCGCTGGTCGGCGCCTCCTCGGCCCGGCCCGGGGCCTACGACGCGATGATCGAGGCCGGCGACCAGTGCAGTCTCTACGAGGAACTGGCCGGCGCCATGGTCGCCGCGGAACGGCCGGCGCTCCAGGGCCGCCCCTGGTCGACGATGCTGCTGGAGGCCCTGAAGGGGATCGACCTCGAGCACCGGTGTGCCGACGACATGGTCTTCCTGCACTTCGGGACGACCGCGGAGATTCTCGACCACCTCGGCCGCCCGTGGTTCGGCGGGTTGACGCCCCGGATCCTCGCGGAGGCCGGCCCCCGGGTCTCGCCGGACGCGCATCTCCTGGAGACCGCCCTGCACCACGACGCCCAGGTGGGATGGGGCAGCCTGCTGTACGGCTGCCGCTTCGGTCCCGGCGCCTCGATCGGGCGCCGCTGCGTCGCCGTCGGCGTCGACGACGGCGGCGAGACGCTCCAGCTTCCCGACCACACGTGCCTGTGGCAGGTGCCGCTCGTGGATGCGGGCGACGGCCCCGGCGTCGCGCACGTCTGCTGCGGCGTCGACGACAACCCCGGCGAGGCGGGTCCGGCGGCGACGTTCTGCAACCGAGACTTCCCCCTGTGGATGCGGCAGCACGGCGTCACCCCGGAGGATCTCTGGGCCGAGGCGGACAAGCGCATTCTCTGGCTGGCCCGCCTCTTCCCCGTCCAGCGTTCCCCGGCCAGCCTGCAGACCGCGATGTGGCTGGTCGGTCCCGGCGACGGCGCGGGGGCCGATCGTCTGCGGGCCGAGTGGCGGGGTTCGGAACGCATCCACCTGGCCGAACTGCACCGCCGCGCGGATTTCGCCGGATGGATGCGGCAAAAGGATGCGCTCCGGGCGTCGCTGCTGCTGCAGACGCTGGGCCGGTCGGTCGAGGGCGCCCTGGACCGCAACGTGTTCGAACTGGCCCGGCAACTCAAGGCCCCCGGTCTCCGCCGACGGGCGATGTCGCTTGCCGACCGCAGGCTCGGCGGGGACGCGGCGACCGAGGGGCTCTGTCCCCGCAGCCGCCGGCTGCAGATGCGTTCCGACCTGCTCGCCGCGGGCGGCAGCGGGGAGGAGGCCCGCTCCGCGGCCGCCGACGCCTTCGCCGCCGTGCAGGACGAGGTGGCCGCGGCGGTCCGCTACGAGGCGCCCGCGCCGGTGCGCGGCCGGGCCCCGGCCCGCGTCGAAGTCGCCCTCCCGGTCCGGTTCGACATCTCCGGCGGTTGGAGCGACACCCCTCCGTACTGCATCGAACGCCCCGCGATGGTGCTGAACTTCGCGATGTGCCTCAACGGGGCGCGGCCGGTGCGCGTGGAGGCCGAGACCCTCGACGCCCCGCGCTGGGAGCTCGAGGTCACGGATCTCGGCGCGAAGCGCGTGTTCGAATCGCCGGTCGATGCGCTCCGCAGCGACGGGGTGGCGGATCCGTTCCACCTGCTCAAGACCGCGCTGCGCGTCGCCGGGTACGGCGGCCGCGGCGGGATCAGCCAGGGGGTCCGCCTGCGCACACGCGCCGACGTTCCGAAAGGCAGCGGCCTGGGCACGAGCAGCATCCTCGGCGCCGCCGTGATCCGCGCGCTCCAGCAGCTCGCCGGCCGGCCCGACGACACGCGCACGGTCAGCGATCTCGTCCTCGTCCTCGAACAGCAGATGCGGACCGGCGGCGGCTGGCAGGACCAGGTCGGCGGCCTGGTCCCCGGGGTCAAGTGCGTTCGGACGAATCCGGTGCGGCCGCTCCGCATGCAGATCGAGACCGTGCCGCTCCTCCCCGCGGCCATCGAGGAGTTCCAGACGCGGTTCGTGGTCGCGTTCACCGGCAAACAGCGCCTGGCCCGCAACATCCTGCAACTCGTCGTCGAACGCTACCTCCGTCGCGACGCGCGCACCCTCGGCGCGATCCGTGCGCTGGTCGAGTTCGCCGACGAGGGACGCGCCGCCCTGGCCATGGGCCGGCTCGACGAGCTGGGCGGGGTGCTGCGCGGGGCGTGGTCCGCCCTCCAGCAACTCACCCCCGAATGCAGCAACCCGCAGATCGACGCTCTCTTCCGCGAGGTCGAGGATCTTGCCGTCGGAGGCAAGCTGGCCGGCGCGGGCGGCGGCGGGTTCATGGGCGTCCTCGCGAAGGACGCCGAGGCCGCCGCGAGGATCCGCACGAAGCTCGCCGCCGCGGATCCGTCGCTGAAGGTGTACGACTGGACGCTGGACCGATAGGTTAGTGATGAACGATGAGTGATGAGTGATGAGTGATGAGCGATGTGTGATGAGTGATGAACGGAAGAAGGGGACGCTGGCGCTGCGAACGAAGGCGTTCGCCCTCGCGCTCATCCGGATGTTCGTAGCCCTGCCTCGAACCGAGGTCGCCCGAATCCTCGGGCGGCAGATGGTGCGGGCCGGGACCTCGGTCGGCGCGCAGTACCGTGAAGGGTCGCGGGCGCGATCGTCCGCGGAATTCGTCAGCAAGCTGGAATCGGCGTTGCAGGAACTCGAGGAGACGCAGTACTGGCTGGAGTTGATGGCCGAGAGCGGGGTGGGGAATCCCGACTCGTTGGCCGCGGCACACCGGGAGGCCGGCGAACTGACCGCCATGTTGACGGCCTCGGTTCTGACTGCCAAACGCCGCAAGGATTCAAGGCCATAACCGATGAGCACTCCAACTTCCCCGTCCCTGTCCTCCACTCATCATTCATCACTCATCGCTCATCACTCTTTGCTGTCGATTCTCATTCCCGTGTACAACGAGCGGGCGTACCTGGCGCGCTGTCTCGAGCGCGTGCTGAATACGCCGCTGCCGGAGGGGCTGGAGCGCGAGGTCATCCTGGTCGACGACGCCTCGACCGACGGCACGACGGATCTCGTCCGGAGGCTGGCGGCCGACCAGGCCCCGGTCGTGCGCGCCTTCTTCCAGGAGCGCAACCAGGGCAAGGGCGCCGCCATCGCCCGCGCCGTGCGGGAGATGCAGGGGCAGTACGCGATCTTCCAGGATGCCGACTTGGAATACGACCCTTCCGATTACGACATCCTGCTCCGCCCGCTGCTGGAGGGCCATGCGGACGTCGTCTACGGGTCCCGCTTCGTTCCCCGCACGATGCGGCGCGTCCTCAACTACCACCACGAACTCGGCAACCGGCTGCTGACGACGATGTCCAACGTGTTCAGCGGGCTGAACCTGACCGACATGGAGACCTGCTACAAGGCCTTCCGCGCGGACATCCTCCGCACGATCCCGATCCGGTCGAAGCGGTTCGGCATCGAGCCGGAGATCACGGCCAAGATCGCCAAGCGCCGCTGCGTGGTCTACGAGGTGCCGATCAGCTACCACGGCCGCGGCTACGCGGAGGGCAAGAAGATCGGCTGGAAGGACGGCGTCTCGGCTCTGGCCACGATCCTCCGCTACTGGATCCTCGACGATTGCTACGAGGAGCGGTACGGCCACGCGATCCTCTCCGACCTCTCCCGCGCCCGCCGGTTCAACGAGTGGATGGCCCGCGAGATCGCCCCGCACCTCGGCCAGCGCATCCTCGAGGTCGGCGCCGGCATCGGCAACCTGAGCCGCCACCTGCCCAAGCGGGAGTTGCTGCTGCTGACCGACGTCGAGCCCCAGTACCTGTCGCTGCTCGAGGACGCCTGGCGCGGCAACGCGCTGGTCGACGTCGCGAAGTTCGATCTCGTCTCGGACGCCGATGCGGCGGCGTTGCGGGATCGGAACGCCGACACCATCGTCTGCCTGAATGTGCTCGAGCACATCGAGGATGACACGGCGGCGCTCGCCCGAATGCGTTCCCTGCTCAAGCCCGGCGGGCGGCTCGTGCTGCTGGTGCCCCAGTACCCGTGGCTCTTCGGGGCCTACGACCGCCACCTGGGCCATTACCGCCGCTACGACCGCAGCGGGTTGAAGGCCCAGGTCGAGTCCAGGGGCTTCCGCGTCACGCGCCTGCGCGGCTTCAACTCGCTGGCCATCCTGGGCTGGTGGATCAACGGCCGGGTCCTGGGCCGGACCCGGATCGGCCGTGTGCAGCTCAAGCTGTTCGACCTCTGCGTGCCGCTGCTGCGGGTGATCGAGAGGATCCTCCCGCTGCCCGGCCTCTCCCTGATCTGCGTCGCCGAGGCGGTGGACGGTCAGCCAGGCGCCGCGAGCCCGCAGGACGCACCGGGGACGTGATCCATCGTGGTGTCGCGCCCGGGCGATGGCGGCATCATGACCACGACGGCGAAACCGGCGCCGACTGCGACAGGACGGTCAGGCACGGGAATCACCGGATTTCATGCAGCACCACCGGGCCGAGCAGCCCGGAATCGAAGACGGGCCACGCCGACGCGTCAAAGGGCTTGTACTTGATGTTGACGAGGTTGATGTCGCGGAAGATCCGCCACTCGACCTTGCGCAGGTCGAGATCCCGGATGCGGTTGGCGGCGAGGTTCGTGACCTCGATCTCCAACTCGTTGCCCGACGGCTTCAGCAGCTCCGCGGGAACCTCCACGCGGTAGGGCCGCAGGATGGCCGCTCCGAGATCGCGGCCGTTCAGGCGGACGCGCGCGACGTGGCGCACGTCGCCGAGGTCGAGGAGAAGAGGTTTCAGGTTTCGGGTGTCAGGTTTCAGGCCGCCTCCGCCCGCATTCGTCCCTTCTGACACCTGAAACCTGACACCTGAAACCTCGAATGTCGTGCGATAGCGCGCGGTGCCTGCGAAGGCCTCCGTCGCCGGGTCGCCGTTGGCGGTCCAGGAGGCGAGGGCGGTTGCGGTGAAGGACTTCGGCAGCGCGGGGCCGCCGGCGATGAAGTCGACGGTCCATGGGCCGGCGATCGTCAGTCCCTCGGGCGCGGGCCGGGTCCAGTGCCACGGCGTGCCCGACGGCACGGCGTGGTCGAAGGTACGGACGATGGCGGAGTGGCCGGGATCGAGGACGAGTTGGACCTCGAGCGCGCCGTCGGCGCCTGCGCGCGAGGGCGCGATGCCGTGGCGACCGGTCAGCGGGTCGAGGATCAGAGCGCCGGCGGCGGGGGCGGACATTGCGAACCAGCCGTCCATCGGCCTCATCGACTGGTTCGCGACGAACAGGAAGCGGCCGTCGTCGAGGCGGCGGCGGAGGAAGAGCGTGCCGGGGTGGGAGGCGACGACCGCCTCGCCGCGGATCCCTGCGGCGGCCAGCGCGGCGTCGCGCGGGCCGGTCACGACGCGGCCCTTGCCGCGACGGAGTTCCTGTGCGGCCGCCGTCGATCCCGTCGCGGTCAGCGGACCGAGCGAATCGCGGAGCGCGCGGAACTCCCCGCGGCGCTCGTCGAGGTGGCCGAGACCGGGGACGTCGGCGGGCAGGCCGTCCTCGAAGATCACCGTTGCGCCGGCCCCGGCGAGTGCCAGGAGTCGGGCGAACGTGATCGCTGGCATCGTGCGGCAGGGAGGCACGAGGATCGCGCGGTAGGCCGCTCCGCCCGGCGCGGCGAGGTTGCCGCCGGGTCCGGCATGGATGCCCTCGAGAAGACGGTCGGAGACGTAGTCGAACGCGACACCGGCGTCCCACAGGGCGCGGGCGGTGCGGCCGAGCGGCTCCTCCGTCAGCCAGCCGTGGCTGTGGACGGAGAACTGGAAGAAGCGGCCGGAAGCGTAGAGGTCGTGGATGGGCCAGTAGACCAGGAGGTCGTTGTCCGGCCGGCCCGTCTGGAGCACGGACTGGCAGCGCGCGAGGTAGCCGTTCAGCGCCGGCGCCTCGCGCCACAGCGGGTTGCGCGGGTTCATCTGCGACGAGGCGTAGAAGAGCCAGCCGGGCCAGGCGGCGTCGTCGGGCGAGTAGATGCAGCCGTGGTAGAAGACATGGTTCACGCCGGAGGCGAAGAGCAGGTCGGCGAAGCACTTCCATTCCTCGAACGTCTCGCAGAAATGCTCGGCCATCCACGTCGAGGTCTCGGCGGACGTCAGGCGCCGGCCGGCGGTGTGGGCGGCGGACGAGGCGAACTTGGAGATGAGCGGGTTGCGGTCGCCCTCGCCGAAGCGCTCGTCGAACTGCGACTTCAGCGGGTCGCGGTCGCCGCGGCCGAACATCTCGGTCTCGGGGATGTCGGCCAGCGCGTAGAAGTCGAGCAGGTTGACCGGGGCGCCGTGGGCCTGGTTGCGCGTGAGGATCCCGCGGGCCCGGCACCAGTCCGTCCATTGCGAGAAGACCGGCCCGACGAGCAGGTCGGAGAGCGTCTCCCGGTAGTCGCACCGCACGCGCGCGACACGGTCGGTGTCGCCGCGGCCCGCGAAGGCTTCGAGTTCGTCCTCGATCCGGTAGCCGTGGCGCTTCGCGAACGCGGCGGGGACGTCCGCGGACCAGTTCCCGCCAAAGTACTCGTAGGAATCATGGTACATCGCGCGCGGGCGGGGCGCGCCGGGCGTCTCGAACGGGGCGGTGAACCACGCGAGGAAGGTCTTCATCGCGTCGGCGTGGAACGGGTTCAGCATGAAGCCCTCGCCGCCGGGCGCGGCGCGCTTGACCTTGGGCGACGCGGCGGCGGCGACGATCGCGCCGTTGGTGACGACGGCCTTCTGGCCCGCGAGTTCCTTCGTGATGGGGGGGCCGCCGAAACACCAGCCGGAGCCGGAGGTCATGTCGACGCCGAGGTCCAGCTTCGAAGCCTCGTCGATCGTGAAGGCGAGCATCTCCATCCAGCGCGGGCTCAGGTAGGGGATGTCGCGGGCCTCGGCGCCCTTCACGCCGTAGATCGGCACGATGTGGACGCCGCCGAGCCCGCCCTCCCTGTAGCGGCGGAGTTCGCGCGCGAGGTTCTCCCGGTCCACGGCGCTGCCCATCCACCAGTTGTAGGCCCAGGGCCGGCATTCGCGGGTGACCCCGGGCCAGGGCGACGGGGCGTCGGCGGCGGGGGCGGAAAGGGAGTGTGCGATCGCGATGGCGAGGCAGGCCGTACGGAGCTTCATCTCGATGGACCCTCCGGACTCAACAACCAACATCGAACCTCCAACACCCAACATCCAACGCGGCCGGACACCGCCCGCCTCCCCACCTCGCCACCGCCACGCCGCCACACTGCCACACCGCCCGGCCCCCCGGTCGGTCAGCGTCGTCGCGCGGCCATGGCGCGCTGCGCTTCGCGGTCGGCCTCGCGGCGCTTCAGCGTTTCCCGGCGGTCGTCGAACTGCTTGCCGCGGCAGATGCCGATCTCGACCTTGGCGAGGCCCCGGCGGAAATGGATGCGGAGCGGGACGAGCGTCTGGCCGCTGACCTGGACATGACCGTAGAGGCGGTCGATCTCGCGGCGGTGCAGCAGGAGTCGGCGCGGGCGCTTGGGCTCGTGGTTGTGGACGTTGCCGCACTTGTACGGCGCGATGTGGCAGTCGATCAGCTTCGCCTGACCGTTCTCGATGATGGCGTAGCTTCCGGCCAGGCTGGCCTGGCCCTCGCGCAGCGACTTCACCTCGGTGCCCTGCAGTTCGATGCCCGCCTCGATCGAGTCGAGAACGGTGTAGTCGTGGCGGGCCTTGCGGTTCTCCGCGACGACCTTGCGGCCGTCGGCTGCTGGCGTGTCGCCGCTCATGGGATCAGTATTGGCTTTCGGTCATGCGGTCGCAAGCGCGGCGGATCCGGGGCCGGGACAACGCAAGGGGCGCTCCGGTTGCCCGGAGCGCCCCTTGCGGGCCGCCGCGGCGG
>CAYODK010000215.1:0-9322 GCA_964402695.1 uncultured Verrucomicrobiota bacterium
GTGGTACGTCGTCGAGGCGGACGACAAGAAACGCGCCCGCCTCAACTGCATCCGGCACCTGCTCGACCAGATCCCCCACAGGAAGGTCCCGCGCGAGAAGGTGAAGCTCCCGCCCCGCCCGAAGGCCGGCACGTACCGCCGTCCGCCGAAGTGCCGGCAGACGCACGTCCCCGAGTACTACTGACGGGGAAGCACGGAATCCTAATTCCGAAGCACGAAACAAGCCCAAACCCGGAAAATACCAAGGCGGGAAGCGGGCGACACCGCTTGGGACATTCGGGCGTTTGAGCTTCGTGCTTGTTTCGTGCTTCGGGATTCCGGTTTCGTGCTTTCTTCGCCGCCCCCTCCCGGTGTGATAGATTGAGGCGAAGACTTGGGAGTTCCTGATGTCCCTGCGCGTATGCGTCCTGGCCAGCAGCAGTTCGGGAAATTGCACGTGGGTGGCGTCGCCGACCACGGCGATCCTCGTTGACGCGGGCTTGAGCGCGCGGGCGATCCTGCAGCGCCTGGCGACGATCGGCGCCGATCCGGCCGCGGTGAAGGCGATCGTGATCAGCCACGAGCACTCGGATCACACCGCGGGCATCGTGCGCCTGCAGCGGGGCCAGGGCCTCGCGCTGTACGCCAACCAGGGCACCCGCGAGGGCATCGAGCGCGACCCGGCGTGCCAGGGGCTCGACTGGCGCCAGTTCGCGACCGGCCACGCCTTCGAGATCGGCGACCTCCGCATCGCCCCGTTCGCCGTCCCGCACGACGCCTACGATCCCGTCGGCTTCGTGATCGAGCACGGCGGCGTGTCGCTCGGCATCGCGACCGATCTCGGCACGCCGACGAGCCTCATCCGCGAGCGCCTGCGGCCCTGCCGCGCCCTGGTTCTCGAGGCGAACCACGACGAGTACCTGCTGCAGAACTCCCGCCGGCCCTGGCCGCTCAAGCAGCGGATCCTCGGCCGGCAGGGCCACCTTTCCAACCGCCATGCCGCCGAGATGGCCGCCGAGATCGCCGGCCCCGGCCTCACGGACATCTTCCTCGCCCACCTCTCCGCCGAGTGCAACGATCCGCGGTCCGCGCAGACGGCCGTCGAGGAAGCCCTGCGCGCCGCGGGCCACGGCCACGTGCGGGTCCGGATGACGTATCCGGACAAGCCGGGCGAGATGTGGGAAGGCTGACAACACCCAACCGCCAACCCCCAACATCCAACAGCCAATTCAGTCCGGCCTTCGTTGGTTGTTGGGTGTTGGGTGTTGGATGTTGGATGTTGCCGCCGTCAGAACCTGCAGGAGTTCCTCCACCGTCCGCCGCATCGCGCCGGCCTTGGCGCGGACCACCGCGCCGGCGCGGGCGCCGAGATCGGCCCGGCGGGCGGGGTCGGCGAGCAGGTCGCGCAGCGCCGCCTGGAGGCCCGACGCGTCCGGGACCTGCAGGAGCGCGTTCGTCTCGAGGAAATCCGCGACCACGGGCCGGAAGTTCTCCATGTTCGGCCCGACGAGGATCGGCCGCGACCAGAGGGCGGGCTCGATCGGGTTCTGGCCGCCGTGCTGGGTGAGGCTCTTGCCGACGAAGACGATGTCGGCGGCGCCGTAGAAACCCATCAGCTCGCCCGTCGTGTCGATGAGCGCCGCCTCCGGCGGGACGGCCGGGGCCGGGCCGCCGCTGCGGCGGACGAACGGCACGCCGCGCCGTTCGAGTTCGGCGACCACCTCGGGCGCGCGCTCGGCGTGGCGGGGGACGAGCACGAGCCGCAGCGCGGGGAACTCCGCGCGCAGATCGCGGCAGATGTCCAGCAACGCGGCCTCTTCGCCAGCCCAGGTCGAGCCGCCGACCAGGACGATCGCGTCGTCCGGGAAGCCGGCGCCCCGGAGGAACGCGCGGGCGCGCCCGGCGGTGGACGGGCCGGGCACGGCCGCCTCGTACTTTGCGCTGCCGACGACGCGGACGCGGTCCGCGGGCGCGCCGAGTTCGACCAGGCGGCGGCCGTCCTCCGCGCCCTGCGCGCAGAACCGCGAGAACAGCGGGAGCAGCCGGCGGGTGAAGAGGCGGACGCGCCGGTAGCCCCGGAACGAGCGGTCCGAGACGCGGGTGTTGATCGAGGCGACCGGGATGCCCCGCCGGGCGCACCCGCGGATCAGGTTGGGCCACAGTTCGCCCTCGCACAGCACAAGGGCCGCCGGGCGGATCGCATCCAGAACCCGCCGCACGACGAGCGGGATGTCGACGGGGAAGTAGACGAGGACATCCGGCTCCCCGAGCTGCGCCGCGGCCACCTTCCGGCCGGTCGGCGTGTTGACCGAGACGACGAAACGGGCCTCCGGCCGGCGCGCGCGCCATTCGCGGATGAAGGCCATGGCGACGTGGACCTCGCCGACGCTGACCGCGTGGACCCAGATCCGCGGCCCGACCGCCAGCTTCGCGGCCACGTCCGGCGCGTACCGGGCGAACCTCTCGCCGAAGCCCGGCCCGTACCCCCCCCGCCGCCGCATCCGGAGCAGGAAATGCGGCAGCATCAGCGTGAAGCCGACCACGAAGAGAACCTGATAGAGAACCCACAGCATCCGGCGCAGTGTAGCGGAACCCGGTGCGCGCGGCGAGAACGGGGAGGGCCCAGGCGCAGGGCGGGGCGCAAGGCAACTCCGGGGGATCGCCGGGACCGCGACCTCCCGCGTTCGCGCCGACGCCTCGGCGGGACCGGCCGGTGCCGGCGGCCGTCGCTCTCCGGGGACGCGACCCGGGATCCCTTCTCCGGCAGGAGCCCCCCGGCCGCCGGGGTCGAGACGGAACGCGGGACTTCATTGTTGATACAACCTATTATCCTGGAATATGTTGTATGTATTTGATTTCCGATTGCCCGCGACCCCCACTTCGTGATAATGTGTTTCGTTTTGCGGGAAATCGGGGGACGTCTTTCCCGACTGCGTGTGCAGGGGTTTGGCGTCCGGGAAAGGGCACAGAGAAACCATGGCAAAGAAAACCGAAACCAAGGCCCGTTCGGACAAGGCTCCGAAGGGCGCGGGCGACGAGCAGGCGGCACTGGCGAAGATGTACGAGGACACGCTCCGCGATTTCGCGGAAGGGTCCATCGTCACCGGCCGCGTGATCGAGGTCCGTCCGAACGAAGTGCTGGTCGATATCGGCTACAAGTCCGAGGGCACCCTGCCCGCCTCCGAGTTCCGGGGCGACACGTCGCAGGTGCAGCCTGGCGACCAGTTCGAGGTCCTGATCGAGAAGCTGGAAGACGACGACGGCATGGTCTGCCTGAGCAAGACCCGCGCCGAGCAGCAGCGCAAGTGGGAGAACGTCGTCAACAACTGCTCCGAGGGCAGCACGATCCCCGGCGAGGTCAAGGGACGCGTCAAGGGCGGCCTGATCATCGACATCGGCGTCGACGCCTTCCTCCCCGGCTCGCAGGTGGACATCACGCCCGTCCGCAACCCGGACGAGCTGGTCGGCCAGACGCTCGAGTTCAAGATCATCAAGATCAACAAGGAGCGCCGCAACGTCGTCCTCTCGCGCCGCGAGCTCATGGAAGACCGCCGCCGCGAGGCGCGCCGCGAGCTTCTGCGCGACATCCGCGCCGGCCAGGTCCGCAAGGGCGTGGTCAAGAACATCACGGAGTTCGGCGCGTTCATCGACCTGCAGGGCATGGACGGGCTCCTCCACATCACGGACATGTCGTGGGGCCGCTTGAACCACCCGTCCGAGCTGGTCAGCGTCGGGCAGGAGCTCGAGGTCGTGGTGCTGGACGTCGACCTGGAGAAGGAGCGCATCTCGCTGGGCCTGAAGCAGCGCGGCGGCAATCCGTGGGACGGCATCGAGGGCCGGTACCCGGTCAACTCCCGCATCCACGGCAAGGTCGTCAGCCTGGTCCCGTACGGCGCGTTCGTCGAGATCGAGCCGGGCGTCGAGGGCCTGGTGCACGTCTCCGAGATGTCGTGGACGAAGCGCGTTGCGAAGGCCTCCGACGTGCTCAACGTCGGCGACGAGGTCGACGCGATCGTGCTGGCCGTCAACGCCGAGGAGCAGAAGATCTCGCTGGGCATCCGCCAGACCGAGGCGAACCCGTGGGACACGGTCCTCGACCGCTACCCGATCGGCTCCCGCGTGAAGGGCAAGGTCCGCAACTTCACGACCTACGGGGCGTTCGTCGAGATCGAGCCGGGCATGGACGGCATGATCCACGTCTCCGACATGTCGTGGACGCGCAAGGTCAACCACCCCTCGGAGGTTCTCAAGAAGAACGACGAGGTCGAGTGCGTGGTGCTCGAGGTCGATCCGACCCAGCAGCGCATCAGCCTGGGCCTCAAGCAGGCGCAGCAGGATCCGTGGAGCGGCATCCAGTCGCGCTTCCGCATCGGCCAGATGGTGAAGGGCAAGATCTCTAAGGTCGCGTCCTTCGGCGCGTTCGTCGAGCTCGCGGAGGGCATCGACGGCCTCGTCCACATCAGCCAGATCAGCGACGACCGGGTCCAGAAGGTCCGCGACGTGCTGCAGCCCGGCCAAGAGGTCGAGGCCCGCGTGATCAAGATCGACTCCGTGGACCGCAAGATCGGCCTGAGCATCAAGGCCGCCAAGGTTCCGGAGGAGAGCTTCGTCGTCAGCGAGGAGATGCTCCAGGGCCTGCGCCCCGGCGAGGACCTGGTGGACATCGCCAGCGCCCTCGACGAGGCGTTCGGCGCCGCGGGCGGAGCCGGGGAGGAATGGCACCCCGGCCAGAAGAAGCCCGAGGAGACCTGATCGCGCCCGTGACCGTCCCTTCCGGCCCCCCGGGGCCGGGAGGGGCGGGTCTCCGGCGCGTTCCGACCCACGAGGTGGTTCATGCACCCGGACGTTGGCCGGCAGATGGCGGTCCTCTCCCGCCGGCTGGTCGATTTCGTCGCCCCCGCCGAGCTCGAGGCGCGGCTTGACCGCGCCCTGGCGGAGGGCCGCCCCCTCCGCATCAAGTACGGCGCGGATCCGTCGGCTCCCGACCTGCACCTCGGGCACGTCGTCGGCCTCAACAAGCTGCGCGAGTTCCAGGACCTCGGCCACACGGTCGTCTTCATCATCGGCGACTTCACCGGGATGATCGGCGATCCCTCCGGCCGCTCGCAGACGCGCAAGCCGCTTTCCGCCGAACAGGTGCAGCAGAACGCGAAGAGCTACCAGGAGCAGGTCTTCAAGGTCCTGCGCCCGGACCGCATCGAGGTCCGCTTCAACTCGGAATGGCTCTCGCCCGTCACCTTCGCGGACGTCATCCGCCTCGCGGCGCGCGTGACGGTGGCCCAGATGCTGGCGCGCGACGACTTCGCGAAGCGCCACGCCGCGAACCAGCCGATCTCGATGGTCGAGTTCCTCTACCCGCTGGTCCAGGCCTACGACTCGGTCATGGTGAAGGCCGACGTCGAACTCGGCGGCACCGACCAGCTCTTCAACCTCCTGCTCGGCCGCGAGCTCCAGAAGTCGTTCGGGCAGGATCCGCAGATCGTGATGACGCTGCCGCTGCTCGAGGGCCTCGACGGCGTCAACAAGATGAGCAAGAGCCTCGGCAACTACGTCGGCGTGTCCGAGGCGCCGCGCGAGATCTTCGGCAAGATGATGTCGGTCAGCGACGACCTGATGTGGCGCTATTTCCCGCTGGTGCTCTGCACGCCGGAGGACGAGGTCGAGGCGCTGCGCCGCGGCGTCGCCGAAGGCAGGCTGGGTCCGCGGAAGGTGAAGGACGACCTCGCGAAGGCGGTGGTCGCCCGCTTCCACGGCGTCGAGGCCGGGCAGGCGGCGTCGGACGAGTTCGCCCGCGTGTTCTCGAAGGGCCAGCTTCCCGACGACATGCCCGAGATCGAGTTGCCCGCCGCGGAGCGCGAGGCGGGCGTCAAGCTGTTCGCGCTGCTGGCGAAGGCCGGTCTCGTGCAGAGCACGAGCGAGGCGCGCCGGCTGATCCAGCAGGGCGCTGTCCACGTGGGCGACGAGAAGATCACCGACCCCAACGCCGTCGTGAAGCCGGCGCCGGGCACGGTGATCCGGGCGGGGAAGCGGGGGTTTGCACGGGTGAAGTAGGTTTCGGGTGTCAGGTTTCAGGTGTCAGGAAGGACGCGCCGCGGGAGCCGGGCGTCCGGGCCGGTCCTGACACCTGACACCTGAAACCTGGAGACTCCGGGAGGAAGCACATGCCGGGAACGAATACGGTCTTGATCGGCGCCCAGTGGGGCGATGAGGGCAAGGGCAAGGTCATCGACGTCCTGACGGACCGGGCCGACTGGGTCGTCCGCTACCAGGGCGGCAACAACGCCGGCCACACGGTCGAGATCGGCGGCACGCGCTACGTGCTGCACCTGGTCCCGTCGGGCATCTTCCGCGAGCGGACGAAGTGCGTGATCGGCAACGGCCTCGTCGTCGACCCCGCCGGCCTGCTCGCGGAGATCGCCGAGGTCCGCGCCGCCGGCTTCAGCGTGGAGGGCCGCCTGTTCCTGGGCGACCGCGCGCACCTCGTGCTGCCCTACCACCGCGCGCTGGACGCCGGGCGGGAGCGGACGCTCTCCGACGGCGAGCGCATCGGCACGACGCAGCGCGGCATCGGCCCGGCCTACGTCGACAAGGCGCAGCGCACCGGCCTGCGCGCGGGTGCGATGTGTCTCCCGGGCTTCCCGGACATGGTCCGCGCGCGCGTCGAGGACGCCAACGCGCGGCTCGCCCACCAGGGCCAGCCGGTCCTCGACGTCGCCGACGTCGTCGACCGCGCCGTGGCCGCCGCGAAGGAGCTGGCGCCGCTGGTGGCCGACACGGTCGACCTCCTGCACGGCGCGATGGCGCGCGGCGAGTCGGTCCTCTTCGAGGGCGCGCAGGGCACGATGCTGGACGTCGATTTCGGAACCTACCCCTTCGTGACGTCGTCGAACGCGACCTCCGGCGGCGCGTGCACGGGCAGCGGCGTGCCTCCGAACCGGATCGACAAGGTCATCGGGGTGCTCAAGGCCTACACGACGCGCGTCGGCGAGGGGCCGTTCCCCACCGAGCTGCTCGACGCGACCGGCGAGACGCTCCGCGCGGTCGGCCGCGAGTTCGGCGCCACGACCGGGCGCCCGCGCCGGTGCGGCTGGTTCGACGCGGTCGTCGCGCGCTACTCCGCCCGCGTCAACGGCATCGACGCCTGGGCGCTGACGAAGCTCGACGTGCTGGACGGGTTCGACACGATCCGCGTCTGCATCGCCTACGAGGCCGACGGCCGGCGCTACGAGACGGTCCCGGCCGACGCCGGCGTCCTGGCCCGCTGCCGTCCGGTCTACGAGGAGCATCCCGGCTGGAAGACCGTGCTCCGCGGCGCGGGGGGCCTGGACGATCTCCCCGCCGCCGCCCGCGCCTACGTCGCCCGGATCGAGGCGCTGACCGGGGTGCCCGTGGAGATCCTCTCCGTCGGCCCCGGCCGCGAGAACACGATCCAGATCCCCGCGAAGGCGGCCCGCGGATGACCTCCGCCGCCCCCGCCGGTCCGCGGCACGTCGCCATCATCATGGATGGCAACGGGCGCTGGGCCCGCACGCGGGGGTTGCCGCGCCTGCGCGGCCACGAGGCGGGGGCCGAGTCGATCTCGGCGGCCCTGCGCGCATGCCGCGACCTGGGCATCCAGTACCTGACCCTCTACGCCTTCAGCGTCGAGAACTGGGTGCGCCCGCGGGCCGAGGTGGCGGGCCTCATGGCCCTGCTGCGCCGCTTCCTCCGGGACCGGGAGAAGGAACTGCACGAGAACCGGACGCGCCTGCGCGCGATCGGCCGTCTCGGGGACCTGCCGGCCCCGGCCCGCGAGGAGCTGCAGCGCGTGATGGATTCGACCGCGCACTTCACCGAGCGGCAGCTCGTCCTCGCCCTGAGCTACGGCGGGCGGGCCGAAATCGCCGACGCGGCCCGGCGGATCGCGGAGCGCGTCAAGTCCGGCGAGCTGGACCCCGCCGCGGTGGACGAGGCGGCGGTGGCGGCGAACCTCTACTGCCCGGACATCCCCGATCCCGACCTGATGATCCGCACCAGCGGCGAGATCCGCCTGAGCAATTTCATGCTCTGGCAGCTCTCCTACGCGGAGTTCCACTTCACCCCCACCCTCTGGCCGGACTTCCGCGAGGCCGACCTCGCGGCGGCCGTCGCGGACTACCGCGGGCGCCACCGGCGGTTCGGAGACATCGGCTGATGCTGCGCGACCGGATCCGGAACGGAACGCTGCTCATCCTCGCGCTGGGCGCCGCGATGGTGTTCGCCCACGGATGGGGCGCCCTGGCCGTGCTGATGGTCGTCAGCATCGTCGGGCACCGCGAGTTCTACATGCTGCTCGACGCGGCGCGCATCCCCAACTTCAAGGTGATCGGCACGCTGGCGGGCAGCGGGCTGATCGCGGGGACATGGATCTCCTTCCTCCGCCCCGGCGTCACCGGCCCCGAGGGCGGCTTCACCCTCGCGCTGCTGGTCGCGTTCTTCGCGATCTTCGCCCGGCAGTTCCATCAGAAGAACAACGCGCGGCCCCTCGAGACGATGGCCGGAACCGTGCTGGGCATGATCTACATCGGCTTCCTCTTCTCCTTCTTCGCCCGCCTGCTGCTGGCGTGGGGCGCGGACCCGGACGGCCGCCTGCTGGTGCTCTACATGATCGTCGTCGTGAAGTCCTGCGACGTCGGCGCCTACTTCACCGGCTGCCGTTTCGGCCGCCACAAGCTCATCCCCCGCATCTCCCCCGCGAAGAGCTGGGAGGGCTGCCTCGGCGGCGTCGCCGCCTCCATGGCGGCCAGCCTCGTCTTCACGCTCGCCCTCGGCGGCCGGGTGGGCCCCGTCCAGATCCCGGCGGGCCACGCCATTCTCATCGGCCTCGGCCTCGGCGTCGTCGGCATTCTTGGCGACTTGGCGGAGTCCCTGCTCAAGCGTGCCTCGGGCGTCAAGGACTCCGGCTCGATCCTGCCCGGCCTCGGCGGGTTGCTCGACGTGATCGACAGCCTGTTGCCCGCCGCCCCCGTGTTGTACGTTTACGCGCGCTTCGTGCTGGAGCCCGTCGCCCCGGCCCTGCTGCGCTGAGGACAAAGCCGTGATCGACTTCATCACCACGCTGGTCACCGTGCTCCTGCTCTTCGGGGCGACCATCTTCGTCCACGAGCTCGGCCATTTCCTCGTCGCCCGGTGGTGCGGCATGGTGATCGAGACGTTCTCGATCGGCTTCGGTCCCGCGCTGTGGAAACGCAAGGTCGGCGACGTCACCTACAAGATCGGCGTCCTCCCCTTCGGCGGCTACGTCGCCCTGCCCCAGATGGACCCGGCCGGCGCGGACCGCGCCGGGGAAGCCGCGCAGGCGGTGCAGGCGCACGTCGTAGGGCTT
>CAYODK010000216.1:0-9208 GCA_964402695.1 uncultured Verrucomicrobiota bacterium
GTCATGCCCTCGTCTCCACCACACTCGTCGAGAGGCTGCAGGGGCATGCCTCCCGGAGTGGTCTCTCTGGCCAGTTCGAAGATGTTCATAGCACCTTGTAAGCCTTCACAAGCTGCTGTTCCAAAGCCTTTAGTATGGCGCAGACCTCTGGATTGTAGGTGTGTCCAGATAGCGCCTTGAGCGAACGGGCAACCGCAACGCAAAGCGGCAGCAGCTGTTCCATCGCGTGCGCTGCCAGGCGCGCGCTGGCCACCCGCCGGCGAAACGCCTTCGGGCTGGGGTGCGGACTGCACGTATGAAACGTAGCCACGAGCTCGCCACCCGGGAGCACCAGATGGGTCTCTCCAGCCCGGGGAGTTGTCACCCCGGCCACTCGCAGCGGCGTCTTGATTGCCTCGTCCATGATGCGCAGCATGCGCCGAGCCTTACGGTTGGCGACGCTGACACTGATCTTCTTCTTGGTCATTCTGCACTCTCCTGCTTGTACGATCGAAACCTAACTGTCACGCGAACCACGACAACTGTCGACAGTGCCGTGTACTGCAAGAAAACTGCAAGGCCGAAAGGCCGTGAATGACTTGTGTTTTAGTCAAGCCAATACACAGTTTTGCGTCATTTTCGGCGTGGGACGCCAAAACACACCT
This sequence comes from uncultured Verrucomicrobiota bacterium, assembly GCA_964402695.1. Lineage (GTDB taxonomy): Bacteria > Verrucomicrobiota > Kiritimatiellia > PWTM01 > PWTM01 > VGWF01. Next base: position 645 of record CAYODK010000216.1, read on the forward strand.
AAGTCTTTGGTATCCTAAGTACTTGAAGACATTCCCGTGAGACCATCGAAACTGTCAAGCGACAAATCGAGTGCCTTCAGAACTCATTACATTACCAACAACTTGCAGAAGACGAGGGTCCAAAACGCAGATTCTCTGCAAAAGACGATTCCACCGGTATTTGCGCAGTATTGACAACGAAAAGTTCCCAAATCTGACATCCTCTCCAGGGAGGGGGGTGCTCGTCTAAACGGGGTCGCCGACCCCAAAGTCGGGGGGTAACCCCTTGGCGACGGGGGTTCTCGACCCCTCCGAGAGGGGGTACCAACCCCCGAATGGGGGTAGCCGAGAGGGGTCCTGAAACCCCCGATCGAGAAGCCGCCCCCGCCGGCCGACCCGCCGACCGGAAGGACATAAGGTCGGCAAGGTCGGCCGGGCGCGGCCATTCCCGATTCTCTCATCGCCCGGTTGCGAAAGTCGGGTTACGCTCGCCGCTGGCCTTGGGGTGGTGTAGGGGAGATTTGGCGGTTGGAGGGAAGCCATGGACTTCACGAAGTTCGAGACGGTATCGATAAAGTCGCATGCGGAGCTAGACGAGAAGTGGGTGCGGGCGCGGATCGCCGAGGACCCGGGAGTCCTGGGTTTGGGGGGACGTGGTCCTGAAGGACAGGGAACGGCCGCAGCCACGGGCCGGACGACTGGACCTAGCCGAAGTGATGTCCCACCACCCGGGCGTTCGACGCGAGTGCCAAGGACCAGGTGGTGCCGTAATGGCCCTCGCCCGTACGGCCGTTCCAAGGACCCTCGCGGTGTTTGCGGACAGCCCGGCAACCTCGCAACCTTGCATCGATGCCGCCTGCTGTGGCACCCTCCTGCCCATACGAGGGCGCGTCTGCGGGTTGTTGGCGTGAACGTGCCCGGATCGCCAGGAGATGCCGGTTTTCGCGCGTACCATCATGTCGTCGAAGTTCTTCACGAACCACGGGGAGCAGACCCTCTTGGCCAAGTTCAAGGGGGTCTTCGAGAGCAACCCTGATATCGAGTGGTTCGACGCCCTTGTCGGGTATCTCCGCGCCTCCGGCTACTTCGCCATACGCCCGTTCCTGGATCACGTTCCTCACGTCCGGATCCTCGTCGGAATCAACGTGGATGCCGCCGTGGCGGACCATCAGCGTCGCGGCCTGCTCTATCTGGCGGATCCGACCCGCGCCTTGGAGGACTTCCGGGCGAACCTCCGCGAGGACATCCAGTCCGGCCCCTACACCCCCCAGGTTGAAGCCGGCGTCCGCCAGTTGGTCGCCGACGTTGCATCGCAGAAGGTTGAGATCCGCGCTCACCCCGACAAGAAGCTTCACGCGAAGGTCTATGTCTTCCGTCCGAAGGGATTCAACGAACACAAGCCGGGGGCCGTCATCTCGGGCTCCTCCAACCTCACCGCCGCCGGGCTCGGAGTGGAAGGCGGCCAGCGGAATTACGAATTCAACGTCCTGCTGCACGACTATGACGACGTGGCCTTCGCCTCCGCAGAGTTCGAGCGGCTTTGGAATGAGTCGACCCATGTGTTGCCGCGCATGGTCGAAGGGGTCCTCAAGAACAGCTACCTGGGTGTCGACCTCTCGCCCCGGGACCTCTACTTCAAGCTGCTGCTCGAGTACTTCGGCACGGCCGTCGACTTCGACCCCAACGCCATCGGCGATCTCCCGGAGGGATTCCTTCGCCTAACCTACCAGACGGATGCCGTATCACAAGGCTTCCGACTGCTCGAACGTCACCGGGGCTTCTTCCTCGCGGACGTCGTGGGGCTGGGCAAGACGGTCATCGCCACGCTCATCGCGAAGAAGTTCTACTTCTACAACGGCTTCCCCGAGCATCGCTCGCACACGCTGATCATCGTCCCCCCGGCCCTGGAGGAGGGCTGGCAGAACACTGCCGATCTCTTCCGGCTCGACAACGTCCGCATCCTGACCAACGGCAGCCTCCACAAGTTGCGCAAGCCGGAACGCTACGATCTCGTCATCGTCGATGAGGCGCACAAGTTCCGGAACGACACCGCCGAGGCGTTCGACGAACTCCAGCGGATCTGCAAGACGCCCACCCAACGAATCCTGCCGGACGGAACCCGCCGTGAGAAGCGGATCATCCTCGTAAGCGCCACGCCGCTCAACAACCGCCCCGAAGACATCCGGAACCAGCTTGCGCTGTTCCAGGATCTGAAGGACTCCACTCTCTCGATCGCCAACCTCCAGCACTTCTTCGCGCAACGGGAGCGCCTGTACCGGCAGGCCAAGCGCGAGCCAACCGTCGAGCGCGCGCGGCAATTGGTCAAGACCATCTACGAGGACATCCGCACGAAGGTCATCTCCGAGGTCATTGTCCGCCGCACCCGCGCGGACCTGAAGGAACACGAGCAGTACAGCCGGGACCTGGACGAACAGGGCGTCGTCTTCCCACGTGTCCAGCAACCGCGGGCCGTGCTCTTCGAGCTGCCGCCAGACGTGGATGACCTTTACGACCGCACCGTCAACCTGCTCTCCCGCACCGATGCAGGCGGCCTCACCTACAACCGCTACCGCGCCATCGCCTTTCTCAAGGAGGATCGCAAGCGGCAGTACCAGAATGCGGACCGCGTCGCCCAGCAACTGGCCACGATCATGCGCACGCTGCTCATCAAGCGCATCGACAGCAGTTTTCACGCCTTCCGCACATCCCTGAACCGGTTCCGCCAGGCCACCGAGGTCATGCTGGACATGTTCGAGGCTGGAACCATCTATATCGCACCCAATCTCCACGTGACGGAGTTCCTCGTTGAGGACCGTGAGGACGAACTGATCGCGAAGATCGAGGAGCGCCAGCCCACGGATCCGACCATCTCCATCTGCCAGCCCGCGGACTTCGAGGAGGGCTTCGTCGAGGGCCTCCGCCACGACGCCGAACGGCTGCGCGATCTTTGCGACGAATGGGACGCCGTCTCCGGAGATCCAAAGCTGGACGAGTTCCGGCGCGTCCTGCGAGAAGAGCTTTTCAGCCGCGATATCAACCACGGCGGCAAGGTCGTCGTCTTTTCCGAAGCCCGCGACACCACCGAGTACCTCCGGCGGCAACTCGCCGACAGCGGCCACCGCATCCCCACCGTGGATTCGGGCAATCGCAAGGAACGCATGCCGCTCGTCCACGCCAACTTCGACGCCAACGCGCGCGACAAGGCGGACGACTACGACATACTCATCTCGACCGAGGTCCTCGCCGAGGGCGTGAACCTCCACCGGGCCAACGTGATCGTGAACTACGACACGCCGTGGAACAGCACCCGCCTCATGCAGCGCATCGGCCGCGTGAACCGCATCGGCGCCACCGCGCCCCGGATCTACATCTACAACTTCCACCCCACCGCGCAGGTCGACGACGACATCGAGCTGCGCAAGAAGGCCATCATGAAGCTCCAGGCCTTCCACACCGCCCTGGGCGAGGACAGCCAGATCTACTCCGACACCGAGGAGGTGGACAACTTCGGCCTCTTCGAGCGGATCCCCGAGGACGAGGAGCGCGACGAGCGCCTCGCCCTGCTCATGGAATTGCGTCGCTTCCGGGCAGACAAGCCCGAGGAGTTCCGCCGGATCGCCCAGTTGCCGCTCCGCTGCCGGATCGCGCGTGCGGACGCCGGGCGCGCCGGAACGTCCGTTACCTTCATCCGCAGCCACCGCAGGGATGCGTTCTACCGGCTCCTGTCGGACAACGAGCGCAACGAACTGTCCATCGTGGAGGCCGCCCGCGAGTTCCGCGCTCTCGATCCCCGGGAGAAACCGTTCGACCTGCCCGCCTTCCACTACGACCATGTCGCCCACGCCGTCCAAGGCTTCCGGGACAAGGCCGTGTCCGAGGCGCTTCAGGAGCAGACCGTCACCACCGCGCAAGGCCCCAACGAACGGCGCGCCCTGGCCTACCTCGACGGCTTCACCCTTCTCCCCTTTGTCAGCGAGGCGGAGAAGCGCCTTCTGGCCGCCGCCAAGCGCGCCATCCACAAGGCCCGGTTCCAGCAACTCCAGCGGCAGGTCAACCAACTCCAGCGATCCACGAAACAGGTCAGGGTCGCCCCCGTCGTCCTGCTGGAGAGGCTGATGGCCATCCTCCGCCAGTATCCGCTGCTCGACGACGAGCGGGATCCGCGACCGGCCGCCGCGCCGCAGGAGTCCGCCCTGCCGGACATCATCATCTCGGAGAGCTTCACTTCCCCATGATCCCACAACAGGATCTCCAGCCGCTGTTGCGCGCACCCTACGACCGGCGCGCGTGGACCGCCATGCTGCGCCGGCTCTTCCCCGGCCTAGAGGCGTTCGAGAAACCGCAGCGTCGCGAGGTCGAGGATTTCAACGCGGACGAGATCCTTCAGATCGGCTCCATACGCCTCGCCGACGACCGCCGGATCGCCGTCCTCGAGGTCCGCATCGGCCGGCAGGTGAAGCTGCTCCGCAATCGCGTCGGCCTCCGCAACCTCGTCGCCTCGTTCATCGACCAGCAGGCCGCCCACGGCGTGCTCGCCGTCTTCCGCTCCCACGAGCCCGCCTTCCGCCTGACCTTCGCCTCGCGGTCCAGCGATCTCGATACGGACGGCCATCTCGTCCGCCGCGAGACCGCACCCCGCCGCTACACCTTCGTCCTCGGCCCCGGCGAAAGTTGCCGCACCGCGGCCGAACGGCTGGAGCGGCTCTCCGCCCGCGGCGATGCCGCCACCCTCGCCGACGTGGCTGAGGCCTTCTCCGTCGAGAAACTGAACCGGGAGTTCTTCGACCGGTACCGCGCCCACTACGACCGGTTCGTCGCCCACACCCTCGGCGCCCCGGACACCGCCGCGGTCTTCGGCCTGCCCCGCCGCTTCGCCACGCCCGACCAGAAGGACAAGGCCCTCAAGCCCGTCCGGGACTTCGTCAAGAAGCTGCTCGGCCGCCTCGTCTTCCTCCATTTCCTCCAGAAGAAGGGCTGGCTCGGCTGTCCCGCCGGCCGGAGCGACTGGACCGGCGGGGATCCCGACTTCCTTCAAACCTGGTACGGCCGCACCCGCGGTCACGACCGGTTCTATCGCTCGTTCCTCGTGCCCCTCTTCTACGACGCACTCAACCGCGCCGACCGCCCCGACGACCTCTTCGAACCGGCCGGCTCCCGCGTGCCCTACCTCAACGGCGGGCTCTTCGAGCGGGAATCCCTGCCGGTGGAGGACCTGGACCTCCCGGACGCGCTCTTCGGTGAACTGCTCGACTTCCTCGGCCAGTACAACTTCACCGTCGACGAGAACGACCCCGAGGACCATGAGATCGGCATCGATCCCGAGATGCTCGGCCACATCTTCGAAAACCTGCTCGAGGACAACAAGGACAAGGGCGCCTTCTACACCCCCAAGGCCATCGTCCAGTACATGGGCCAGCAAAGTCTCCTGCACCACCTCCAAACCCACCTCGCCCCGTCGACCGACGAGCAGCGCGCGGCCCTGGAGGCGCTGGTCCGCCACAAGGACGCCGGGGATCCGAAGGACAAGGCCAACTGGATCCGGTCCAACGCCCGAGAGATCGAGCGACTCCTCGACGACGTGAAGATCTGCGACCCCGCCATCGGCTCCGGCGCCTTCCCCATCGGACTCCTCCAGGAGATCTTCTGGATCAAGCTCACCCTCGACTGGACCCTCGACGGCGCCGAGACCAAGCGGAAGATCATCCAGAACTCCATCTACGGCGTGGATATCGACGCCGGCGCCGTCGAGATCGCCCGCCTCCGCTGCTGGCTAGCCCTCGTCGTCGAGGAGGACCGCCCCCGCCCGCTGCCCAACCTCGATTACAAGATCATGCAGGGCGATTCCCTGCTCGAGAGCTTCGAAGGCATCCCCCTCGACCGCCTCCACGGCCCGCCGGCCGGCACGTCCGTGCAGTCCAGCTTCGCCGAATTCGGCGCGCCCGCGCAGGACAGCCTCCCCCTCACGTCCGAACGCGCCGCCGACCTGCGCCGGATGACCGACACCTACTTCGAGTCCTACGACCCCGCCGAAAAGGCCCGCCTCCACACGGCCATCGACCGGCTCGTGCTCGATCATCTCGAGTACAATATCCAGCAGAAGCTCGATGACCTCTCCGAGAGGATCGCCCGGGCCAAGACCTCCTTCGCCCGGAAACTCGCCGCCCTCAAGAAGGACCAGCGCGCCGCCTACAGCCGGACCGCGAAAGAGAAAACCGTCATCGCCAGGCTGGAGCGGGAGTACCAGGAAACCCTGCTGAAGAAGGACAAACTCAAGGCCCTCGCCGCCACCCACGAACGCCCCTACTTCCTCTGGCACCTCTTCTTCCAGGACGTCTTCGCCCGCGGCGGTTTCGATATCGTCATCGCCAACCCGCCGTACGTTTCCTCTGAACAGTTCTCCCGTACGGGCGTGCAGGCTTCGTGGAAGATCGGTTATCCCAATACCTTCGCCCCACGAGTTGACATCTACTGCCTCTTCTTTGAGCTTGGACTGAAACAACTGCTCCGCCGAGCGGGGTTCCTCTGCTTCATCAGCTCGAACAAGTACCTTCGTACAAGCTATGGGAAGGGCCTGCGGCATCTGATCACGCACTCAACACGCATTTTCGCGTTGGTCGATTTCGGGGAACTTCCGGTCTTCGCGGCTGGCACGGATCCCGCGATAGTTCTTGTTCAGAACACAACGCCAACGACTGAATGGTCGTTGTCTGCGGCTGTCATCAAGTCGAAGGAGGATCTTCTAGATCTCGATGGAAGTGTGGAAAGAAGGAGGCAGAGTTTTCAGCAGTCCGTTCTGTCTGACGACGGATGGACGCTGGAATCGCCGCGAGCTGTGACACTACTGGCTAAGCTGCATCGAAACGGGACCGAGTTGGGAAGATTGGCCGAAGGGCGATTCTACCGAGGCATCATCACCGGCTTCAATGATGCATTCGTTCTCGACCAGACAGCACGTGCGGAGATCATTCAGCAAGATGCGCGTAGCGAGGAACTGATCAAACCTTGGCTCCAAGGTCGCGAGATCAAGCGCTGGAAAGGCGATCCATCTGGCCTTCATGTGATCGTAGTGCGATACGGCTTCCATTCCGAATTACACAGATATCCAGCGATTCTCAAGCACCTCACGAAGTACCGTCGCCAGCTTACAGATCGGGGACAGTGCAGAACCTCCCGTGACGGAGCGCTAGGGGGACAGCACCACTGGCTTGAACTGGATAATAATCCGACCTCTGAGTATCTGGCATTGTTCGAGAAGCCCAAGATTGTTTTCAACGAGACATCGAAGGAGTTGCACGCGTTTGTTGACTACGACAACTTGTTTATCAACAAGACAGGCTTCATCGTCCAGCCCGATGATCCGGAGTACGTCCTGTCGATCTTGAACTCGACTGCCTTGGACTGGCTCTATCGAATGGAGTTCCCGAGTTGGGGGGATCCGTGGAAGGGAGGGCGCATCCAGTTTCGTGGTGAACGGATGGCCAAGGTCCCCATTCCGACTGCCGATGATACTACCCGCTCCAAGTTGCGTGCTCTCGCCCGCCGTGCCGCCAAGGCGGCGGGGGCGGAACTGGCAGCGATTGAGCGGGAGATCGACGGGATCGTCTACCGGCTTTTCGACCTGACGTCCGACGAGATCGCAATCATCGAGCAGGCGGCGGGCGGGGCGAAGGCGGGGTTGGACAACAAAACGGCGCTGTTCACACGCGTCCTGCCCGGTTTGAAGGAGCGGGCGCCGTATTTTTCCCTCGACGTTGTCCGCCACCGCCTCGCCGAGATCCAGTTGAGCGTACCAGCAGGCCTGCTCTGGCAGTACATGAGTGAGGCAGAGGCCGAGGGTATCGTTCACGACGCGGGCCGCGGCTGGTATTCCGGCCTGGCCACAAGGGCGGAACTCGACCCCAAACCCGTGCGTAACCTGATCCGGCTCCTGGAGAAGGAGTTCCCGCTGCTCGACTACACCGTCTGGTCCTCCCAGCAGGTCAATCCCTGGATGCACCACGTCATGGCCAAGTTCATCGACTTTGTCCAAGTGGATAAGGACGGCATCTCGGCGGTGGCCGAATGCCTGCGCGACCGCGGGTACGACGTGCACGAGAATCCAACTGCGGCAGCAGCCGGCAAGGTGTTGGCTCGGGACAATACGGTTGTCGTCCGTCCGCTCCACACCCACGCCCCGCGCGACGGTCACAAGTCACCCCCCGAGGCGGTGCTGGTCGACCTTTCCTTCGAGGTGGAGCGTCTGAATCTGATGGACGCCCGGGAATTCCGCGAGATGGCCTCCCGGTTCGCCCGTTCCGGCCGTCTGGCCTTGGGAGCTCTCCTCCAGTACGCATCCAAACGCGGGATCGAGCCATCTGGATTATTCATCGAAACCGACGAAGTAATGGCAGAACAATGAATAATCTGCCGCTCCTTCGTTCATTTATATTCACGAAGCTCTCGGATGATATTATTTAATTTGTTTTCGGATAATCATTTATGAATGAGGCCGTGTAATGATATCCGCCAAGTGCTTCGGAAGCGACTGGATCAATAAGCAGGCCAAGGATCTGCACGCCCGGGATGCTCAGCTGGTTGAAAAATGC
>CAYODK010000217.1:0-9148 GCA_964402695.1 uncultured Verrucomicrobiota bacterium
ATCATGAGCACCGCCGGCATCCACGTGATGAGATACCACCCCAAGACGATCAACCCTGTGGTCTTCCCGGATCTCATTCTTCGCGGCCAACGTATTCTCTGCGATGCGTCGCTTGTCGCGGGTCCGTGTTTCTCCGGCCTGCTTCCCGGATCTTCCACCGATCCATCCCGTGGAAGATGCTGCGCCTGCGGGCGGACGGGTTCAAGCGGTTTCGCCATGGAATGCGGATTCAGGCCCGCAGGTTCAGAGGCTCGCAGGTTCCAAGGGTTGGAAGAGTCGCAATCCATGGGGATTCCAAGGGTTGGAGGGGCGGGCCACCGCGAGCCCGAACCTTGCGGTCCCGAGGATCCGTCGTTCCGGCCTCGCGCAGCCGGGCCCTCCAGCAGCATTCATTCGATTGCCACCCTGGGGAGGGAAGCACGGGATCCTAATTCTGAAGCACGAAACAAGCACAAAAGCCGGAAACCGGGAAAGCTCCAAGCCGGGCGGACCGTTTCGTGCTTCCCGCATTCGGATTTCGAATTTGCTTCGTGCTTCGGAATTCCGGTTTCGGGCTTCTTCAAGATCCGTGGTTCGGCCGCCGGGGCCGGCCGCCCTCCCGATCCTGCGTCCCCATTCGCCTGCCCCCGTTCGCTGGCCAACCCCGGGGCCGGGAGCGCGGTGCCCGCTGACCGCGGCGGGGGCGCCGCGTCCACGATTCAGTACACCTGCACCGTTCGGAGTTCGATGTTCGGTGTTCGATGTTCGCCCGCGCGTCCGCGCGCGGGCTATTCGAGGGTCGGGCCGGCGAGTTCGCCGCGGAGCTGGGCTTCGCCTCCCTCCTTCTCGAAGACGCCGTAGAACATGGAGACGGTGTCGAGCCAGAGCGTGATCCGGTGGAGGTCCTCGGACGGGAGTTGCACGTCGTGGTGGCCCTTCTCCAGCATCGCGAAGAGCTTCGAGGCGCGGGCACCGAACTGCCCGGGAACGGTGCGGTAGTGGTCGCCGTACGCGGTGAATCCGAAACCGACGAGGCTGTTGTAGGAGGCGTAGAACTTGTTCTGGACGGGCTCGCGCTTGAGGTTCGGCGCCTTGCCGGGGTTGCGGTCGTGGCAGGCGACGCAATGGCGGTCGAGCACGGGCTGGACGAGGCGCGGGTAGCTGAACGGGTTGGAACCGTCGACGTCGGGCTTCGGCTCCGACGGCGCGCGCCGCATCGCCATCGGCATCGTGGCGCGCTCCGCGGCCCGCGGCTTCGGCTCGTGGCAGCCCTGGCAGAGGAGCGTCTCGCCGTCGCGGATCGCCGTGCCGGAGCGCATCGACTGTATCGCCATGCCGCGCTCGTCGACGATCTGGAAGAACAGCTCGCGGTTCGCGGGCACGGTGAAGTGCGCGCTGCCGTCGGCCTCGATCGGCACGGTGCCCAGCACCCACCGCGCCGGGACGATGGAGTCGCCGGCCTCGGCGATGCGCTTCCCGGTCTGGTGCGGCGCGAGGCCGCCGGACGGCACCGAGCAGGGCAGCAGCTGGTAGATGCGGATCTCCTTCGCCTTCAGCTCCGGCGGCCAGGGGCGCTGGGTGTCGTAGACGTTCGCCACGGCCATCGCGCCGCGGCCGGCGTCGCCGGGCTTCACCGGCGGGGCGGCGGCGGTCCAGTGCGGGCCCACGGTGACCGGCGGACGCGTCGTCGGCCGCAACGGGATGGGGCTGGAGCAGCCGATCGCAGGGTCGCGATGGAGCAGCTCCTTGTTGCCGAAGGCGTCGACGAGGTAGAGGCCATAGTTCCCGTCGCCCTCCCCGCGGCGGCCGTCGAGCATCTCCGCGTCGTAGACGCAGAGGTGGTAGGTCTCGCTCAGCGGCCACGGCGTGCCGTAGACCTCGCGGCCGCCCTGGCTCTCGGGGAACCCGACGTCCGGCGTGAGGCGCCGGACGGGTCCCATGGCGTCGTCATCCTCGACGCGCGGGTCGACGATCACGAGCGAGCCGAAGGCCTGCCCGTGGTGCGGCGCCGCGGTGGCAACGTACTTCGGCGAACCGGGGATCGGGCGGACGCCCAGCTCCATGTCGGCGCGCTGCGCGCGGACCGCGAAGTTCCCGTGCAGCGCGCGCGGGTCGGTGCCGTCGAGGCGCGTGATCCACGGCACGTGCGCGACGCAGCCGTGGCGGTCGACGTAGTCCCACCGGGTCCAGACGATGCGGCCGTCGTGCGTCACGGCCGGGTTCCACTCGTTGCTGTCGTGGATGCTGAGCAGGTTGATGCCGGTGCCGTCGGGATTCATGTCGTAGAGGTTGTAGAGCGGGCAGGCGCGTCCGCACCGCAGGTAGCCGCCGCGCCGCTCGCTGATGAACGCGACCCGGCCGTTCGGCAGCCAGCAGGGGTCGAACTCGTTCCAGGTGCCGTCGGTGAGCTGTTCGAGGCCGGAGCCGTCGACGTTGACCTTGAAGATGTGGAAGCAGCGGCCCGGGTCCCAGTGGCCGCGGGCGGCGTCGGTGTGCATCTTCTGGTCGCGGTCGCCGGTGCATTCGACGTAGGCGAAGAGGATCTGGCGCGCGTCGTAGGAAAGCGCGGGCGAAAGGAAGGCGCCGCCCACGGTCTCGTCGCCCGTCAGGTTCTGGACGCCATCCCAGCGCAGGTCGGCCGTCGCGCCGTTGCCGCCGACGAGGCGCTGTCCCTTGAGCCGGCCCTTCTCCACGACCGACCGGGCGAGGACGTCGCGCACCTCCGGCGCCTCGCCGAACGGGTTCTCCAGCGTGTACAGCCCGCCGCCCGGCCGCGCGCAGATCCCGTAGAATTGGTCGCACATGTGGTTGAAGATGGCGCGGTGGCGCTTGACGAACAGGATCCGGTCGAAGTCCAGCAGCGGGTTCGAGAACGCGATCCGGCGGCGCAGGCGGCAGGCGTCGTCGAACAGCGCGCGGCGCGCGGCGGCGTTGGTGACCGGCGTGGCCTCGACCTGGGCGCGGAGCCTGGCGAGCGGCGCCTCGAACCGATCGAGCCGCAGGTCGGCACGCAGGGCCTCGGTGCGGCGCAGGACGATGTCGGCCGGGTCGCGATCGTCCGCCCGGACGAGCGAGGCGGGATGGAAGGTCTCGGCGGCGAACTTCTCGAACCGCGCGCGCTGCCGGAGGTCCTCAGCCAGCGTCGCGAACTGGCTGTCCAGCTCCGCCGCCAGCATCTCCGCGGGCGCGAGCGGGCGCGGCGGATCGGCGGCGAGGACCTGGAAGCGGGCGGCGCCGTTGGCGCGGTCGGCGTCCTCGCCGGCGAACGCGCGGAAGGTCTCGTACTTCCCGTCGAGGGCGAACCGCAGCTCGCTGTCGGCGTGGACCCAGAAGCCGTTCGTGAAGGTCCGGTCGCCGACGCGCAGCGGACGGCCCATCCAGTTGGAGTTGACGATCAGCCGCCCCCAGCCGACGCGGACGGAGGCGGGGCGCAGGCTCGTGAGCGGGGTGGTCGTGCCGTCGCGGGCGACGAGGACGGGCTCGCCCCAGATGTTGCAGTTGGCGGTTCCCTTCTCGCACGTCGCGACGAGGCGGAGCACCTGCACGCCCGAGACGTCGACGCAGATCTCGCGGGCCGGGCCGTCGCCGGCGACGGGGCCGCTGTCGTAGGGCTGGAACGGATCCCCCGCCCCCGCGGCGGCGGCCAGGGACAGCCCGACGATTCCCGTTCTAACGAACATCCTCATCTGCCCGTGTCTCCGCCGCGCACGCTAACAGGCCGGCCCCCTTCTGCACAATGCCGTTGTCAGTCCGGCGGCGGGAACTTCCGGATCGGGCTGTAGCGGGGATAGGTCTCCCAGATCTCCCCGCCGTCGAGGACGCGCGGGTCGCCGGTTTGCCGCAGGTGATCCTCCAGCCGTTTCGCCAGCTCCCGCTTCGTCCCGGCGTGGGCGGGATCGCCGGCGAGGTTGACGAGGCAGCCGGGGTCCTTGCGGATGTCGAAGAGTTCCTCGGCCGGCCGGCGCGCGACGGCGAGCTGCAGGAACCGGCCGAGGGCGGGGTCGTCGGCCTTCGCGATCAGGAAGTCCAGCGTGGGACCGCCGTCGATATCCTTGTAGCCGCTGTGCGGTCCGTCGGGCGCGCCGTTGTCCTTCAGCACCACCGGATCGCCCGCCGGCCATCGATCCGGGCGGAAGTTCCGGATGTAGAGGAAGTCCCTTGTGCGGAGCGCGCGCTGGGGATAGGTCCAGTTGTCGTAACGCGAAGAGGAGTGGCGCTCCCGCGAGCCGTAGGCGACTCGGTCCGCGTCCACGGCGCCCTGCGACCCCGATCCGAGCAGGCCCAGAAGGCTCCGGCCGGACATCGGGAACTCCCCGCCCGGCTGCTTCACGCCGGCCGCGTCGAGGATCGTCGCGGTGAGGTCGACGAACCCGACGGGGTCGTCGATCACGCGTCCGCCCGGGGCGCGGGAAGCCCAGCGGATCGCGAGCGGGACATGGAAGCCGTGTTCGTAGAGGTTCGCCTTTGCGCGCGGGAACGGCATGCCGTTGTCGGCGGTGACGATGACGAGGGTGTTGTCGAGTTCGCCGGCGGCCTCGAGGTGCTTCAGCATCCGTCCGAGGTGGGTGTCGAACCACTCGATCTCGACGCAGTAGTCGAGGAGATCGTCGCGCACCTCCGGCGTGTCGGGCAGAAACGGCGGCGGCGGCGCGTCCGCGGGGCTCTTCCCCGCCCTGAGCCCGCTGCCCTTCTCGTAGCCGCGATGCGGTTCGGTCGCGCCGTACCAGAAGCAGAAGGGCGCGTCCTTGGGCCGGGCGGCGAGGAAGTCCATGAAGTTGGCGGCGTAGTCGTTCTTGTTCATGCCCGAGCACGGCGGCTTCGTCGTGCGCTTGTCGAAGGCCGGACCGGCGGGATTGCGGGGGCGCCCGTCGATCTTGAAGTTGCCGGGACCCCATCCCTTGCCGGTCATGCCGACGAAGTAGCCCGCCGCCTCGAGCATGTCGGGGAAGACGACGTACTTCGCCGGGAACGAACTGGCATGCGTGCCGGCCTGCTCGATCTGCCACGGGTGCCGGCCGGTCAGCAGGGCGGCGCGGGACGGGCTGCACCCGGGCGAGGCGGCGAAGCCGTTGCGGAAGCAGACCCCTTCGCGCGCCACCCGGTCGAACGCGGGCGTGCGCACACCCTTGTAGCCGGCGAAGGACGTGTGCTCGAAGGACTGGTCGTCGGCGATGGCGACCAGGATGTTCGGGCGTCCGCCGCCCGTCGGCCCGGCCGCGCGCGAGGCGGCGTGCATGTGCGGCAGAAGCACGGCAAGGGTCATCCAGACAATCCGGTTCATGGCGTCGTCTCTCCCCGCGCGTTCTACCCCGCCCCGCCCGCCGCTGCAACGGTCTTCCGTACCGGAGCGGGTGCGCATGGCGAATCCGCGGGGCTTGCTGTGGCCGCCGTCCGCCGACCGCGGCAGACCCTGCGCACGGAACGCATTGCCGCGACCATCCGCCTTCGCGCCGACGCTATGGCGGGACAAGCCGGTTGCGGCTACAGTTGCCCTCCAAGAGCGCGGCTTCCGAGCTTTCGGAAGATGCAGCCGGCGGAGGGCGGGACGATGAAAAGGGCGATTCGGATTCTGGCGGGTATTGTGGTCCTGGCGGCGGGGGGCGCGGCGGCGCAGACGGCGGCTCCGGCGCTCAACGCCGTCCGGGTCGGCTCACGCATCGACGTGACCGTCGACGGCGGCTTCTTCACCAGCTACCGGTTCTCCGCCGAGGAGAAGTACCCGTTCCTCTTCCCCGTCAACGGACCGTCCGGCGCCTCCGTCACCTCGATGCGCAACGGCCAGTATCCGCACCACAGTTCGCTCTTCTTCGGCTGCGACAGGGTCAACGGCGGGAACTACTGGCAGGAGGGGCTGGAGCGCGGACGGATCGCCTCGCGCGGCGCGACGTTCGAGAAGGACGCGGGCGGCGCGATCGTCATCCGCGACGAATGCGACTGGATCCGTCCCGACGCCCCGCAACCGTTCCGGGATGCGCGGCGCATCACGGTCTCGGCGCCGTCGAAGACCCTCCGCCGGATCGATGTCGAGATCGTGATGGAGGCGATGGAGGACGTGACGATCGAGAAGACGAACCATTCGTTCTTCAGCGCGCGGATGGATCCCGATCTCAGTGCCGCCTTCGGCGGGACGATGGTCAACGCGGAGGGCGATTCCGGCGAGAAGGCCACCTTCGGCAAGGCCTCGCCCTGGATGGTGTGCCACGGGCGCCGCGGCGCGGACCGCATCGAGGGCCTCGCGATCCTCCAGCATCCGGCCAATCCGGGCTTCCCCGCGCCCTGGTTCACGCGCGACTACGGGTTCTTCTCCCCTACCCCGATGTTCTGGCCCGCCGACGGCAAGTCGACGCGCATCGCCAAGGGCGACACCATGACCCTCCGCTACCGCGTTCTGGTCTTCAGCGGCGACCCGAAGGCCGCCGGTGTCGAAGCCGCGTTCGCCGCCTACCGCGACGCCCCCGTGACGCCCGTCGTGCCCGCGAAGTGACCGGGGGCGCGGCGCCCGTGCGCCCAGAGCCCCGGTCAGGGCTTCCCGCTCTTTCTGCGCCCTCCCGGCCCGGCGGGACCGGATCGTCCCCGCTCAAACGGACGGGCGGGCGGCGTATTGTCCCACGCGCGCCCTTGTCCCCGACGCCCCGCGCCGATATGCTGCGGCCCGGCGGAAGGAGCCGGACCATGCTGAAACACGGAATCCTGAACCCCGCGGTCAACTCGCTGCTGAGCCGCGTGCGTCACACGAACACGCTGGTGATCGCCGACCGCGGCTTCCCGTTCTGGCCGCAGATCGAGACGGTCGACCTCTCGCTCGTCGACGACATCCCGACAGTGCTGCAGGTCCTCGCCGCGATCCGGCCGAACTTCGTGATCGGCCAGGCCTTCATGGCGGAGGAGTTCCGGGCGCATAACACGGCGCGCACCCGGAAGGCGTTCGACGCCGCCCTCGCGGGCATCCCGGTCGGCTTCGAGCCGCACGTCGAGTTCAAGCGGCGCATCCCGGCCGCCATCGGCCTCCTCCGCACCGGCGACACGACGCAGTACGCCAACCTGGTCCTCGTGTCCGCGTAGCGGCGCCTCCCGCGGGCCGACACGGTCCTTGCGTTCGATGCGGGACGGGGCGAACATACGGGCGGGCCGGCGCGGGCCGGCACCGAAACCATGCGAAGCACTCGACTTCTGGCTCTTGCGACGGCCGCCCTCGGGATGGCCGCCCTGCCGTCCCGCGCCTGCAACGTGCCGGTCTTCCGCTATGCCCTGGAGCGGTGGCCGGCGGACCGCTACCTGCTGACGCTGGTCCACCGCGGGCCGCTGGCGGCGGACGCCGCGGCCGTTGCGGACGCGCTGGCGCAGGCGGCGGCGGACGGTTTCGCGAATGTGGCGGTCCGCCGGATCGATCTCGCCGACCCGGAGTCCGCGCGCTACCGCGATGTGCCCCGCGACCTCGCGGACGCCGAACTGCCGTGCCTGATCCTGCAGGACCCCGTCACGCCGGGTCCGGACGGCGTGGTCTGGAAGGGCCCCCCCACGGCGCCCGACGCAGGCCGGATGCTCGACTCCCCCGTCCGCCGGACCCTGCGCCAGCGCCTGCTCGGCGGGGATACGGCGGTCTGGCTGCTGCTCGGAAGCGGCGACGCGGCGAAGGATGAGGCCGTCGCGGCGCGGATCGAGGAGCAGTCGAAACGCATGGCCGAACTCCTCGTGATCCCCGGGATCGACCCTTCCGACCCCCGAACGCAGGTCAACGCGTCGCTGAAGATCGCCTTCTCGACGTTGCGTCTCTCGCGCGACGATCCGGCCGAGGGCTTCCTGCTCGCCCAGGTCTTCCACATGTTCCCGTCCCTGCGCGACGCGCGGGCGCCGGCCGTGCTACCCGTCTTCGGCCGCGGCCGGGTGCTGTGCGAGTTGCCCGGCGACGAGGTGGATGACGGCACCCTGGAGGAGGTTGGCGCCTTCCTCACCGGCGCCTGCTCGTGCGAGGTGAAGTCGATGAACCCCGGCCACGATCTCCTGATGGCGGCGGACTGGGACGCCCTGATCGAGGAACGCGTCGTGGAGGAGCCCGCCCTTCCGCCGCTGGTCAGCCTTTCGGGCCTCGCCGAACAGGCACTGAAGCCGCCTTCCGCCGCTGTGGGGCAGGCACTCCTGCCTGCCCCTCCCGGGGATGCCTCCGACCGCCCGGACGCGGACGCATCCCCGCTCCGCCGCAACCTTCTGATCGTCGGATCCGCCGGCCTGGCCGCCCTCGCCGCGGGCACGGTCTGGATGATGCGCCGGAGACCGCCGTCGTGACCCTGGCGCGGATCGTCCTTCGCGAGATCCGGCACCGGCGGACCGGGTTCCTCGCCGGCGTCGTCTCCGTAGCGGCGGCGGTCGCCTGCGCGATCGCGGCGATGACCGTCCTGCGCCGCCACGACCTACAGACCGCCCGGCTGGTCGCGGCGAAGGAGGCCGAGACGCAGGCGAAGATGGATGCGTACGAGGACGACGTGCGCAGGATCACCGTCGCCATGGGCTTCAACGTGCTGATCCTGCCGAAGGGCCAGAACCTGGCGGACCTCTACGCCGACGACTTTGCCTCGCACTTCATGCCGGAGGCGTATGCGACGCGGCTGGCGGAGAGCCGGGTGGCGACGATCAACCACGTGCTGCCGAGCCTGCAGCAGAAGATCAAGTGGCCCGAACGACAGCGCACCGTCATCCTGATGGGCGTGCGCGGCGAGGTCTACATTCGAAGCGCGGCCCAGAAGCCGATCCTCGAGGCCGTCACACAGGGGACGGTGGTCGTCGGCCACGAACTGCACACCAGCCTCGGCCTCAAGGCGGGCGATCCGCTGCAGATCCTCGGGCGCACATTCACCGTCGCACGGCTGAATCCCGAACGCGGAACGAAGGACGACATCACGCTGTGGATCGACCTCGGCGAGGCGCAGGCGATGCTCGGGAAGCCCGGCCTCATCAACGCGATCCTGGCGCTCGACTGCACCTGCGCGGCGGACAGGCTGAGCCTGATCCGCGCCGAGATCCTGAGGATCCTGCCCGACACGCAGGTCATCGAGTTCGCCTCCCAGGCCATCGCCCGCGCCGAGGCGCGGCGCCGGGCGGCCGAGGAGGCCGCGGCTGCGATCGCCGCCGAGAGGGCGCAGCGGGAGCGGTTGCGCGACGCGCGCGAGACGAT
>CAYODK010000218.1:0-9035 GCA_964402695.1 uncultured Verrucomicrobiota bacterium
CGATCTCGGTCCCGCCCGTCTCGCCCGCGGCGGCCGTCTGCAGGGTCATGCGCGACACCGACGCGATCGCGGCGAGGGCCTCGCCGCGGAAGCCGAGGGTCGCGATGTGCTCGATGTCGTCGACGTCCCGGATCTTGCTGGTCGCGTGGCGCTCGAGGCACAGGAGGGCGTCGTCGCGCGACATCCCCCGCCCGTTGTCGGTCACCGACGCGAGGGTCTTGCCGCCCGCGACGACCTCGACCTCGATTCTCGTGGACCCCGCATCCAGCGCGTTCTCGACGAGTTCCTTCACGACCGAGGCCGGGCGGTCGACGACCTCGCCCGCGGCGATCTTGTTGATCACCGCGTCGCCCAGGACCCGGATGCGCGTCTCCCCCGCCATGGCGCCCAGTCTACACCATCGGCGCACGCCGTCACAGCGACCGCAGGAACTCGAGCAGGTCGTCGAGCTCCCCCGGCGCGAGGTCCGCGGTGCGCCCGCGCACCTGCAGCGGGTTGAAGCCGGTGACCGTCTCGCGGAGCGTGAGCGCATCGCCGCCGTGCAGGTAGGGCGCGGTCCGCCACGCCTCGATCAGCGAGGGCACGTCGTAGGCCACGCCGGAACCGAGGCCGGGGTCGACGGTCTGCAGGTTCGTGTAAAGCGGCGGCGGGTGGCACGCGACACAGCCGGCCCGGCCCAGGAACAGGGCCCGGCCGCGCCGGGCGGCGTCCGTCAGCCCCCCGACCGGCGCGCCGGGCTCGTGACAGCGGGCGCACGAGGCGTCGTTCGTCGCCAGCGGCTTCGCGCGCGACGCGTCGAGGGCCGGCGACGGCACGGGGCGCATGGATCGAAGCCAGGCCTTGATCGCGGCGACCTGGCCGGGATCGGGCTCCACGAACTGGATATGGCGGATCCCGGCGCGGACGGCCGTCGCCGCGTCGCCGCGCACCCCGCGCCACATGACCGGCGGCGTGTCGACGGACAGCAGGAGGCTCTTCGTGTTCTTCGTATTGCCGACCCCGTCGTTGAGCAGGTCCCAGTAAAGCGCGTCGCTCCGGCCGTCGGGATGGCAGCTCGCGCAGCTCTGCCACTGCCCGCGGCAGAGGGTGGCGTCGTGGAAGCACCGCTCCCCCGTCCAGGCCGGGGACGCCGCCGGGGCGGCGGGCCCCGGCAGCGCGGCCACGGACGGCTCGCGGCCGCGGAGGTCGACGCGGACCAGCGAGTCGGAGAAGAACCCTGCGACGTGGACGACGCCGTCCCGTTCCGCCAGCGCGCGCGGGCCGTTGAGCGGGAGCCGGACGCGCGTCCGGATGCCGTCGAGCAGCGCGGGGTCCCCGTCGTCCGGAAGGCCGGTCGGCCGCGGGCCGGCGGCGAGGCGCGCGAGCAGCGCGGGGACATCGACGACGCTCATCTCGTGCGTTCCGGCGTGGGCGACGAACAGGCGGCGGCCGGCGCCGTCGAACGCGACAGCCCACGGGTTCGCCGCGCCTCGGTCGGGATCGTCGAGGATGACGGTCGCGATCCAGCGGCACGCGGCGGCGTCCAGCAGCGACACGGCATTGCGGTTCATCGCGCCGTTGTCGATGCGCCAGGCCGGCGCCGTGTAGCGGCTCAGGACGTGCGTCACGGCGACATGCCGGCCATCGGGCGATACCGCGAGGCCGCGGAGCCCCTGGCTTCCGTTCGGGAGTTCGACCGACGCCGTCACGCGGCCCTCGCGCAGGTCCACCACCGAGACCTCGGCCGACATCTCCGGGAATTCGTCGTCGAGGAACGGGCGCACCTCGGGCAGGTGATTGGCGACGTAGAGGCGCGCACCGTCGGGCGAGACCGCCAGCGCGACCGGCTCGCGGACGACCTCGACGGGGCGCTGGCGGCCCGAGGCGAGGTCGACGATCCGCACCCGGTTCTCGAACCGGTTCGCGACGCACAGGGTGCGGCCGTCCGGCGAGAGCGCCAGCGCCCCGGGCATGTGCCCGGACGCGAACAGCCCGCGCACGGCGCCGGAATCGAGGTCCACCGCCAGGACGCGCCCCGCCGGGTCCGCCGCCGACACGTAGGCCGTCGCGCCGCGCACCACGAGGCCGCCGGGCGGGGCCGGCAGCGGGATGGACCGGATCCCGGCGCCGCGGACCGCGTCGACCACCCGCACGCGGCGGCTGCGCTCGCACGCCACGACGAGGCGGTCGCCTTCGGCCGTCGCGATGGCGCAGGGGCCGTCCGGGCCCGGGCCGGGCGGCTCCGCCGCGGCGGCCGCCAGGATCGGGCCGGCGCAGACCGCGAGCAGGTGGAATGCGCAACGCATGCGGAGCGCAGCATAGCCGGACCGGGCACCGGTGCGAAAGCCGGCATCTCCGGACCCCGGCGCCCGGCGGCCTCGTGCCGCCGGGGCCGGACGTCTTCGCGTCCCGCGACGCAAGGTCGCGGGGGGCGCGACGCGGGACGGGGATGTCCCGTGCAGCGGGGCGCGCCGATCGGGCTCGCGTCGCACCGCCGCTGCGGTACACTGGCCGGCGAATGCCGACCGATCTCCATCCTCCGGCGGCGAAGCCGGCGTGGCCCCCGCGGGGCCTGACGGGCCTGCTCGCGCGCCGCATCGTCCCCGCGGGCGCCGACCCGGCCGCGACCGACGCCCGCCAGTCGCTCGGGGAGTTCGAGGGCTACCTCAGCACCGGGATCAGCGTGGTTCTAAGCGTCTCCAAGGCGGCCCTCGGCATCTTCTCCGGAAGCGTATCGCTGATCGCCGACGCCGTGAACAACGCGGCGGACATCGTCAGCAGCCTCGTGATCGCGCTGAGCTGCCGGTACTCGCGCAAGCCGGGCGACCGCAAGCACCCGTTCGGCCACGGCCGGCTGGAGACCGTCGCAGCGCTCGTGCTCGCCATCCTGCTCATCGTCGTCAGCCTTGAGGTCGCCGGCTCGGGCGTCCGGCGGCTGCTCCGCCCGGAGGCCTGCACCGCGCCGCCATGGCTGCTGGCGGCGCTGGGGGTCACGGTCGTCGTCAAGGCGTGGCTCGCGCGGTTCGCCCGCACGCTGGCGCGCGCGACGCGCTCGCAGGTGCTCGACGCCGACGCGTGGAACCACACGTTCGACATCGCCTCGACGGCGCTGGTCCTGCTCGCGCTGCTCGGCACGCGCGTCGGCTGGTTCCGGCTCGACGGCTGGGCGGCGCTCGGAGTGTCGGCCTTCATCGCGTGGACGGGGATCCGCTACACGAGGACGGCGCTCAGCACGCTGATCGGCGAGGCGCCGACGGCGGCGGACCTGGCCCGCATCCGCGCGCTGGCCGCCTCGGTGCCCGGCGTGCGCGGCGTGCACGATGTGATCGTCCACGCCTACGGCGACGTCCGCCTGATCTCGCTGCACATCGAGGTCGATTCCGACCTCACGGTCACCGCGGCGCATGCGCTCGCCGAGCAGGCGGAGCTGCGCGTGGCGCACGCGACGGGCGCCAAGGTGATCGCCCACGCCGATCCGGTCGACCGGAGCCACCCGGCCTATGCCGAGGCGGAGGGCGTGCTGCGACGGATGGTCGACGCCCACGAGGACATCTCCGGGTTCCACGACCTCCGGCTGACGGGGCCCACCGGCGGCTACGATCTCGCCGTGGACGTCGTGATGCACCCCGAGGTGCCGTCGGAGGATTTCCATGACGAGTTCGACCGGCTTCGCGACCGCCTGCGCGCCGCGCTGCCCGCGTCGCGGAGGATCGACATCGGGATCGAAACCGAGAGCGGCAGCGAGCACGAGCGCCGCCGGGTGTACGCGCCATGAGCGGAAGTCCCGCCGTCCCGCCGCGCGACCGCACGGTCGACGCCGATCCCGAGGTGCGCCGCTTCGTCGACTACCTCGAGGCCGAGCGGAACGCCTCGGCGCACACGCTCGACGCCTACCTCGGCGACCTGCAGCAGTTCGCCGACCTGACGTGGGGCCCCGCCGCCGCGCCGCCGCTGGCGTGGGCCGCTTGCGACCGGTTCTCCGCCCGCCGCTTCCTCGTCGGCTTCCAGAAGCATGGGCTGTCCCCCACGACGACCGCGCGCAAGGCCTCCAGCCTCCGCGCGTTCTTCCGCTTCCTGCTTCGCGAGGAGGTCGTCGGCGCGAACCCCTTCGCCGCGGTCCACCTGCCGCGCCGCGAGCGCCGCCTGCCCAAGGTGCTGACGGTGGCCGACGCCGGCCGGCTGCTGGACGCACCCGCGCGGCTGGCCGCCGCGGCGTTGAAGGACGAGACGCTGCCCGAGCGGCGGCGCTGGATCGAGTACGCGGCGGCGCGCGACGCGGCGATCCTGGAGCTCCTCTACAGCACCGGCATGCGCATCGCGGAATGCGCGGCGCTGCGCGAGACCTCGCTCGATTTCCTCTCCGGCGTCGCGCGCGTGCTCGGCAAGGGGAAGAAGGAGAGGTTGTGCCCGCTGGGGAACCCCGCGATCCGCGCGCTGCGGCGGGCGCTGGAACTGCGCGACCTCGCGTTCCCCGACCTCCCCCGCCGCGACAAGCCGCTGTTCGTCGGCCACACGGGCGGGCGGCTGACCCCGCGATCCGTCCAGCGCCTGCTGAAGCCCTGCCTGGTCGCGGCGGGCCTGCCGGCGGACGTCACCCCGCACACCCTGCGGCACAGCTTCGCGACGCACCTGCTCGACGCGGGGGCGGACCTGCGCAGCGTGCAGGAACTGCTGGGGCACGCCAGCCTGTCGACGACCCAGCTCTACACCCACGTGTCGATCGAGCGGATGCGCGAGGTCTACGAGAAGGCCCACCCCCGGGCGTAGGGCTTGCGCGGGATCAGGGCGACAGCGTGTAGGTGCCCCGGTAGGTCTTCTCCCACTGCCCCGTGCCCGAATTGTACGTGTACCCGATGAAGGACCCGCCGCCGTCCGTCAGCGGCGTCAGCCGCAGGTCCAGGCGCCACGAGTTGTCGAACACGATCGGCGAGAGGATGCCGTGGAAGATGCCCGGGTTCCACGTGTAGTAGCTCACCACGCCGGATCCGAAGCCGACATACGTGTAGGCGCCGCCCCCCGTGCCGTTGAAGAAGATGACGATGGTGTCGCCGGTGCTGAACGACAGCGTCAGCGTCCGGTTGAGCAGGGTGGCGTGCGCCGCCGGGTACTGCACCTGCGCCAGCGAGAAAAACATCCGGTCGACCCCGGCAAGGTTGACCGACTGCCCGCCGGCGGCCGGCGTGGCCCCCTCGGTGCCCAGGTCGAAGTAGGTCCAGACGGCGGCCGAGAGATCCTCGGTCGCGTACAGGCGGGTCTCCGTGTAGGCCCGGCGCTGGAAGGCGAGATCGACGGACTCGCCGGCGCCGCCGGAGATCCCGAGCCGGACGTTGCTGACGACGGGCAGCTTCTGCGTCGAGACGTTGAAGGCCCCCGCCGCCGCGCCGACCCGCCGGATCGAGACGTTCGAGATGACCACCGGCGTCAAGGGGACGTCGTTCGTGTCCGTCGCCACGCCGCTGATCGCGTTGACCACATCCATCCCGCCCTCGACGCGGCCGAAGACCGAGTGAAGATCGTTCAGCCAGGGGGTCGGCGCGACCGTGACGAAGAACTGCGATCCGTTCGTGTCCTCGCCCACGTTGGCCATGGAAAGGACCCCCGCGGCATCGTGCCGGAGCAGGGCGCTGAACTCGTCGGGGAACGTGTAGCCGGGGCCGTCGTTGCCCTGGCCGTTGGGCGAGCCGCTCTGGATCATGAAGCCGGCGATCACGCGGTGGAAGGTCAGGCCGTTGTAGTACCCGTTGCTTCGCGCGGCGCCGGTGGCGAGATCGAGCCAGGGCCGCTCCCCGGTGGCGAGGCCGATGAAGTTGGCGACGGTCCGCGGGGCGTTCACGTAGTCCAGCCGGCAGGTGAACGAGCCCATGCTGGTCGCGAAATCCGCGTAGATCCCGTCGGATTGGCCGGGCGACGGCAGCGGGAGGAACGCCCCCAGCACCATGCCTGCCGCCGCCCATCCCCCGCGGGTCAAGATTTTCATGTTCGCAGGATAGCCCACCGGCCGGCTCGCGGCAATCGCCCGATTCTCGGCTGGCCAACCCGGCCGGAACCCGCCATACTTCGCGGTTCACGTGGGGAGCAGGCGCATGAAAAAAGAGAAGGTCCAGATGATGCACCGGGACTCGTGGGTCACCTACCGGCCCTCGATCAAGGTGCTGGATTGCACGGTGCGGGACGGCGGGCTGATGAACGACCATCAGTTCGATCTCGAGTTCGTCCAGGCCTGCTACGCGACGTGCTGCGCCGCCGGCGTCGACTACATGGAGATGGGTTACAAGGCGGACCGGACCCTCTACAACGCCGACGAGAACGGCCCCTGGCGTTTCTGCGGGGAGGACGACATGCGCCGCGTGATCGGGGACGAGCCGCCCGGCGTCAAGCTGTCGGCCATGGCCGACGTCGGCCGGACCAACTACCGCGAGGACATCCTCCCGAAGGAGCAGAGCGTCCTCGATTGCATCCGGGTCGCCTGCTACATCCACCAGATCCCCGGCGCGATCGACATGATCAAGGACGCGCACGACAAGGGCTACGAGACGACCCTGAACCTGATGGCCCTCTCCGCGGTGCCGGAGCACGAACTCCGCATCGCGCTCGAGGAGGTCGTCGAGAAGAGCCCCGTCAACGTCCTGTACGTCGTCGACAGCTTCGGCGCGCTCTATTCCGAGCAGATCCGCGACTACGTGAAGCTGTTCGTCCGTGCCGCCGGCCCGGGCCGGCAGGTCGGCATCCACACGCACAACAACATGCAGCTCGCCTACGCGAACACGATCGAGGCGCTGATCGCCGGCGCGAACCGGCTCGACGTGACGATCAACGGCCTGGGGCGCGGCGCGGGCAACTGCCCGATGGAGCTGCTGCTCAGCTTCCTCAAGAACCCGAAGTTCAACGTCCGCCCGGTGCTCGAGTGCATCGAGAAGCACTTCTTCCCGCTGCGCAAGACCATCCCGTGGGGCTACAGCATCCCGCACATGATCTCCGGCATGCTCAACCAGCACCCGCGCGAGTCGATCGCGTGGATGGAGAGCGAGCACCCGGACGCGATCGTCGACTTCTACGACAAGATGATCGAGTGAGGCCGCCCCCTTGCCTTCGCGCCGCCGCGGGGGCATCATCGCACCGATGAACGGGACGGCCGAACGGAAGCGCGTCGGGGTCACGTGGACGGACTACCGCACGTGGGATGACCGCCGCCGGTGGGAGATCATCGACGGCAAGGCGTACGACATGACGCCCGCGCCCGCCACAAGCCATCAGCACGTCGCGACCGAACTCCTGGTCCGCATGCACCCTTCGTTCCGGGGCGGCCGCTGCCGTTTGTTCCCAGCCCCGACCGACGTGAAGCTCTCGGAAACGGACATCGTCCAGCCCGACCTCGTCGTCGTCTGCGACCCGAAGCAGATCCGGCCGACGCACATCGAAGGCCCGCCCCGCCTCGTCAGGGAAGGCCGGCCCCCGGCCTATCGCACGCGCCGGAGCGCGGCCGCAACCCGATAGGAGCCCGCCCATGCATGCCCCCGTGAACCGTCGCACGTTCCTCGCCCGCACCGCCGCCGCCGCGCCGCTCCTCGTCGCGCCGGGCCTCGTCCGCCACGCCGCCGCCGCCGGGGAGCCGGACGAGATCGCCGCGCCCGTGCGGACGATCACGAGGGGGCCGAAGTGCCACTGGTTCGGCTACTACGACAAGGACCAGTTCTGCCCGACCGGCCGGTTCGCCCTCTCCAACGAGGTCGACTTCGAACACCGCTCGCCGACGGGCGATGACGTCATCCGCGTCGGCATGGTCGACCTGCAGGACAAGGACCGCTGGATCGAGCTCGGCTCCAGCCGCGCGTGGAACTGGCAGCAGGGCTGCATGCTCCAATGGGTGCCCGGCTCGGCCGACGAGGTGATCTGGAACGACCGCGACGGCGACCGCTTCGTCTGCCATGTGAAGGCCGTCCGCTCCGGGAAGACCCGCACGGTCCCCCATCCCGTCTACGCCCTCAGCCCCTGCGGTGCCTGGGGCGTCGCCCCCGACTTCCGCCGCCTGAACGACACGCGCCCCGGCTACGGCTACTCCGGCCTGCCCGACCCGAACCGCGACGTCCTCGCCCCGGAGGACGCCGGAATCTGGAAGGTCGACCTGAGGGCCGGGACGCAGTCGCTGCTCCTCTCCTTCGCCGACATCGCGAAGATCGGGCCGCCGGGCGGCTACTCGAAGGGCGCCAAGCACTGGTTCAACCACCTGCTCGTGGCGCCCGACGGCAAGCGC
Source organism: uncultured Verrucomicrobiota bacterium (assembly GCA_964402695.1). GTDB lineage: Bacteria > Verrucomicrobiota > Kiritimatiellia > PWTM01 > PWTM01 > VGWF01. Next base: position 8,231 of record CAYODK010000218.1, read on the forward strand.
TTCGTCTTCCTGCACCGCTGGGCCGGGGAGGCCGAGGGCCGGTCGTGGAAGACGCGGATGCTCTCGGTCGACGCCGACGGGAGGAACCCCTACGTCCTCATCCCGAGCGGCAAGGTGTCGCACTTCGTCTGGCGGGATCCGCAGCACATCCTCGCCTACGCCGGCTTCGGCCCCGACGCGAAGGAATGGCGCTTCCAGGTCTTCAAGGACCTCACGCAGGAGGCCACGGTCGTCGACGGGATGCTGCCGGTCGACGGCCACTGCACCTACGTCCCGAAGCGGAAGGACCGCTGGATCCTCTGCGACAGCTACCCCGACAAACCGAACCGCAACCAGGCCCTCTACCTGCGCGACCTCCAGTCCGACCGCCGGGTCACCGTCGGCCGGTTCCATCTCCCGCCCGAGTACAAGGGCGAGTGGCGATGCGACCTGCACCCGCGCTGCAACCGCGACGGCACCCTCGCCTGCATCGATTCGCCCCACCTCGGCGCCGGCCGCCAGGTGCACGTCGTCGACATCCGCTCCATCGTCGGCTGAGGGCGGATCGCGAACGGACCGCCGGAATCGTCGCCTGCGCCGGAATCGGGCGAAAGGGACCGTCATGAAGTACGCATGGTCACGGCCGCGACGGAGCGCGGCCCTCCAGATCTCATTCCATGGGGATACGAGAGGACGGACCGGGAGGGCGCCGCTCCGTCGGCGCCGTGAGGGAGACCCTCGAAGCAACGGTGGTCGTTGATCTTCGAGGGTTAGCCCAAGTTCGACAGTTGGGCACGGAGGAAGTGATTTTCTGGATGGCGGGCGT
>CAYODK010000219.1:0-8958 GCA_964402695.1 uncultured Verrucomicrobiota bacterium
CAAGCGGACCACCCGGCTGGGCGTCCGGTTCTCGGACGCCTTCTCGCGCTTCCTGATCACGGTCGGCGGCATCGGCACCGTCGTGTCGGTGATGACGGTCCTCCTCTTCCTGGTGTACGTCGTCCTCCCGCTTCTCCAGCCGTCCGCCGTGGGGACCCCGCGAACCGTCCCCGTGCCGCCCGGGGACGCGCCTGCCTACTTCGCCACGGACGAGTACCGCGTGCTCGGCGTCCGGGCCACCGCGGACGGCCGGTTCACCGTCTTCCGCCTCGACGACGGCTCGCAGGTCGCCCGTCTGCTGCCTTTCGGCGATACGGCCGTCACGGCGGCGCGGTTCGACCCGGTCCGCGGTACGGCGCTCCTCGGTTTCGGCGATGGTTCCGCGCGGTTCCTCCGCTGCCGGTTCGCGGCGCAGTTCACCTCCCCGGAGGATGTGCCGCCTGCGCTGGCCGGGATCGCAAGCGGCGAGATGCGTGTGCACGAGGGGCGCGCGTGGCAGCGGATCTCGGAGTCGCAGGTCCGGACCCAGGGCTTCGAGATCAAGGTCGAGACCTCGCTGGACGCGGACCATGCCTCTCCGGTCCGCCTGATCGACTTCGCCGAGGGTCCCGACGGTCTTGCCTGCGCGACGTTCCACGAGGACGGACACTTCGAGGTTCTCCGGACCACCCGCCGGAAGAACATCATGACCGGCCAGGTGACGCTGAGGAAGACCGTCATCCCCGTCCCCTACAAGCACCGGCCCGCGGCCGGCGCTCCGGCGTTCATCGCGCTGGCGGGGCTGGGGGACGCCGTCTCCCTGGCCTGGGCCGACGGCCGGCTGCATCGCTACGACGTCCGGAACGCTTCGGATGTCCGTCTCATCGAGGAGATCGACCTCCTCGGCGACCCGTCGCTCCGGCTCACGTCCCTGCGGTTCCTGCTCGGCCGGTTCACGCTGCTCGCCGGCGACTCGGGCGGCCGGGTCCGCGCGTGGTTCACCGTCAACGCGGAGGAGGGGGCCGCGGAAGCGACCCGCCTCGTGACGGCTCACGAATTCCAGGGTCCGCCGGCCCCCGTCACGGCCCTCGCAACCTCCTCGAGGATCCGCATGTTCGCCGCAGGATACGGGGATGGCTCGATCCGCATGTACCACGTCACGAGCGGCAAGATGCTGGCCGACCTCAGCCCGGTGTCGGCCGGGGGACCGGTGCTGGCGGCGGCCTTCTCGCCCAAGGACGACGGGCTCACGGCGGCGACGGCGTCGGGGTACGCATCGTGGAGCCTCGATCCGCGGCATCCGGAGGCCACCCTGGGATCCCTCTTCGCCAGGGTCTGGTACGAGGGCGCCGCGAAACCGGAGCATGTGTGGCAGTCCTCGTCCGGCACGGACGACTTCGAGCCGAAGCTCGGCCTGATGCCGCTGGTCTTCGGTACGCTGAAGGCGACGCTCTTCTCCCTGCTGTTCGGCGTGCCCATCGCGCTGATGGGGGCGATCTTCACGAGCGAATTCCTCAACCCGAAGTGGAAGGCCCGGATCAAGCCGACGGTCGAACTGATGGCCAGCCTGCCGAGCGTCGTCCTCGGTTTCCTCGCGGCCCTCGTGTTCGCTCCGATCGTCAGCGGCATGCTGCCCGCCGTCCTCGCCGCCTTCGTCACCGTGCCGGTGATGTTTCTCGCCGGCGCCTACGCGTGGCAGCTGCTGCCCTACCGCTGGACGCTGCGCCACGGCGGACTCCGGCTTCCGCTGATGCTCGCGGCCGTGCCCGCGGGCCTGTGGCTCGCGGTCCGCCTCGGGGCGGTGATCGAACGGACCTGCTTCGCGGGAGACGTCATGCGCTGGCTCGACGGACAGGTCGGCCGCGCGGCCGGCGGCTGGTTCGTCGTCCTCTTCCCCCTGCTGGCCGTCCTGACCGGCTGGGCAGGCGCCGTGACCCTCAATCCACTGCTCCGGACGGCCGGGCGCTCCCTGGCGCGATGGGCCTGCGCCGCCCTCGATGCGGCGAAGTTCGCAGCGCAACTGGCCGTGGCGGTCGCGCTGTCCGCGGCCGTCGCGTTCGCGCTGGACGCGGCGGGTCTCGATCCCCGCGGCGGCGTGCTCGGCACCTACGTTCAGCGCAACGCGCTCGTCGTAGGCTTCGTGATGGGCTTCGCCATCATCCCCATCATCTACACGATCGCCGAGGATGCGCTCTCCGCCGTGCCCGAGCACCTCCGGTCCGCCTCGCTGGGCTGCGGCGCCACGCCGTGGCAGACGGCGACGCGCATCATCGTGCCGACCGCGGCGAGCGGCCTGTTCTCCGCCGTCATGATCGGCCTCGGCCGGGCGGTCGGCGAGACGATGATCGTGCTCATGGCGGCGGGCAACACGCCGGTGATGGAGTGGAACGTGTTCAACGGCTTCCGCACACTGTCGGCCAACATCGCGGTCGAACTGCCGGAGGCGGTCCGCAACAGCACGCATTACCGCACGCTGTTCCTCGCCGCCCTGGTGCTCTTCGCGATGACCTTCGTCCTCAACACCGTCGCCGAGAGCATCCGGATCAGGTTCCGCAAGAGGGCGTTCGAGTTGTGAGCGACATCCCCGCCAGGGCCGCAGGCTTCGCCCGCACGCGCACCCGGGCGCGCACGTCGTTGTTCGCGGCGGGCGAGCCGATGGTGTGGCTCACCGGCGGCGGACTGGTCGTCGCGATCTGCATGATCGTCGGGTTGCTCGCCCTGATCGTCGCGCAGGGGGCGGGCACCCTCTGGCCGCAGCCCGTCGTCCAGGTCAGGCTGAAGTCCGGCGCTGTGCTGATGGGCGAGATCACGCGCACCGAGACCTACCGGACGCCGGAGGGCGCGGAGGCGCGGCGCCGCCTGTTCCGCACCGGCAACTTCGAACTCACCAACGAGCACTTCACGTGGGTCAACGATGCGGACATCGTCGGGGAGACCCGCCCTGAGTGGGCCTTGGTCGTCGAGCGGATGGCCTGGGGTCGGTTCTACGGCGTGCCGAAGTCCCTGACGGCCGAGGGCGCGGTCGTCGCGCAGGCCCCGGCGGCTTCGTGGGCGGAGTTCCTCGAGGTCCACGAATCCGTGACGAGACGGCGGGAACGCCGGGAGCGGCTCGAAACCGAGGACGTCGGAACGGTGAACCGCGTGATCGAGGAGGCCCGCATCGCGGTGCGCCGCGCGGAACTCCGCGACGGAACAGGCTCCACCGCGCACCAGGCGGCCGTCGCCCACGTCTCCGCGATTCAGGCCGAGACCAAGGCCGAGTTCGACCGGCTGCGCGCCGAGATCGCCGCCCTCAACGGGCACAATGCGAAGTACTCGATGAAGCTCGTGACCGCCGACGGTCGCGAGGCCGATCTGGCCCTGGCCGACATCGTTCGCGCCTACCCGGCGAACCGGTTGACCGTCCCCGCCAAGTGGCGCGTCTACGCCTCGCGCTGGCGGGAGTTCCTCTTCGACAATCCCCGCGAGGCCAACAGCGAGGGTGGCGTCTTTCCCGCCATCTTCGGCACCGTCGTCATGACCCTGCTCATGTCGATCGCGGTCGTTCCATTCGGCGTGATGGCCGCCCTCTACCTGCGCGAGTACGCCAAGGCAGGACCCATCGTCAGCGCGGTCCGTATCTCGATCAACAACCTCGCCGGGGTGCCGAGCATCGTCTTCGGTGTCTTCGGCCTCGGCTTCTTCTGCTACGTCGTCGGGGCGTCGATCGACCAGTTGCTGTTTGCGGCACAACTTCCGAACCCGACCTACGGCAAGGGCGGCATCCTGTGGGCGGCCCTGACGCTTGCGCTGATGACGCTCCCGGTGGTGATCGTCGCGACCGAGGAGGCCCTCTCCGCCGTGCCGAACTCGATGCGCGAGGGCTCCTTCGCCTGCGGCGCCGGCAAGTGGCAGACCATCCGGCGAATCGTGCTGCCCCGCGCCATGCCCGGCATCATGACCGGAATGATTCTCGCGATGGCCCGCGGCGCGGGCGAGGTCGCCCCGCTCATGCTTGTCGGCGCCGTCAAGCTCGCGCCCGAGCTGCCCATCGACGGGATCTTCCCGTACGTCCACCCCGAGCGCAGCTTCATGCACCTCGGCTTCCACATCTACGACCTGGGCTTCCAGAGCCAGAACAGCGAGGCCGCCAAGCCGATGGTCTTCACGACCACGCTGCTGCTGATCGCCGTGATCTTCATCCTGAACGTTCTGGCCGTCCAACTGCGCACGCGGCTTCGCCGCAAGTTCGTGTCGGCCGTGTTTTGAGGGAGCTGCCATGACGGACGATCGCAATGGATCCACGGGGAACGGCAACGGCGGGCCGGCGAACGGCGCGGCGAAGAACCGTCTTGCCGAAATCGCCGCCGGCGCCGTGTTCCCAACCGAGACCCACCCCGAGCTCGACCGCGAGCCCGTCGTGCTCGACGTCCGCGGGTTCAACCTCTTCTACGGCGCCAAGCAGGCGCTCTTCGACATCCGGATGAGAATTCCGAAGGGGAAGGTCACCGCCCTCGTCGGCCCGTCGGGCTGCGGCAAGTCGACCCTGCTGCGGTCGGTCAACCGCATCAACGATTTGCTCAGCACCGTGCGCATCTCGGGCGACATGCTCCTCAACGGCGACAGCATCTACGGCCCCGGCGTCGACGTGATCGAATTGCGGAAGCGCATGGGCATGGTCTTTCAGAAGCCGAATCCATTCCCGATGAGCGTCTACGAGAACGTCGTCTACGCCCTGCGGATCGACGGCGAGCGGGACCGCTCGACGCTCGACGAGGTCTGCGAGCGCAGCCTCCGCGGCGCCGCGCTGTGGGACGAGGTCAAGGACCGCCTCCACGAGAGCGCCCTCGGCATGTCCGGCGGCCAGCAGCAGCGCCTCTGCATCGCCCGCGCCATCGCCGCCGAGCCCGAGGTGCTGCTGATGGACGAGCCGTGCTCGGCCCTCGACCCGATCGCGACGAACAAGATCGAGGACCTCATCGAGCAACTCAAGGGCGAGTACTCCATCCTCATCGTCACGCATAACATGCAACAGGCCTCGCGCACCAGCGACTACACCGCCTTCATGTACCTCGGCCGCCTCCTCGAGTACGGCCCCACCGCCACGATCTTCCAGACCCCGCACCTGCGCGAGACCCTCGACTACGTGACCGGCCGCTTCGGGTGAGGGACGGCCGTCCTGCAAGCCCGAAGGAACCGGTGTCGGGCAGCTCACCGAGGGAAGGTCCGGCGGAGGCATCGAAACGGTTGAATATTCGGATCAACTGTCCGAATATTCACATGTACGAATGCCGAGGATGCTCCGGCTGTCTCTCGGTCCATCCAGGCTTCCGCGTCGAAAGATGGAGGGATCATGCGCCGTATCGCCGTTCCCACCGCCGCCGTGACCGTGGTTCTTGTCGCAGGCTCGTTTCCATGCGGGGCGGGCGATCCCTCCTCATCAACGGCCGATGTCGCGGTTTTGTCCGCAGGTCTGGCGGATTTCACGTTCGACCTGCACCGAAGCCTTGCAGATGGGAGGGAGGACACGGTCTGGTCCCCGTTCGGCGTGGCGATCACCCTGGGGATGGTCCGGTGCGGTTCGGCGGGCGAGACGGATGCCGGGCTTGCCGAAGCGCTTCGATGTCCTCTCGATTCGAAGCGATTCCATGCGGCATTCCGCTCGCTTCGCGACGAAGTCACCGTGGCACTGAAGAGCGGAGGCGCACGGCTTGCCGTGGGGAAACTGGTTGTTGGCCAACGCGGCATGGTGCCGCGGAGGGATTTCGTTGATGACCTGGAGGCGAACTACGCCGGCGTTTGGCGAACGGCCGATTTTGGGAGCGATTCGGACGTCGCCGCGCTGAACGATTGGGTTCGCCAGACGACCCGGGGCCGCGTCGCGAAGGTGTTCCGCCGAGACCCCGAAATCCGAATGACGGTCACCGGGATCTTCTGCATGCAGGCTGACTGGCGTGAGGCATTCCCGGTCGCTCATACCGAGCCCCGTCGGTTCCATCGTTCCGACGCGTCAACCATCCAGGTTTCGACGATGTTCGAAGAATCCCGTTGTGCCGACCTTGCGACGGCCGACGGGGTTGAACTTGCGCGTCTTCCATACGGTCAGGGTGGGTTGCACATGCTCGTGGCCATGCCGAAAGAGGCGGACGGGCTCCGATCCTTGGAGAACACCCTGAACGGGCGCGTGTGGTACACATGGATGACCGCGTTGTCCCGCGCGGCGCCCGTGATCGCCCATGTCTACCTTCCCAAGTTCCGGATCGAGGAGAAACACGATCTCCGGGATCCGCTGAGCCGGATGGGCGCATCGGACGTCTTCAGTCTGGAAAAGGCGGACCTCCGGTGGATGTCCGACGAGAAGCCGGGTGTGTGCCTGAACGCGCTGCTCCAGCACGCGGGGATTATCACCGACGAGAAGGGATCCGAGGCGTGGTCGGTGACTCACGGGGAGTTCATCTCCATGGGAGGGCCTCGGGAGGATCGCCCTGTTCGTGAGTTTCGCGCCGATCGTCCGTTCCTGTTCTTCGTATACGGCGGGGTACGGAACACGGTTCTCTTCATGGGGCGGGTGACCTTTTCGCCGCCGGTCGCACGGTAGACAAGCCGCCCCACATCGCTTTCGGGATCCAGACGTTGGAAAGCCCGGCAAGGGTCTCTTCCAGACCTTGGAACGCGAAACCGTGAACCTCTGAACCTCCCAACCTCCGAACCTGCCAACCTCCGAACCTCTGCTATACTGCCCGCATGTCGTGGTTCACCCAGCTTGCATCGATCCGGGGCGTGTTCTTCGGGCTGGCGGAGGCCGATCTGGATCCGGACCCCGTCCGGCAGTTCCAACGGTGGATGGCCTTCGCCCGGCGAGCGCGCTGCTTCTGGCCGACGTCGTTCTGCCTCTCCACCGTGACGCCCGCGGGCCGTCCGGCGGCGCGGATGATGCTGCTGAAGGGCGCGGACGCGCGCGGCTTCGCCTTCTACACGCACACGGTGGGGCGCAAGGCCGACGAGATGGCCCGCGCGCCGTTCGCCGCGATGACCTTCCACTGGAACGAGCTGATCCGGCAGGTCCGCATCGAGGGGCGCGTCGAGAAGCTCTCCCGCGAGGAGTCCGAGGCCTACTTCGCGTCCCGCTCCCGCGGCAGCCGGATCGGCGCGTGGGCCTCCCGACAGAGCGAGCCGCTGGCTTCGCGGGCCGAGTTCATGAAGCGATGCCGGGAGTTCGAAACGCGGTTCAACGGCGCCGACGTCCCCTTGCCGGAGCACTGGGGCGGCTACCGCGTCGTTCCGGACGCGATCGAGTTCTGGCAAGGCAGGCCCAACCGCCTGCACGACCGGTTCCGCTACACCCGCCGGTCCGACGGCGGCTGGGACATCGCGCGGCTCTACCCATGAAGAGACGGAAGTAGAGAACGCCAAACTCCAAGGAAGTCAGAAGGAGAAAGGCGAGAAGTCAGCCGAGGACGGCCCCCTTGGACCTTCCTACTTCCCACTTTCCACTTCCTTGGAGTTTCCCCACTTCTCCTTCCACTCCTACAGCACGATCTCCCGTTTCTTCGCATCGAACTTTGCGGTCCGGCCGGCCTTGAAGCCGAGCATCGCCATCTGGAGGACCGTCTGAGCCCGGAAGGCGAGGCTCATCGGGCTCCACAGGCCGTCCTTCTTCCCGCTCCGGGCGCAGTCGAGGAGGTTCTTCCAGAGGTCGACGTTGTTCTCCGGCCGGTCGATCTTGATCTGCTGCGGCGGCTTCGAGCCGGGCTTCTCGACGGAGGTGAAGAGGATCTCCTTGTTCGACGGGGCGATGGACAGCGTCCCCTCCGTGCCGCGGATGGCGGGGCAGCGCTGGCCGGCGCCGCGCTTGGGCGCGTTCTGGAAGTCGTTGCCCTGCGTGCCGAGCACCGAGATCGTGATCTTCTCGGGATACTGCGCGATCAGGTTGAACGTGTCGGGCACGTCGCGGAGCTCGTACGGGTAGATGTGGATCCCGCCGAGCGCGACAACGGCCTCGGGGAAGCCGACCCCGAGGATGTCGACCACCTGCGTCAGGCAGTGCGGGTAGAGGTCGGTCACCGGGCCGCCGGCGTAGTCCTCGAAGAGGCGCCATCGGAAGAAGCGGTCGACACTGAACTCGCGCTTCGGCGCATCGCCGAGGAACGCCTCCCAGTTGAGGTCGGGCCCGGGCTTCGCATTGGGATCGTCGACGTGCATGCCGCGCTCGCCCCAGTCGCCGGTGCGGAAGAAGCCGGTCTCGCCGAAGAGAGGCGTGCCGATCAGTCCCTCCTTGACGAGCGCCTTCATCTGGTGCCACGCGGAATCGCTCATCGCCTGCGTGCCGACCTGCAGGCAGCACGGCGAGGCCGCCGCGGCGTCGGCGAGCGTCTTCGTCAGCTCGAACTGCCGCCAGTGGGAGACGGGTTTCTCGCAGTAGGCACTCTTGCCGGCCTTCAGGGCGTCGAGGGCCTGGAAGCCGTGATGGTGGTCGGGCGTGGCGATGCAGACGACGTCGATGTCTTTGTCCGCGAGCAGTTCGCGGTGGTCGGCGTAGTCGCGGACCATGCCGAACTGCTGCTTCTTCTTTTCGCGGCGCGGACGGTAGATGTCGCAGACCGCGACGTGGTCGATGGCCTCGCCGGCCTCCTTGAGGTGCTTGACCATGTTCATGTGGGCGCCGGAACGGCCGCCGGCGCCGATGAAGCCGACGCCGATGCGGTCGTTGGCGCCGAGGACCTGTCCGCGGGCGATGTACGGCGCGGCCAGCGCGCCCGTCGCGGCGGTGCGGAGGAAGGCGCGGCGGTTCAGTCCCGCCGGGGAGGTGGAGGGGTTCTTCATGGTGCGTCCTTTCGTTGTCATGGTGCCCGGGTTCATGCCTTGAGGATCTTGTCCAGCGTCCACGGATCCCGCATCGGACGGGACATCCGCTTCGCAGCGTCGGGGTCGCCGACGATCGTCTCCTTCGCGGGATCCCACGTGATGGGACGTCCGGTCCGGATGGCGATGTCGGAAAGA
>CAYODK010000220.1:0-8887 GCA_964402695.1 uncultured Verrucomicrobiota bacterium
ACCGCTGTAGCCGCGACCGGCGGTCGCGGCATTGGATACCCAAGCACGAATTTTCTCCGGTGTCACGGCCGGCGGCCCCGCACGGGACCCGGGACGCGCATGGCGGGACCCGCCGGTGCGGCGGGCGCGTTGGGGTCCTCGAAATGGAAGGTGACCTTGCGCGACGTCAGCGTCTTGGACAGCGCGTACATGAACCCGAACCCGTTCGCCGGGATCGTGCCGCCGTACTGCCAGTACTGGAAGGTCTCGCTCTTGGAGTCCACCTTCCCGCGCACGAGGTAGCCGTCCCACAGGCCGCGCACCACCCATTCCGGACACGGAGCGGGCCGTCCGGCCTCCTCGGCGAACCCCAGCGTCGTCGTGGTCTTGGGGTCGGGCATCATCACGACCACCTTGCCCTCGCAGACCGCCGCGACGTCAACGTTCGTGTCGACCGCGCCGGTCTTGAGACCCGGCAGGTTCAGGAAATAGGCCGACGGACGCAGCGTGGAGATCTCCCCCGAGGCGGTCGGCCGGAACTTCACGTCGACCGAGATCGACGACGGACCGAAGACGAACTCGACCGATCCCTTCGCGTCCTTCTCCATTCCGAATGAGAACTTGACGGGCTCCTTCGGCTGGATCGAGGGCATCGCCGTGTCGGGCTCCATGATCTCCGGCTCGTCCTTGTAGACGTAGCCCCCCTTCGCGTCGCGACCCCAGAACGTCGCGTTGAAGAGCCGGAAGGTCGGGCCCGCCGGCTTCCCTCCCTTCTTCAGCGTGACGCTGAGGTAGCCGTTCGGCGCCAGCCATGCGTCGTATACCTCGTTGGTGTAGACGACGCTCTTCCGCTTCGCAGGCCCGTCGGCAAACGCGGGAAGCGCGTTGGTCGGCTCCTTGGAGCCGGGCCGCCCCGGCGCCGCGGCGGCCGGCAGGACGGTCGCAACAACCGCCGCCAGAACGGCGGCCCGGACGATCCAACCGTGCTGAAACATGCTCATGGTGCCTCCAGCATTGGCGGCCATCATAGGCAACCGGCGCGCGGCGGTCCACCGGCGAAATCGCCGCCATGCGCAACGATGGCGAAGACGCTCGCACGGGCTTCCCGTCCGGCCGGCCCGGCGGTCCGGCCCTACCATCACACCGGTGGAATCCGTGGTAGGGCCGGGCGGCTCGCCCGGCCGTGCGAGGGGTCCCCGCAGCCACGCAAACTCGGAGATGCCCCCCGGCCCGGCGCGCGGGCCCTCCCCGTGGGGCAGACACTCCTGTCTGCCCCGGGCGCGGCCCTTACGACCGTTGCACGGTCTCGATCATCGCCAGCACGTTCTCCACCGGCGTGCCGGCCTGGACATTGTGGCAGGAGCAGCAGATGAAACCCTCGCGCCCCGCACCGAGCGTCTCCAGGCACCGTCGCGTCTCGGCGCTCACGTCGTCGGGCGAGCCGAATGGCAGCACGCTCTGGTTGTCGACCCCGCCGTGGAAGATCACCTCGCGCCCGAACTCCGCCTTGAGCTCGGCGAGGTCCATGCCGGGACACGCATGCTGGATGGGGTTGAGCACGTCGATGCCGCAGTCGACGATGGAGCGCAGGAGCTGCCGCGCCGCGCCGTCGGTGTGGTAGAAGACGCGCAACCCGTGGTCATGGACGAGCCGGCACCAGCGCCGCATCCGCGGCCCGAGATGCCGCGCCCACATGTCCGGACTCATGATCAGGTTCGTCTGGCCGGCGATGTCGTCGCTGATGAAGACGAGATCGAGCGAGCCCTTCGCCATCGCGAAGAAGCGCTTCATCATCTCCGTCTGGATCGCCTCGATGCGGTCGAGGACGGCGTCCACGTAGTCCGGTTCGAGGGCGAGGTCGATCATCGACTGCTCGAGCCCGCGCATCTGGCAGTAGATTTCGAAGAACGAGACCCACGGGCCGATCACGGCGAACTCGGGCGCGACCTCGCGCGCCTTCGCGACCGCGCCGTCGTAGTCGAAGCGGTCGACCGCCGGCCACCACGGATAGTCGTCGAGCGACGACGCCGTGTCGAACCCCGCCAGCGGCGCCTCGCCGAACTCCGCGTAGTGTGCCGCGCCGGCCTCGACGTCCTTGAGCGGAACGCCCCACATCGTGCGGCTACCGCCGCTCTCGGCCCCGGCGCCGGACTGCGCGCCGGCGCGCTCGCCGACGTCGGTGCGGTAGTCCATGAAGACCCAGACGATCTTGTCGAGCTTGAGGGCGCGGTAGAGGTCGAGGTCCGTCGTCACGCCGCAGTGCGCCCGCAGCGCAGCGCCGACCTCCGGCGTGTGCCACAGGTCGACCGGCAGCCGGTCGACCGGACGGCGGTCCAGCGTCGCAAGCACCCGCTCCCTCGGCTTCATGCTCATGGTCACGCCCCTCCGGCGCCCCCGCGCCCGCCGGGCATCATAGGGACCCGAGGCACCGCGGTCCATCGGGAGTTCGTAGGGGATGGCTATGGGGGCGCGCCGCAACGCCCCATGGCCACTGTAGCCGTGACCGACTCGTCCCGCCGTAGCGTCTGTGCGAAGGCGGATGGTCGCGGCAATGCGTACGGTGCCCTGCGCAAACCGCGACCAGCGGTCGCGGCTACAGAAGACGGGTTCCGGCATTCCGGCGACCCCGGGGGAAGACGCCCAGAAGAACTGCTGTTGCATCACGAGCGAGCGCGCGCACTCAGGGTCTCGCCGCGCTGGCGACGAATGCCTTCCGATTACTTGCCGGACATGGTCCCGTGATTCCAGATGCCGACACCGGCGGATATGGCTGCGGCTTGGGCCTCCTGAAGCGCAACGGCCATCGAGTTCGTGATGCCAATCCGCAAGTGGACCGGAGGGGCCTGCACCCGAATCGCGTCCGTTCGCGCGAAGCCCCCCCTGACCATGCGGAGGTTGATGATGCCGTTCGTCTCTGCCGAAACAAGCCATGCGAAGAAGTAGTCGCCATCCCTTGGCTCACTGTGCACCACGAAATGGAGCTTCCTGTCCCGGGTAAGCTCAGTCAACGCAGCCTTGGCAGATACTCCGCCGGGCTCCTCCAAGTCTGGTGCGCGCATGCCCGTGAGTTTCAGCTTCAATGTTCGGTCTCGCGATTGAACGTGAACACGGTTCCCGTCGATGACGTTCGTCACCGTTCCCTGGCCCCACATCGTCGTGTCCGCGCGCGCCGCGCTGAGCGCAAGAACGGACGGCAGACAGACTGTCCAAAACGCCTTCACCTCTTCTCCCAACCCATATTCCTCGACGCGTCGCCCTTCTCGGGGCCCCATCGCATGGGCTTGGTTCCTCGATCCTCCATCGGTTCACCCTGTAGCACTTGCCGACAAGAGGGTTCAAGAGGTTTCCTGATGGCAGTTCAATCGGGGTCGCGGGGTCCAAGGTTCGGAAGGGCGGAGGGACGGCGGTTGCAAGGATTGGACGCGCGGCGGATTCAACAACCAACATGAAAGAGGGATGAGGGATGAAACCTGAAAGCGGGCGGGCCCTCGCCCCTCATCCCCATTCGTTTGCCTTCCTCCGGACCGGGGCGGCGGAGATTACGATCACGACTACGATTACGATTAGGAGGGGGGCGGCACTCGACACTTGTCACTTGCCACCCGGCGCCGTCCCCCTCGTCCCTCGACCCTCGCCCCTTGTCCTCATTCGTTTGCCCCCATTCGTTTGCCTTCCTCCGGACCGGGGCGGCGGAGATTACGATCACGACTACGATTACGATTAGGAGGGGGATCGGCACTCGTCTCTTGCCACCCGGCGCCTCCCCCTCGTCCCTCGACCCTCGCCCCTTCCCCGTATTAGGTTGTCATCCTCCGGGCCGGGTGGGGCGCGGATCTATCGCCGACTCTCGAAGACCGCCTCGTACCAGAGCGTGCGGTGGGCCGGGCCGAGCGCGAGGCGGCCGTCGCCGCCGGCATCGAGGACCTCGCCCTTGCGGCGGCCGCGGTCGTCGAGCGGGTACAGGCGGACCCTGCCGGCCGCGGGGGCAAACTCGACCGTGGCGGATACCGGCTCGACGAGACTCGGCGCGCTCCCCCACTTCGTGCCGACGCTCGTGCGCTCCTTGTCCTTCCAGACCATGCCGGTGTTCTCCGTGTGCGCCGTGACCGCGATCAGGGCTCGCCGGGGCGCTTTGTCGAACGCCTCGCCATCGAGCAGCGAGAGCGCAACCGTGCACCAGCCGAGACTCGTCTCGCCGGCCGTCACGCGGACGCCGTGGCCGAGGTCGACCGTTTGGCCCCCGACATGACCGACGAGCATTTTGGCCCGCGGCGCCTTCACCTCGAACACGCCGCGGCCCTTCTCCGGCAGGCGCCACGCGATCTCGCCGGTGTCGGCGAGCCATTCGGTGCGGGCGGCCGCCGGCGCCGCGGGGAACGGGGCGTCCGCCGCGCCGCGCAGGTCGAGGGCCACGCGGTGAACGAAGGCCGCGCCAATGTCGACGCCCGCGCGGTCCAGATTGAGCACGCTCCATGCATGTCCCTGCCGGGCGATCAGGTCGATCTCGCGCTCCGGCGGGAGGGACGCCGTGACCAACTCGCGCGCGGCCGCGACATCGCCGCGGCGGAAGAGCAGCGCGGCGGCGGGCACGTTCGCCATGATCGTCGGGTGCTGGCCGATGTCGAAGTAGCCGGGGATCCGTCCGGCCCTCATGCCCTTCTCGTCGTGCGCCCACGTGTAGAGGAAGAGCGCGTCCCAGTCCTGCAGCGCCGCGACCGCGGCGAGCATCAGCGGCCCCTCGCCCGCGTGCGGATTCGGGGCCGGGTGATTGTACTCGCTGACCATGTGCGGCTTGCCGGCCACGCGCTGCCAGGCGAGGCGGGAGAGGGTCGCGCCGTCCGGGTGGTCGACCATTGACCACGGGTTCACGAACCAGTCCTCCGGATCCCACTGCCGGTGCGGCCAGCGCGGGTGCTGCCAGTAGGCGTGGGTGTCGACCAGATCGAAGGCTCCCATCAGGTTCGGCGTCGACGTGGCGACGATGGTGCCGACGACCGGCACCTTCACGCCGATCTCCTCGACGACGCAGCGCCGCATCGCCTCCCAGTGGGCGCGCTCGGTCTCCCACAGGAAGCGGATCCAGTCGGCCCGCTCCCCGACGGCCATCGGATGCGACGCCCCGGCCTTGGGCCAGCGGACCGAACGGGCCTCAAGCGTCTCGTCGTCCGCAAGCCCGATGCGGCCGCCGGGCTTCAGCGAGAGGTCCGCGAACCGGAACGTCGCGCCCGCCTGCCCCAGTTCGGTGAAGCCAAAGCGCGCGTTGTCATCGTCGGCGTCGGTGACGACCGTGAAGTCGAAGGTCTTCCACTCCGGCCCGACCTCGAACCGCGCCGACCAGCCAAGTTCCTTCCACGGCTCGTGCGCCTGCATGATGTTGGCCTGGATCGTCCGCTTGGAGTCGGCCGCGGCGCGGAAGCGGACCGTGTACAGGCCGCCCTTCTTCACGGCGAGGCGGGTCTGGTTGAACTGCACCGACCACGGGTTCGATCCCGCCGCCTCGACGCGCAGCGCGGCCGCGCCGTCGGCCGGCGCAACCGCGGCGCGCGAGCCGTTGTGCTGCTCGAGGGTCCACTCCCTGACGCCGTCCGCGAAGCCCGCGTTGCGCAGCATCTCCGCGCCCGGCGGCTCGTTCCGCGCGCCCCACGCGGCGGCGAGGGCCCTGGTGTCCGCGTGCCGCTTCACGAGCCAGGCGTTCCACTGCCGCTGCAGGTCGCCGGCGAAGGGTTCGGGCAGGTCATCGAAGTCGCGCGACATCCACGTGTGGATCAGCCCGTTCTCATTGTTGATCTCGACCATCGCCAGCGCCGGATCGAGCGCGACGGCAAGCTTCGTGTAGGGATTCACGTGCCCGAGCAGCCGCCGGGCGTAGGCCTTCTGCGCCTCCAGGTGCGGCGCGTGGAAGAAGCCGACCGCGTGGGCGGCCTTCCAGTCGAGCTTGTTGACGGCCGGGTCGACTCCGTCGCCGGTGCCGAACCGGCGGCCGACCAGCAGGTTCACGTTCCAGTAGATGCCCTGCTCCTTGAGCCGGGCCATGAAGTGGTCGAGCCGGTCCTGCGCATCGGCGCTCCAGTTGGTCCAGCAGCCGGACTTGTGGTCGATCAGGCGAGGCTCGCCCCACACGGCATCGAGGAAATGGAACCGGACGCCGTTGAGCCCGAACTTGGCCATGCGGGCGGCGACGCCCTGCGCGGTGGCGTGGTCCGGGAAGCATGCGGCGGAGGTCAGGTTCGCGCCGAAGAGGCGGAGCCGCCGGTCGCCGGCGAAGAGGTGTCCGTCGCGGACACGCACGGGAGCGATCGACGCCGCCCCCTGCCCGAGCACCGGCCGCAGGTCCGTCGGCCCCGCCGCGCCGTCGTCCCACGGTGGCGCGAACGGAACCAGGTCCGCCGCGCCCGCGATTCCCGCCGCCCACGCCGCCGCCACCGCGATCCATCGCTTCATGCGTCCTCCGCAGATGAAGGACACATTGTGCGGCGAAGCGGACGGCGGGCCAAGCCCGAACCGGACGGCCCTCACCAGACGATGTCGACCCCGTAGGGCTTGAAGGCCGGATCGGAGGTCACCAAGGGAATCGTCTCCACTGTGGACTGAGCGGCAAGGAGCCGGTCGAACGGATCGCGATGGTGGAAGGGCAGCGTCTCCACGGCGGCAGCGTGCATCCATTCGACCGGCAGAATCCGGAATCCACCTGCCGCCTTCTCCCGGACGTACGCCGCGACCGGCGCGGGCAGCTTGAGCCGCCCCAGTCCCACCTTGATCGCCATTTCCCAGACGCTCGCCGCGCTGAGGTAAAGCTCCGCATCCGGGGCCTCCATCGCCAGCCGGGCACGCCGGCTCAATCGCCGGTCGCCCGCGACGAACCACAGGAACGCATGCGTGTCGATCAGGAGCCTCAACGGGTGTACTCCTCCATGCCCGGCACAGGCTCGTCAAAGTCGTCCCGAATCGTCACGCGGCCCTTGTCGCACCCGAATCGCGGCCGGTGGCCCGCGTCCGACACGGGACGCAACTCCGCCACGGGCCGCCCGCGCCGCGTGATATGATAGGTCTTTCCCAACCGCACCTGTTCCAGCAATTCCGAGAGATGAGTCTTCGCCTCGAACGCCCCGACCGTCACCGCTTTCATACAGACCAGTTTACTAAACCAGTCGCCTATATCAACCCCCCCGCGGCCCATGGGAGGCCGACGCGCCGCGAATCGGCAGCAACGCAGAGTCCTCCACCCGCACGGCGAGATCAGGCCTCGTCGATGCGCTGGAGCTTCCAGCGGTCGCACAGCGCGTCGACGTGCGGCGAGAGGTCGCCGTAGAACGTCACGCGGTGCCAGCCGGGGCGCCATTCCTCGGTCAGTTTCTCGAGACTCCCCTTGACCTGCGCCTCGAGCTTCGTGCGGCAGGCGAGATCGCTGTCGTTGTTGCCGATCGTCTTCGCCCGGTGGACGAGCACCTGCTTCGCCTGCGGGTTGATCTCGAGCGTCGTCGTCATGTGTCCCACGGGGAGGATGGACTGCACGCATGCACCCTTCCGGTCCTCGGAGTGCGACCGGATGAGGTAGGGACTGGCCGCGCCGCCCGGGCCGAAGGGCTTCGTCATGGCGACGCAGTGCGCGTAGACGATCGCGTTCTTCGCCGTGTCGATGACCGGGTCGGAGATGTAGCCCGGCCGCCCGGTCACCGCGCCCATGACCGCCATGGTCAGCGCCGAGAGGGCATCCGCCTCGCAGCCGCCGACGAATCCGTCGTCGTTGAGCTGGCTGAACCCGAGGCACGGGTAGGCCGTGAGGTGCCCGCCGTAGAAGCCCCCAAGGCAGTTGACGGTGATGCCGCGGGCCCCGTGCTTCGCGAGCAGGGCCTTCATCGCGACGTACATCGTCCCCGCGCCCCGGAGGTCCTCGGCCGACGGCTCGACGACTTTCCTGGCACCGGCGGCCCAGCGTTCGGCGAACGCCTTCGCCGCCCCCGCGTCGGCCGCGGCGCAGGCGGCGGACATTTCCTCGAACGGAACGCCGATGAACTCGACGCCGGTCACCTCCGCCGCGGCCTTGCAGAACGCGTCGCCGCCCTTCCGCCCGCCTACGATGAGCAGTTTCGTCTTCTTCAGTTCCTCCAGCGCCTTCCCCAGATCGGGCGCGGGCACCGGGTCGGCCGCGCAGGTCCAGTCGGCGACGGCCGGCGTGGCGCCACGCCGCGCCGCGCGGAACGCGGCGGCGATCTCCGCGGGGCTCTTCCCGTCCTTGAGCATCGCGAAGTGGCGCGCCGAAGCCGCGAGATCCTCGTCGCGCGAGGAACTGACCCAGTCGACCGGCTGCCCGAGCTTCCGGATCTGCGGCAACCGCGTCAGGAACAGGCCCGAGCCGCCGAAGAGGTTATCGGCGACCAGCGTCGGCTTGCCGGTGCCGCAGAGCTTCACGATGTCGTTGCGCCACCCAAGGCCCTGGACGCACAGCAGGTAGCCGCCGACCTCGGCATCGCCCTTGAGAATCCCGTCGGCCTCCTTGGGGTCGTCCATCAGCCGCGCCTGGACGAACTCGACGCCGGGGCAGCCCTTCGCAAGAACCTCGAGGATCCGGTTGCGGCGGGCGTCGAAATCGTAGCCGATGTTCGGCCAGATCGGATGGTCGTTCTTGGTCTCGCAGAACACCAACCGGACCTTCGTCTTCGACGCCGGGGCCTCCGCCCTCGCGCCGCGTGCGCCGGCCAGTACCCCGCCGGCCGCGCAGCCCGCGCACGCCGCGCACCGGGAGATGAACTGACGGCGGGAACATCCGGAACCGATCATCGCTCCGCTCATCGCATCCTCCTGCCGGCCGAAACCGGCTTCCATCGCTCGCACACCCGACTGCACAGGAGTTCCAAGGTCTGGAGGTTCGCAGGTTCTCAGGTTCCAAGGTTCGAATGAAGGTGGCGGG
>CAYODK010000221.1:0-8883 GCA_964402695.1 uncultured Verrucomicrobiota bacterium
CGGCGTCGGTGGCCGTCAGCGATGTCGACGCCGTCCGGGCGGACCGGCTCGCGGCGGAGCTCGCCTCGGTCTCGCCCGGCGTGAGCCCGTTGGCCGTCGCCGCGGCGGAGGCCCCGGCCGCCGCCGCCGCGTGCGGGCTGGTTGTCCAGGCGACGCCCGTCGGCATGAAGGCCGGCGATGTGTCGCCGCTGGCCCCGGCCGCCTTCCGCGCGGGCGCGCTGGCCTTCGACCTCGTCTACGGCGTTCCGGAGACGCCGTTCATGCGCGCGGCCCGGGAGGGCGGCGCGCGGGCCGCGAACGGGCTCGGCATGCTGCTGCACCAGGGGGCGCGGTCGTTCGAGATCTGGACCGGCGTGACGCCGCCGGTGGACGTCATGCGCGCGGTGCTGGAGAAGGCGGTCTACGGATGAACTGGGCGCTGCTGCCGCGCGAATTTCTCGCGTTCGTCGCCTTCGCGTTCGGCGCATGCATCGGCAGCTTCCTCAACGTCTGCATCTGGCGGCTGCCGCGCGAGGAATCGGTGGTGCGCCCGGGATCGCACTGTCCGAAGTGCAACACGCCGATCGCGTGGTTCGACAACATCCCGCTGGTGAGCTGGCTCGCGCTGAGGGCGCGGTGCCGGTCCTGCGGGGCGCCGATCTCGCCGCGCTACGTGATGGTCGAGACGCTGGTCGCGGTGCTCTTCGCGTGGGTCGCGTGGCGCTACGGGTGGGATGTCCGGACGCCGGTCTACTGCGTGGTCGTGTCCGGCCTGGTTCTTGCGACCTTCATCGATCTCGACGAGATGTACATCCCCGATCGCGTGTCGCTCGGCGGCATCGCGCTCGGCCTCGTGCTGAGCCCGCTGCTGCCGTCCCTGCACGACGCGACGACCGCGTGGGGCGGCCTCCGCGCGGCGGGCATCGGCGCGTTCGTCGGCGCCGGGAGCCTGGCCGCGATCGCCTGGATCGGAACGAAGATGTTCGGCAAGGAGGCGATGGGCATGGGCGACGTGAAGCTCCTGGGCGCCATCGGCGCGTTCCTCGGCTGGACCGGCGTCGCCTTCACGTTCTTCGTGTCGGCCTTCTCCGGCGCGGCGGTGGGGCTGACCATGATCGCCCTGCGCCGGAAGGAGATGCAGAGCGCGATCCCCTTCGGCCCCTACCTCGCGCTGGGAGCGGTCGTCTGGATGCTCGGGGGGAACGACCTCTGGGACCTCTACATCCGCTTCATGACCGGCCTCCACGATCCGGGGTTCGGCGGATGACCGGGCCGGACGCCAACCTCGTGCTGGTCGGGTTCATGGGCACGGGCAAGTCCGCCGTCGGCCGGCGGGCGGCGCGCGCACTGGGGCGCGAACTGGTGGACATGGATTCCGTGATCGAGGCGCGCGAAGGGCGGCCGATCCCCGAGATCTTCCGCGACAGCGGCGAGCCGCACTTCCGGGCGCTCGAGCGGGCGCTCGTCGGCGAACTGGCGGCGCGGCGCAACCTCGTCGTCTCCTGCGGCGGCGGCATCGTGCTCAACCCGGACAACGTCGCGGACTTCGCGCGCACCGGCGTGGTCGTCTGCCTCACCGCGTCGCCGGAGGTCATCCTGCGGCGCGTCGCGCACGACACGAACCGTCCGCTGCTCCAGGCGCCGGACCGCGAGGCGCGCGTGCGCGAGCTGCTCGCGAAGCGGCAGCCGCTCTACGACGCGATCCCGGACCGCGTCGACTCGTCCGGCATGACGGTCGGCCAGGCGGTCGGGGCCGTGCTCGACCTCTTCCGCGCGCGGACCGGGACGCCCGCCCCGCTGCCGGCGCCGTGGGGATCCGCGGAAGGCGGGGGGGCGCGGGGATCCGCCGAACGGCCGGGCGGGCCGCCCGGCCCTACCATCGATTCCACGGGGATGGACAGCGGGTCGGACGGGCCCGGGCCACGGGGGGCCTGACGCGTGAAGATCCTCGTCGTCGAGTTCCGCGATCCGGCCCACCCGCAGGCGGGCGGCGCCGAGGCGGTGCTCCTCGAGGTCTTCAGTCGCATTGTCGCCGCGGGACATTCCGTCGACTATCTCTGCTGCCGGCCGCCCGGCTTCCCGGCGGAGGAGACGGTTCGCGGCATCCGGGTTCTCCGCCGCGCCCCGCAGGCGGTGTTCAACTACGCCGTGCCGCTGGTCTATGCGCGCGAGCTGCGCCGCAACGGCTACGACGTCATTGCGGAGGGCATCGACAAGATCCCGTTCTTCCTGCCGCTGGTGGAACGGCGCGTGCCGGTTGCGTGCATCGTGCCGCACCTCTTCGGCGAGGCGATCTTCCGCGAGGCGTCATGGCCGGTCGCGTCCTACGTGTGGCTGATGGAGCGGCCGATCCCCGCGGTGTACCGGCGCAGCCTCTTCTCGGTGCTTTCCGAGACGACGCGCGACGACGTGGCCGGCCGCGGCGTCGACCCGGCGCGGATCCGCGTGATCCATCCCGGCCTCGATCTCGTCGCGCATACGGCGCCGGCGGCCAAGCCTCCGCGCGCGCGACCGACCGTGCTCTACGTCGGTCGGCTCAAGCGCTACAAGGGGATCGGGCTGGTCCTGGAGGCCGTCGCGCGGCTGCGTGGGCGCTTCGCGGACCTGCGCTTCGACATCGTCGGCGTCGGCGACCACCTCGCCGCGCTGCGCCGCCGCGCGGCGGACCTCGGCATCGCGGACGCGGTGACCTTCGCCGGCCGGGTGTCGATGGAGGAGAAGGTCGCACGGATGCAGGCGGCGGACGTGCTGGTCTACACCTCGCCGAAGGAAGGGTGGGGGCTCTCGGTCCTCGAGGCCAACGCGTGCGGAACCGTCGTCGTCGCCAGCGACTCGCCCGGCCTGCGCGAGGCGGTGGTCGACGGCACGACCGGGTTCCTCGTGCCCCACGGCGACGTCGACGCGCTGGCCGAGCGCATCGGACGGATTCTCTCCGACGACGCTCTCCACGCCCGCCTCCGCGCCGGCGCCCTCGAATGGGCCTCGCGCTTCACCTGGGACCGCGCCGCCACGCAAACGCTGGCCCTGCTGCAGGAGGCGGCCGGAGCGAAGAGCGCTGAGCGATGAGTGATGAATGATGAGTGGTGAAGTGGACGGGACCCGCGTGGGAAGCGGAATTCAACATCCAACAGCCAACCTCCAACCTCCAACATCCAACTGGGGGTCAGGACGCGCGGGAAGGCTTCGAAGGCTTGGCGTGCTGGCTCGCGGCAGCTCGCCCCTCCCCCTCGCCAGGCGACAACCTATTCCAGGACGGGACCGAGTCGCGCTCCGGGATGCCTTGCGTCGTAATCCTGATCGTAATCGTGATCGTCCGTTCCGTGCCGAGGCGCGGGCGGCACGGTGTACGACAGGGCGATCGGGAGGGGCAGACAAGAGTGTCTGCCCCACGGGCGGGCTCAGTCCGGAGGGCGAAGGGGTCAGATCTGGAAATGCAAGAAATGGCGCCAGCCCTGTGCCATCGGCCGGTCGGCTCCAGGGGCTGCCTGACACCGGCGGCCGGCTCTTTGAGCGCGGCTGCAGCAATCTCGACTGGAGACAAGCCGCCCGCGTGGACGCTATGGCCGCGACCGGCCTGTCCCGCCGTAGCGTCTGCGCGAAGGCGGATGGTCGCGGCCGTGGGCACGAGGGCGCAGGGCCGGCCGCGACGACCCGTCGCGGCTACAGAAGAGGCAATGGGTCGGCGGATGTGGCATCAACAACCAACATCCAACAACCAACATCCAACGACCAACATCCAACGACCGATGGGGAAGAGGGATGGAACCTGAAGGAGGCAAGACTTCGGGGTTCGCCGGGGTCCGGATTGGATGTTGGAGGTTGGATGTTGGCTGTTGGATGTTGAATCCGCCCCCGCCCCTCGCCCCTCCGTCCCGGGCCCTCAGCGCAGCAGATCCTTGAGGGTTCCGGGCAACTGTACCGGGCCCTGGGGCATCTGGGGGGCGACGAGCTGCTGGAAGTCCGGGCGCGGGTGGAGGCCGCCGAAGCGGTTGTCCTGGCGGAGCTGGTCGCGGACGGGCTGGCCGCCGGCGCGGACGGCGTTCTGCAGGGCCGACATGGCGTCGTCGGGCTTGCCGAGCGCGAGGCGGACGCCGCCGAGCTCGACCCAGCCGTTCGGGTCGTTGGGCTGGAGGGCGGTGTAGCGCACGAGGGCGGTGTCGAGCAGCGGGATGCGCTGGGCCTCGTAGGCGAGGCGGCCCAGCTGCAGGTAGGCCGGCGCCGGCAGGCCCGTCTGGGCGAGGAGGTCCTGCATCATGCGGTCGAACTGCGGCCAGCGGTTGAGCCGGCGGTAGAGGGTGACGAGTTCGATGGCCGCGTTGACCTCCATGCGGCCGTCCTGCACCTGGCGCTCGAGCTCGTTGACGCGCTTCGAGCTCCCCTCGACGCCGTCGATGAAGCCGAGGAACTCGCGGATCTTGTCGTTCTTCGGGTCGCCGACGAGGAAGTCCTGGATGATCTTCCGCGCGTCCTCGTAGCGGCCGCGCGCGAGGTAGACATCCGCCAGCCGGAAGTTGGCCTCGGGGCTCAGCGGGTAGAGGTCGACGGCCTGCTTGAACGCGAGCTCCGCCTCCTCGAAGTGGCCGCGGGCGGCGTAGAGGCCCGCGATGGCGCCGCGCAGCTTGGAGAACGTCTTGCGGGCGACGACGTCGCGCTTGAACTTCGTGTCGGCGAGGAGCCGCTTGCAGTACCAGTTCCAGAAGCCGCGGTCCTTCGCGATCAGCTCCGGCGTGATCTGGGAGGGCTGCCGGGAGATCTTCATGATCAGGCCGTGCGGCTCGAGGAACTCGTACATCCACGGGATGACGTAGCTCTCCTCGACGTAGAACTCGTGGCGGGGGTTGTTGTCGTAGATCTGGCGGGCGAGGATGCCGTTGATCTGCATGACGCCCTGCACGCCCTGCACGCTGATGCGGCCGTCCTTGACGGCGATGTCGGCGCCGGCGTTGAGCTGGCCGGCCTTGACCTGGTCGAAGTACTGCTGGAACGCGGTGTTGCTGTCGAGGATGGACGGGATCCAGATCGTGTCGCCGTACAGGTCGCGCATGACGTTCAGGTAGGTGTTGTCGGCCAGCGCGTTCTGCGTGATCAGGTAGACGTCGGGCCGGACCTTGGCCGAGTAGATCATGTAGGTCGGGACGAAGCGGCCCGGGTCGGTGCCGCCGAAGAACACGGCGTTGGTGGCCATCTCGGGCGGGTAGGACTTGTCGGGATACTCCGCCCAGGCCTTCTCGAACTCGGCCGGCGTCATCGTCTCCTCGAGGTACTCCCGGACGCCGTTGACGCCGCGGAGCTGCCAGTCGCCGAACTGCCAGCCGAAGTCGTGGCCGTTCTGCTCGGCGCCGCCGAACATGTGGACGAGTTCCTGGTCGAACCCGTTCTGCCAGAGCATGAGCCCGGGCGGAAGGACGAGGGCCGCGGCGACGGCGCCCCAGCGGAGGGCCTTCACGGCGCCGACGAGGATCTCGATCATCGCGAGGGCGAGGACGAGGCCGTAGCCGAGCCACAGCGCGTAGAGCGTGTGCGACTGGATGAACTGCACGCGGCCGATGAACAGCGTCTGCACGTCCAGCGCCGGATTCCACATGATGATGAAGACGATGCCCACCGCGACGAAGCCGAGGACGGTGGTCAGCAGCCACGAGCGGCTCGCGTCGTGCGGCTCGAAGTCGAACCGGAACGGCTCCCGCTGGAGGGCGTGCAGCGCGACGCCGATGGCCGGCGGAAGCGCCATCAGCATCAGCACGGCGATTGCGCCGCCGACGCCGAGGCCCTGCGTGCCGACGAGCAGCCGCACAAGCTGGAACTCGTAGAACAGCAGCCCGAGCGCGAGCCCGGCCAGGACCAGGACGTAGATGGAGGCGGTCAGGATGTTCCGCGACGTCGTCTGGCGGCAGACGTAGGCCACCAGCTGCACGATCTTGCCGGCCACGCCGATGCCGCCGAGCAGCAGCGCCACCGAGGCGACGAGCCGGTAGAGGGCGACGACGAAGGCCGGCGTGGACGCGCCGAGAAGGGCGAGCCCCATTTCGACGGTCACCAGCACGCCCACCGCAAGGGCGAGGAGGAACGCGATGCTGAACGCGCGGACGCGGCGCCCGGCGATCGTGATCTCCCACATCGTGAAGGGCAGGATGCCGCCGACCACGAGCGGAAGCGTGAACTGGCGCCGCAGGTCGGCCAGGAACGCCCCCGCCTGGGAGACGAACTTCAGCGAGAAGATGTCCGTCGGCGTGATGCGCTCGTACTGCCCGCGGCTGATCGCGTGGAGGAAGCCCTCCCAGGTCCGCGGGTAGGCCCAGTTCATCGGCGGATTCTGGTCCGACGCGAGCGGAAGGTAGAGGTAGAAGGACAGCCCGAGTTCGGCGAGCAGGATGGTGATCGCGACCGCCTTGCCGTTCGGAAGAAAGGCCCAGCCGGCGAGCGGAATGGCGATGGCGAGGGCGACATAGATCCAGAACACGGGCCCCGCGGGGCCCGCCGGCGCGGTCCACGCGAGCATCGGCTTGTCCAGCTTGGTGAAGACCACGTTGGCGGCGATCAGCAGGACAATGCCCGCGCCGACGATCAGGAAGTCGCGGAACAGTTCCGGGTCGCGCACCATGATCCCCAGCGCGAGCGCCAGGGCGAACAGCAGGAGCGTCTGGTGGTTCGTGATGCCGAGGCCGAAGAGGAAGGCCATCGCAAACAGGAAGCCGCGGTCGGCCGGGCGAGCCATCCATCGGTACAGCAGCAGCATCACCAGGATCTGGAAGAACGCGTTGAGCGCGTAGACCTCGACGATCACCGCCTGCGACCACATGACCGGGCTGAAGGCGAGCACGAGGCCCGCGGAGACGCCGCAAACGGCGCAGAAGACCTGTTCGGTTCGCGCGCCGAGGACCTCGTCGAACCGGCGGATGCCGCGGAGCAGGTCGGCGCTGGATCGGCTCACGAGCATCGCAAGCAGGCCGCAGGCGAGCGCTCCGAAGAAGGCGGAGGCCAGGCCCACGCCCCACGCGGGGTTCGGGTGGCCAAGGAAGTCCTTCGCGTGGAAGACCCACTGGAAGAACCAGGTCGACAGGGTCCAGATCGGGTAGCCGGGCGGGTGGGGGACGCCGAGGTAGTCGGAGGCGACCGCCAGTTCGCCGGAATCCTCCAGCGTCACGGTCGGCGCCAGGGTCATCACGTAGCCGACGAGGGCGAGCAGGAAGGCCGCCCAGAAGGCGATCCAGTCGGATCGACGGAAGAAACGGCCCCCGGTTCCGTCCGCCACGCCTGATTCCGCGACCGGCATCCCGCCGGACCCCTGTTCGTCGAAAGTCAATGAGTTCATGAAGGGCCGCCACGTTAGACCGCCGGAAAGGCCGGGTCAAGCCACGCCCGGGCTTGACGGTTCCGACCGGCGGGTTCTACGATCCCCCGCGCGCGGGGCACATCCTCCGGGTGGGCGGCGCGGGAGGAGGTGGGAGGCGATGAAGGTGTTTGGAAAGGCGTCCGGGGTCGTCGTCGCCGGACTGGTCCTGGCGACCGGCGCGCCGGCCGTGCCCGTCACCGATCTCACGTTTGTCCCCGGTATCGGGACCGGCTGGGCCTTCTATGTTGGAGAAACCGCATACAACGGTGGTCCGGCCGGGGAATGGACGGCCCGGGTGGGCGGCCTGAATGCGACCGGCTACTTCCGCCATCCGCACAACTGGACGATGACCAGCGGCGTCGTGTCGAACCTGGCGGGGATCCAGGGGGCCTATCGCGCGGCGTGGCTGATGGACCGGTTCGCCCTCGGGCTCGGCAACGACGGAATCCCGCCAGGCTGGGCGGGCGGGCCGGTCGGCGATGCGGACAAGCGCACGGGGCTGGCCATTGCGATCTTCGAGGTGGGGATGTCGCCCGAGAGCGAGCCCCCGGACCTCGACGCCGGCACGTTCCACATCTGGCACGGGCCCGAGACGCCACTTGCCCTGGCCCGGGCGTATCTTGCCGCGCTGGCGGGCGCCACGCTCGATCCGCCGGCGTTGGAGGCCGCGTACGACGTCGTGATCGGCGACCAGTGGGGGGGCACCAGCTTCGCGAACCTGGTCGCGCTGATCGAGCAGCCTGTGCTGACCCGCATCGACGTCACGCCGGCCGCGGCGGCGCTGGAGGTCGGCGAGTCGCGCGTCTTCACCGCCGCGGGCGTGGACCAGAACGGGCAGCCGATGGCCATCACCCAGACGTGGTCCGCGGCGGTCGGCATCCTGGACAGCAACGGCCTCTACGTGGCCACGGCGCCGGGCGCGCACGCGGTCGTCGCGGGATCCGCCGGATCGCCGGTCACCGGCACGGGTACGGTCACGGTCGTGGCCACGCCCATCACGAACCTGACGGCCGGGGTCGCGTGCTCGGCGGAATTCCTGGGCTACACGACGACCGTGTACACGCTGCAGCGGCGCACGGATCTTGCCGCAGGCGACTGGGACGACGTCCCCGGCGCCGGGCCCGTGCGCGGGGCGGGGGGGCCGATGACGCTGGCCGACACCAACGCCCCGTCGGCGTCGCGGTTCTACCGGCTCGGATGTGTCGTGTCGCCGTGAGGGCCTGGCGGCGCGGTTCGTGACGCTCATTCGCTCCGGTGCCCGCGCGCCGCATGGCCCGAGGCCATGTCTCCGCTGCGGCTCCATCCGATCCGGCGGCGTTCCCCATCCCCACCTCACGCCGGCGGCGGGCCGTCGAGGCACTGGCGCAAGGCTTGGGCGATCTCGGAGGGCGGGCTGGGTTTCGGGAGGAAGACGAGTCCGCGGGCCCGGAGCGCGTCCAGCCGGGCGAGGTCGGGGCTGTAGCCGCTGGAGATGACGATCCGAAGCGAGGGGGCCTCCTCGCGGAGCTTGAGGGCGAGATCGAGCCCGGTCATGCCCCCGGGCATGACCATGTCGGAGAAGACGAGGCGGA
>CAYODK010000222.1:0-8859 GCA_964402695.1 uncultured Verrucomicrobiota bacterium
CGCTGTCGATCGACAACGACGACCAGAGCCTGGTGCTGACGGTCATCCCCGAGCCCACGACGCTGGGCCTGCTGGGCCTCTGCGCCGCCGCCGCGCTGCTGCGCAGGCGGATGCGGTAGACGGGCGAGCCGGGAGTCGGAATCCGGTTGAAATGGGAGGAGTTGTTTCCTCCGCGTTGTCGCGGGGCGCAGGTCGGGGATCTTGTGCTCCGGTTGCGGCGGGCGCCGCCATGCGTGGCCACTGGGGTTGGCGGGTGTCGGTTCTGAAAGGGTGCACGATGAAGATGCGAATGGTCAGGTTCCTTTGCGCCTCGGCCCTGCTCTCCATGATCTCCACTTCGCCCGGGCAGGAAACCGGGAAGTGGGATCTTGTGACCGGGTTCTGGACGGATCACGTCACGCCGTCGGTCGGCGCGACGAACGATCTTGCGATCGTGTCCGGCAACATCGCCGGCGGTCGCACCGTCACCAACGATGTTTCGGTCAGCCTGGGGGCGATGTACATCGGCTACCAGGGCGCCAACGCGCGCGCAATCAACCTGCGGCCGCAGGGCGACGCGACGATCACGTTCACGAATCTCGCCGGTGGGGTGGCGTGGCTCGTCAAGACCAACAATGCGAACCTCGCCGGATCGGCGACGGATACCATCTTCACGCCGATCGCGCTTGGCTCGGACCTTGCCGTGTCCAACCGCAGCACCTACGGCGGCCTGACGCTTGCGGGCCCCATCAGCGAGGTCGGCGGCAGCCGTGCGCTGTACGTGGGGACCAGCGTGGCGAACAACAGCAACCGGGTGACGCTGTCCGGCGACAACTCCTTCAGCGGCGGCGTGTTCCTCCGCTCCGGCGCCCTTCAGCTCGGCCATGTCAACGCTTTGGGCACGGGCGCACTGACGATGTACGGCGGAGGACTCGGCACGACGGCGGATCTTTCGGCGGGTCTGGGCGTGACGAATGCGATCGTGTTGGCGGCCGCCGGCGTGGTGAGCAACCAGAACAACCTCCAGCTCTCGGGCGGCGTCGGCGGCGCGTTCAGCCTGGCCAAGTGGGGCACCGGCACCCTGACGCTCAGCGGCAGCAACTCGTTCAGTGGCGGCTCGTCCCTGCGGGCCGGATCGCTGCTTCTCGGCAACGTCGATGCGCTGGGCACGGGGGCGCTGACGATCAACGGCGGCGTCCTGGGCGCCTCGACGGATCTCTCGGCAGGCGCGGGCGTCACGAACGCGATCGTGCTGGGGGCGGCCAGCATCGTCAGCAACGTGAACGCCCTGCAGCTGTCCGGCGCGATCGGCGGCGGCTTCGGCCTGACCAAGAAGGGATCGGGAACGCTGACCCTGTCCGGGGTCAACACCTATGGCGGGGCGACGGTCGTCAGCAACGGCACGGTGGTTCTGGCCCGGCCGGCTTCCCTGTACAACAGCACCCCGGCCAGCTGGACGGAAGCGAACATCGTCGTCGCGGCCGGCGCCACCCTCGCGCTCCGCGTCGGAGGGGCGGGCGAGTTCACCGCCGCCGACGTGCAGACGATCGCCGGGCTCGGCACCGGCAGCGGCGGCTTCGCCAACGGGTCGTTCCTGGGCCTGGACACGACCGCCGGGGATTTCGCCTACAACAATGCGATCGCCAATCCGAACGCGGGGGCGAACGCACTCGGCCTGGTCAAGCTGGGCGCGAATGTGCTGACGCTCGGCGTGGCGAGCACCTACACCGGCGGCACCGTCGTCAACAACGGCGTGCTGCGGATCGGCCTCGACGAGGCCCTTGCCGACACCGGCCCTCTGACGGTCAACAACGGCGGCACGGTCGACCTCAACGGCTACGACGAGACGGTGTGGTACCTGGCCGGCACGGCGGGCGGGGTCATCACGAACTCGGGCGCCATGGCGGACCTCATCCTCGATCTGCAGAACTGCAACAACCGGACGGCCGGCAACATGGACATCGTCGGCGACATCCGGCTCATCGTGCGGAATGCGCAGACGATCCGCAGCGGCACGACGGCGGACCAGGACTACCAGCAGTTGAACGGAACCAACACCTTCACCGGCGGGGTCGTGATCGATGCGGGCGCCCTCCGGGCCAACAACGATCTGGCGCTCGGTGTGGTACCCGGAGCTCCCGACGCCGACGCGATCATCCTCAAGAACGGGGGCGCCCTGCTGGGCACCGCCGCGTACGACCTCGACATCCACCCGAACCGCGGCATCTTCCTCGAATCCGGCACCGGCATGCTGTGGACCGCATTCAACAGCAACGGGCGGACCCTGATCGTCAACAGCGAGATCTCCGGCCCCGGATCCCTCTTCGTCACCGGCGACAGCAAGCTGCAACTCATGCGCGACAACAGCTACGAGGGGATCACGATCCTGACCCAGGCCACCCTGCGCGTCGGGCACGACCTGGCGCTGAGCACGAACGCGGTCGTCCTCGGAACCGGCGCCAGCCTGACGACCGTCAGCAACGCGCCCCGGACGCTGGCCAATGCGATCGTCCTCGAGAACAACGTCAGCCTGGGCGCGACCACGATCCACAACGGAGTTCTGACGCTGTCCGGCGGCGTCGACCTCGGCGGCGCGGTGCGCACGCTCAACGTCTACAGCCAGGTCGAACTCTCGGGCACGGTCAGCAACGGCGGGTTGGCCCGCGCCCAGGTCGGGACGCTGACGCTGTCCGGATCGAACACCTACGACCAGGGCACAACGCTCGGCAACAGCAGCGGCCGTCTGCGGGTGGGCAACGATGACGCGCTCGGACTCGGCACGGTCACGATGGGCCGCACGACCCTGACCGCGACCGGCAGCGTAGCCCGGGTGTTGACGAACCACTTCGCCCTGACCGACAACCCGACGTTCGGATCGGCCTCGGGCGATGACGGCGCGCTGACGCTCAACTCGATCAACCTCGGGATCGCGACGCGGACGGTGACCAACCACAGCGCCCTGGCCGTGTCCGGGATCGTCAGCAACGGCCACTGGTCCAAGTACGGCGCGGGCGTGCTGACCCTCTCCGGTGCCAACACGTTCACGAACTTCTCGCTCTACCAGGGCGTGCTGGCCTTCGGCGCCGACAACGTCCTCGGCGTCGGCGGGCTGGACTTCCAGGGCGGCCAGATCCAGGCCGCGGACGGCACGGCGCGCACCCTCACCAACCGGGTGACCCTGAGCGCGGGCACAACCATCTGGGGCGCGGCCGGCACCGGCGACCTGACCTTCGAGAACTCGGCGTGGAACAACGGCGCCGCTGCGAAGAACATGTACGTCTCGAACAACCTGACCACCATCAACGCGCCCTGGACCACCATCAACGCATCCGTGACCAAGCTGGGCCCGGGCATCCTCGCCTTCGGCAGCACGCTGGCCGGGAGCAACTGGATCGTCAACGGCGGCACGCTGCGGCTGGACGCGGGCGGCGGCATGACGAATATCGCGGCCGCGGTCACGCTGGGGGCGGACGGCATCTTCGATGTCGCCGCGAAATCCGGCTGGCAGATGCTGGGCCAGCAGGTGCTGCGGGGCAGCGGGTCGGTGGTCGGCGACGTGCTGTCCGCCGACGGGGTGCAACTCCTTCCCGGCAATGCCGCGGTCCTCGGCACGCTGACGTTCTCCAACGCCCTGAGCCTGACCTCCGGGACCACGATCGCGGCCGACCTCGGCACGCTGACGGGGATCGGCGGCGGCACCAACGACCTGGTGGCTGTCGTCGGCGCCCTGACGGCCGGCTCCGCCCGGATCGTCGTCAACCCGCTGCAGCCCCTGACCACCGGTTCGGCCTACCGGCTCCTCACCTACGGCACGCTCTCCGGCTCGTTCGGCGGGGTCGAGGTGCCCGGCACGCGCTACACCGGTGTTCTGGCCGAGGGCGGGGGGGCCGTCGATGCGACCTTCTCCGGCGCGCCGCTCGCCCTGACGTGGTCCGGCAGTGCGTCGGCCGGCGTCGCGGGCAGCACGTGGGACGTGACGAACAACGTCAACTGGCAGGCCGGCGCCGAGAAGTTCTACACGATGGACAGCGTGACGTTCGACGAATCGTCGCCCAGCGGAACGGTGACGCTGACCGGGACGATCCAGCCGCAGTCGATCGTCGTCGCCGGCGCCTCGAACTACACCTTCACCGGCACGGGCCGGATCACCGCCTCGACGGGCATCCAGAAGACGGGGGCGGGCACCCTGACCGTCTCCACGGTCAATGACTTCGACGGGGATGTGCTCGTGTCGGGCGGCGTGCTGAAACTCGGCGTGGTCGGGGCGCTGGGAAGCGCCGTGGGATCGACGATCGTCACCAATGGCGGCACGCTGGACCTGAACAACAAGCGGTACGACAACCAGAACGAGAATTTCGTGTTCTCGGGCGCAGGCGTCGGCGGGACCGGGGCGGTGGTCAATACCGGGGCGGACATGGTCAACCAGGGGCTCCGGAACGTGACCCTGGCGGGCGACACGACCTTCGGCGGTCCGCGGAGGTTCGACATCTACGGCTCGCTCCTGGGCGGCACGAACACGTTCACGAAGACGGGCGGCGCCGAGCTGGTGATCTGGGCGACGAATGTCAGCCTCGGCCCCGTCGTGATCAACGAGAGGTTCATCACCGTCGGCAGCCGGCAGGCCCTCGGCGACACCGCCTTCAATACGACCATCAACAACGGTGCCGAGTTGCGCATGTATGCCGCGGCGGGCGCGAGCCTGACGACCGAGGAGGCCGTGGTCTACACCTCCGGCGGAACCCTGACCCTGAACGGCGGGGCCGCCGGCGCGAACACGATGACCGGTCCGATCAGCGTTTCCGGCGGAACCCTGACGGGGTCGGTCGGCGTGGTCAGCCATCTGGCCGGCGCGATCGCCGGCGATCAGGGCTTCCTGAAGACCGGCGCGGCCCTCTTGACGCTCGGCGGGACGAACACCTACTCCGGCGAGACGACGATCGCCAACGGCGCGCTCGCCCTGGGGCCGAACGGCTCCATCTCGAACACGCCGCGGATCTCCATCGCCCCCGGAAGGCTGTTCGATGTGTCGCAGGTCGCCGGCGGCTGGACGCTCTACGCCCACCAGACCCTCTCCGGCGAGGCCAGCGTCGCCGGCGACGTGACGGCGCTGGGTACGATCCGGCCGGGCGCATCGCCGGGCACGATGGTCTACAGCAATGACCTCACCCTGTCCGGCGCAACCCTCGAGTTCGAGCTTTCCGACGTCGCCACGGTCGGCGGCGGGGTCAATGACCTGATCGACGTGAAGGGCGATCTGACGCTGACCGGCGTCAGCACGCTGTCCGTCGTCCCGTGGTCCGGCACGCTGGGGTCGGGCTACACGTTCTTTACCTACGGCGGGACGCTCACCGGGGACGCCTCCAACCTGTCGGTGGTGCCGGGGGGCACGCTTCGGCCGGGGTACTCATTCCTGGCGTCCACCTCGACCGCCGGCCAGATCACGATCGCCGTGACCGCCACGGAGGTCAGCAACCTCCTGTGGGCCGCCGGAAGCGGCACGTGGGATGTGACCAACACCGCCGCATGGGCCGGCGGCGAGACGTTCTTCCAGACGGACCGGGTGACCTTCGATGACACCGGCGCGTCCGGTGGCGACACCAACGTGGTCACATTCGCCGAGCGCCTGCTGCCGGGCGCCATCACGGTCAACTCGGACAGCAACTACCTGTTCGCCGGCTCCGGGACGATCGCCGGGAATGCCGGGCTGACCAAGGATGGCGCCGGCCTCCTGATCCTGGGCACGAGCAACGAGTTCACCGGCGCCACGGCGATCCTGGGCGGGCGGGTGATCCTCGGGAACGCCAATTCGCTCAGGTACAGCGCGGTCAGCAACGCCGTCCCCGGAGGGCTTGGCTTCGACGGCGCGACGGCGTTCACCCTCGCGTCGCTGGCCGGCGCAGGTGATGTTGCGCTGACCAATAGCGCCGGGGCCGCCGTCACCCTCACGCTGGGCGGCGACAATTCCAGCACGACCTTCGGCGGGGCGCTCGGCGGCGGGTCCGGCGCGCTGACCAAGAACGGGACCGGAACGCTGACGCTGACAGACTCGCTCGCCATCGGCGGCAACCTGATGCAGAACGGCGGAACGATTGTGCTCGGCGGGCCGGGCACGAATGTCCTCGGCAGCGATGTCCGGGTCGCGACCGATTCCATCGCGTCGATTGTGCAGAATGACGGCCTCACGGTCGCCGGCGGCGGCAATGCCATCCTGGTGGGGAACGGCAACGGCGCGAACGGGGTCTACACGCTCAACGGGGGCATTCTCGTCGCTCACCCGTCGGCCGCCAATCGCGGCGTCATCCTGGGCGTCAACAGCGGCGCGACGGGCACCTTCAACCTGGTCGGCGGAATCGTGACAGGCAAGATCCTCGAGGTGTCCCGCTCGGACGCCAACTCGCCGCGTTCCGTGGGCTACTACTACCAGTCCGGCGGGACGGCCGCGTTCGCCAACGTGACGGTGGCCGGCGGTTCGGTGGGCAACAGCTCCAACAACGCCGCCCTGCTGGCGGTGAGCAACGGCGTGTTCTGGACGTCGGCCTTCAGCGGCTTGGCCAGCGGCAACGACAGCACCGGGCGCCTCTACCTCGGCTCGGGCGCCCAGGCGACGATGCCCGCCTTCCCGGTCGCCCGCGGCACGAATGCCTATGCGGAACTCACGTTCGACGGCGGCACGCTTACGCCCCTCGCCGCAAGCGGCGGGTACATGACGAACCTGAGCCGGGTGTTCCTCACCACCAACGGCGCGATCTTCAACGTGCCCGGGGGCCGGGACATCACGGTCGGATCGGCGATCCAGCCGCTGGAGAATGCCGCGGGCCATCTCGGCCGGCTGACCAAGATCGGCGACGGCGTTCTGACGCTCCAGGGGACGAACATCTACGGCGGCCTGACGACGATCGGCGCCGGCGCCGTGACCCTGGCCTCCACCAATGCGCTGCCGGGCCTCTACGCAGCCAACCGGTACACCGTCGCCAGCGGCGCCGTGCTCGCGGTCGTGAACGGCATCACCGAGGGGGAAGTCGCGACGATGCTGGGCACGGGCAACTTCACCGCGAACTCCTTCATCGGGTTCGACACGGCGGCCGGCAGCCGCACCAATGCGAACGTGATCGCGGACCTCGGCGCAAACCCGCTGGGCCTGGCGAAGCTGGGGGCCAACACGCTGCTGGTCACCAACACCCACACCTATTCCGGCGGCACGAGGATCTTCAATGGCACGATCCAGGTCGGCGACTACGGAACGGTGGGATCGCTGGGCGGCGGAGCGATTGTGAACAACGGCGCCCTCGTCATCACCCGGTCGGATGCCTACACCCTTGCCGGCGACATCAGCGGCACTGGCTCCCTGACGAAGGTCGCAGGCGACGTGCTGCTCCTCGGAGGCTCCAACACGTACAGCGGCGCGACGACCATCCGCAAGGGGACGCTGCAGCTGGGCGGCGCATCGGCCCTGTCGGGGGCCAGCGTGCTGACCCTGGGTGACAGCACCAACCTTGCGAACGCGGGGACGCTGGACATGAACGGGAACGGCGGTTCGATCGCCGGCCTCGTGGTGACCACGTCGGCCAACAACAACTCGACCGCGACCAACCAGATCATCAACCTCGTTCCGGGCCAGACGCTGAACCTCGTCAACACCGGCACCGGCAACGCGCTGGACATGGCCGAGGGCACGCACCTCAAGGTGTCGGGCGGGGGGGCGCTGGCGATCTCGGCCACGAATGCGGACTTCTACATCCGGGGCGCGCGCAACACGGCGGGCCCGTGGATGGGATTGGACGTCTCCGCGCTGAGTTCCTTCACGGCCGTCGCCGACCAGATCTTCGTGGGCTACGACCCCAACAACGTCGCGCATGAGGGGATCCTGCTGCTGGCCGAAACCAATGCCATCCGGGCGAACGCCTTCCACGCGGGGTACTCCACCCAGGCCGGTAGCGTGAGCGGCCTGGTGATGCTGGGCCGGAGCACGGCGCTCAACGTCGCCGACCTCTACCTCGGCAACGGCAAGGGTATCGGCGTGATGACCTTCCAGGATGGGCTGTCCAGCCCGGAGCTGACCATCGCAGGAACGGGCGTCGCCGACCGGGCCAACGCCTATCTGGGCCGCTTCACCTCGGCGAATTCCGGGACCCGTCCATCGGGCGTGCTGCTGGTCACCAACGCCGGCGCATCCATCACGGCCGCCATCGACGAGATGGTGCTCGGCGATCTGCGCGTCTACAGCTCCGGCGCGGCGAATGGGGCCTACGGCCTTCTGACGTTCAATGAAGGGACGATGGACGTCAACACCCTGATCGTGGGCCGGGTGATCTCGAACATGACCCAAGGCACGGGGTCCGGCTTCCTGACCATGAACGGCGGAACGCTGGACGTCAATTCGGCCTTCGTGATCGGCCAGAAGATCGGCGCCGGCGCCAGCACCGCGACCGGCATCGTGACGCTGGCCGGAGGCGTCGCAACCCTGGGTGTCGACATCCTGGGTGGCGGCGGGGCCTCGGCCCTCACCCTCAACGGCGGCACGCTGGACATGCAGGGGAACAGCATCGGTTCGGCCGGCGCTCTCCTCGGGGCGCTGAGCTTCCAGTCCGGCACGCTGAGGAATGTCGGCGGGATCAACAATGGCGCGGCGCTGGTCAAGACGGGAGCCGGAACGCTTCAGTTGAACGGGAACAACACGTATTCCGGGCCGACGCTCGTCTCCAACGGCACGTTCCGCGTGAATGGCACCTACAGCGGCGGCGGGATGATCACGGTGCACTCCGGGGCCACGCTGGCGGGTTCGGGCACCGTCGCGGGGGTCACCGTGGCCGCCGGCGGCCTGCTGTCGCCCGGCAACAGCGCCGGCACGCTGACGGTCGGGGACCTGACGCTCGACGGCGG
>CAYODK010000223.1:0-2211 GCA_964402695.1 uncultured Verrucomicrobiota bacterium
CGTTCGTGTACGACCCCGCCGGCGTCACAAACACCGCCGGCCCCGTCGCCGGCCAGACGAAGTTCGTCCGG
Organism: uncultured Verrucomicrobiota bacterium; assembly: GCA_964402695.1. GTDB lineage: Bacteria > Verrucomicrobiota > Kiritimatiellia > PWTM01 > PWTM01 > VGWF01. Next base: position 72 of record CAYODK010000223.1, read on the forward strand.
AACTGGGTGAACATGTGCGAGGTCCGCGTCGAGATCCAGTTCGTCAGCGGGGTCAGGACGTTGTTCGTCAGGCCGCTGGTGCGGACGTGGATCAGAAGCGGGTCCGCCTCGGCCTTGAGCGCGTCGAACCGCGCCTGGATGTTCGTCAGCGTGTAGCCGCCGCCGTTGAAGTAGTGCCTGTGGATCCGGTCCGCCACCAGCAGGCGGAATTCCTGGCTCTGATGCAGGCAGCGGAAGAGCTGCGCGGACCGCGCACCCGCATTCGGGTTGGTGATGCACTCGTAGAGAATGTCGTAGTTGTTCGTCTTGAAGCCGGTCCCGAATCCGCCCTCCGCATCCCACATGTAGAAGCGGAACCGGCCCGACGGAGAGCGCTCACGGGCGCAGTAGTAGTTGTTCTGGGGCCAGTCCCACGTCGCGCCGTAGGCGTTGGCCAGGATGTAGTCGGCCAGGTTGACGACGTCGATGTGCTCGGTCGCGGCGACGTAGTTGGACAGCACCGTCATGTCCTTGTTCGTCACCGCATACATCATCGCGTTGAGCGCGATCGTGTCGCCCTCGGTCACGCCGCCATGGCTGATGATGTCCCAATCGTTCGTGCCGCCGTGGCGCGCCTGCAGGTAGCCGGTGTCGTAACGCTCGACCGGGTTGTAGTAGCAGCGGAAGATCCCATTGACGTAGAGCGCGGCGATCAGGCCGATGCTCGAGGGCTGGCCGGTGCCGGCGTACAGGCGCCGCATGAACTCGTCCTTGATGAAGGGCCGGTCCCAGTCGTTCTTGCCGCTGCGCAGCCGCAGGGTCTCGTAGGGCGTCTTCGGCAGGAGATCGGGGTTGAGCTTGAAGTCGAACGGCTCGGTGCCGTACTCCGCGCGGAAGAACACGTTGAGCTGCGGCTTGTTGTTGTGGGAGTCGGAGTACCACGTGTTGGTCATGTTCTGCAGGATGTAGCGGGGGCGGGAGTAGTTGCTGCCGGCGATCCGGAGGCCCGCGTTCGCCTGCTTGACGTTGTTGTTCGTCGGATAGGCGAACTCGAGCGAGATCGGCCGCTCGTAGGCCCGGCCCCGCTTCATCGGGATGTTGTAGTCGTCGGGGCTCGTCGCCCGCCAGAGTCCCGCGCTGTACGTCCCTCCGACGATCGTCGCGACGCCGTTGGACTTGTGGAAGGCCTCCGCCCACTCGCCCGCGAGCAGCAGCGCGGGCACGCGCCGGAGCAGGGCCGGCTGGTTGACGAGGAAGGAACGCGTGGCCGTTTCCGACGGCACCCATCCCGGGAAGAACGCCCGGGCGCGCACGGTCGCGACGGTGGACAGGCCGAAGCCTCCCGCGTAGTCGAACCCCCGCGTCTCCGTCGGCTCCGTCCCGTCGACCGTGCAGCGGATCGTCGCGCCCGCCGTCGCCGACGTGATCGTGACAACGATGGAGTTCGTGTAGAACCCTGCGGGCGTCACGAACTTCGGCTCGGCGCACATGCCCGTCAGCGTGGCGCCCGCGTTGGTCGCGCCAGGGGTCGGCGTCGGGAAGTAGCGCCAGGCGCCGGCCGCCGCGCTCCAGCCGTAGCTGTGAAAGGTCGACTGCTCGGGGAACTCCGGCGCCAGCTCGCTGACCATCGCGCCCGCGCCGTTGTAGAGGCCGAGGTATTCACCCTTCCGCTCGAGCTTGAAGTTCGTGTGCCACACCGCGGAGTTCGTGCTGCGCAGGTCGTGGCCCGTGCAGAGGACCAGCAGGTACTGGCGGGGGCCGATCGCCGCCGTGTCCGGGAAGATCCATCGGTCCGGATCGCCGTCGTCGTCGGTCAGGCTCCAGCCGGCGAGCGACACGGTCGCGGATCCGTCATTGTAGAGTTCGATCCAGTCGGCGAAATCGGCGTCGGCGACATCGGCATCGTCGTCGGCATCCTCGTCCCCCGTGCTGACCGGCGACGTGACGCCGACGAAGTAGCGCCACGTGTCGCCGCGCCGCACGAGCAGGCCGCCGCCCCGCACCACCAGGTCCGCGATCATCGACAGGTCGCTGCTGGTCAGGCTCTGGTTGTGGACCTGGATCGCGAGCACGTTCGTGCCGGCCACCAGCCAGCCCCTCGCGGCGCCGAACCGGTTGGTCACGGCCGCCGACGCCTCGCGGCCGCCCGTCGCCAGCATCG
>CAYODK010000223.1:2221-8762 GCA_964402695.1 uncultured Verrucomicrobiota bacterium
GGCGCGAACGATCCCGCGGCCCCCATGTTGGTCCGGCAGATCTCCACCCCGTTGATATAGGCGATGTAGCCGTCATCCCAGTTCACGATGAACTCGAGCGCGTTCGTCGCCGCGGCGACGGCCGGGGACGCGACGAAGCTGCGGCGCATGTAGAGCGACCCCGCCACTCCGTACATCTGGTTGCTGACGTCCGTCGCGTCGTCGCCATCCCCGAAGCCGATGCCGCCGGGCCCCTGGGCCCATGTCGCGTCGATGAAGCCCGGGAGCGCCCACTCGCGTCCTGCGATCGCCGACGGCACCGTCAGGTCGTCCGGCACGCCGCCGGACGGCTCGCCGTCGGCGACGAAATAGCGCCACGCCGTCGTCGGCGCGGCCAGCGCCACGCGTCCGGTCGGCCCGACCATCCCGAGGTCCGGCCCGATGCCGAAGGTCACGTTCGTATGACTGTGGGCCTGGATCGCAACGACGTTGGTTCCGGCGACCAGCAGGTTCGACGCGATCCCGAGGACCCATGTCTCGTTCGTCCCCGCCTTGTGCCAGTTGAACGCCGGCTGGTCCCAGTACACGACCGACCCGGCCGCGCCCATGTTCTTGCGCATCACCTCGCGGCCGTTCAGGTAGGCGACGAAGCCGCTGTCGTAGTTCATCGTCAGGCTGATCGCATTCGTGCCCGTCGCGTTCGACGCCGCCACGACGAAGGGCGCGCGCAGGTAGAGCGAGAACGAAGGGCCGGCGAGCGCGGAGGACAGGTCCACCGCGTAGTTCGTGCCGAACCCGAACGGACCCGCGTTCGCCGGCCACGTGGAATGGTTGAACGCCGGCTCCATCCACGAGACGCCGGTCCCCACGCGCGCCACACCGTTGGTGTCCCGGCGCTGGAGACGGTCCGACGGCGCCGCCACGATCTCGTTGATTCGAACCGCCGCCGGGGCCGCGAAGGCCAAGGCCAGGGTGCACGCCGCCGCACACCCGTACACCCCGACCGCCGTCAAGGGACCTCTCATCATCCGTATCCGCCTCGCGATCCGGCCCGTTTGGACGCCCGCATTGATAAATCGTAAATCATTGACATTGCAGGGTCGAGGCGGAAAGGGAGTTTCAAGTTCCAAGTTTCAGGTTTCAAGTTCGTCAGCATCCAACAGCCAACCCCGACATCCAGAAGCGGACCTCGGACCTCCGACCTCGGACCTCGGACTTCGGTCTTCCCTCCTCCCTCCGCTCCGTGCTCTCCGCTTCCGGCTTTTCGCCCTGCCCCGCTTGCCGAGCCAACCCTTGGCGCGTAGGATGCGCCTGTGCGACGGAATGTCACAGTATGAAAGAGGGCTTTCTCGACAAGCTGATCGAGCGGCTTGACCGGCTGGATGCGGGCAATCTGCAGATGCAGTTCCTGCGGCTGGCCAAGGAGAAGGGCCTGATCGAGACGATCTTCCACTCCATGCAGGAGGGGCTGGTGCTGCTCGACAGCCGGGGCCGGATCGAGTTCGCCAACCGTGCCGCGGAACGCCTGCTGGGCTTCTCGATGCCGGCGGCGGAGGGGAGCCGGATCGGACGGTACCTGAGGGACGTGGACTGGGAGAGCGTGCTGAGCCTCGATGCGCGCGAGTGGTCGCGGTTGTTGAGCCGGGAGATCGAAGTCAGCTATCCCGAGCACCGGTTCCTGGCGTTCTACGTCATGCCCCTGCAGGGTGCGGACGGGGCCAAGGCGGCCGCCGGCGCGGTCCTGATCCTGCGCGACATCACGCGCGACCGGCAGAACGAGGTCCAGAGCATCGAATCCGAGCGGCTTCGCGCGATCACGCTGCTGGCGGCCGGCGTGGCCCACGAGATCGGGAATCCTCTCAACTCGCTCAACATCCACCTGCAGCTGCTCAAGCGGGAAGTGCAGCGGATGCCCGAAGCGCGGCGCAAGGAACTGGGTGACCTGCTGGACGTGTCCACCCGCGAAGTCACGCGCCTGGACGGCATCATCACGGAGTTCCTCCAGGCCGTGCGGCCGGTGAAGCCCAAGCTGGAGTCGGTGGATTTCCCATCCCTTCTCCAGGAATCGCTCGATTTCCAGAAGCATGAGTTGAGCGACCGCCGGGTCCTGGTCGAGACCGAGATCGCCGCCGACCTGCCCACCGTCCGCGTCGATCGCGGCCAGATGCGCCAGGTCCTGTTCAATCTCGTCAAGAACGCGGCCGAGGCGATGCCCGGCGGCGGCGTGCTGCGGATCTCGGTGGCCGCGACGGACCGGTTCGTCCGGCTCAGTGTCCGCGACACCGGGGTCGGCATCACGCAGGAGCAGATGAGCCGGATCTTCGAGCCCTACTACACGACCAAGACGGCGGGCAGCGGGCTCGGCATGATGATCGTGCAGCGGATCGTCCGCGATCATGGCGGCGAGATCGAGATCCACAGCGAACCCCGGCGCGGCACGACGGTCACCATCTTCCTTCCGCGCGAGGACTGCCTGATCCGGATGCTCCCCGCGCGCGGCCGGAACGAAGGGGGGAATGCCCCATGAAACGCCAGGCCACGATCCTCATCGTCGACGACGAGAAGCACACCCGGGAGGGCCTCGCGCGCGCGCTCCAGGGCGACTACCGCGTGCTCCTCGCCGACAGCGGCGAGCACGCTCTCGACCTGCTGGCCGGCGAGAGCGTCGACCTCGTCCTGAGCGACATCCGCATGCCGGGCATGGATGGGCTGGCCCTCATGCGCCGCATCCGCGCGCGCACGCCCCAGCCGACCGTCATCCTGCTGACCGCGTACGGCACCATCGAGGCCGCCGTCGAGGCCATGCGCGAAGGCGCGTACGACTTCCTGACCAAACCGGTCAGCCTCGACCGTCTCGACATCCTGCTCCGCCGGGCGCTGGAGACGCGCGAGATGCGCACGGAGAACCGGCGCCTGCGGGAGCAGCTCGACGCCCGCTACGGCCTGGAGCACATCGTGGGCGACTCGCCGCCGATGCAGGAGGTCGTTGCGACGCTCCGGCAGGTCGCACCGTCGCGCGCGACCGTCCTGATCACGGGCGAAAGCGGCACCGGCAAGGAGCTGATCGCGCAGGCCCTGCACCGCCTGAGCCCCCGCAGCGAGGGGCCCTTCGTCGCCGTGCACTGCGCCGCCCTCGCGCCGTCCCTTCTGGAGAGCGAGCTGTTCGGCCACGAGAGGGGCGCCTTCACCGGCGCGGTGGAGCGGCGGACCGGCCGGTTCGAGATGGCCGACGGCGGCACGCTGTTCCTCGACGAGATCGGGGAGATCGCCCCGGCCGTCCAGGTGAAGATCCTCCGCGTCCTCGAGGAGCACCGCCTCGAGCGGGTCGGCGGCGGACGGCCGATCGATGTCGATGTCCGCCTCGTCGCGGCGACCAACCGCGACCTGCCTGCGATGGTCGCCGCAGGGACGTTCCGCGAGGACCTCTTCTTCCGGCTCAACGTCGTGGCGATCCATCTTCCGGCGCTGCGCGACCGCCCGGGGGACATCCCCATGCTGGCCGCCCGTTTCGTCGCCGAACTCGCGGAGGAGAACGGCGTCCGCCCGCCCGCCCTCGCCGCGGAGACGCTCGATGCCCTGACCGCCTACGGGTGGCCCGGCAACGTCCGCGAACTGCGCAACACCGTCGAACGGATGATCGTGCTGGCGCACGGGGACACGCTGACCCCGCGCGACCTCCCCGCCGCGATCCGCGCCGCGAGCGGCGCGCCGACGGCGGGCCGTCCCGGCGGACCGCTGCCGGAGGGTCTCACGCTCGACGACGCCGAGCGCCGCCTGATCGTCGCCGCCCTCGAGGCCACCGGGGGGAACCGCGTCCAGGCCGCCCGGCGCCTCGGCATAAGCCGCCGCACGCTCCACCGGAAGATCAACGAACTGAACCTCCACGAGGTGGGGAAAGAGGGATGAGGGATGAAGCCTGAAAGGCGGAGGTTCGGAGGTTCACAGGTTCGCAGGTTCACAGGTTCGACTTGAGACTTGGAACCTGGAACTTGAAACTCAAGACGGCCCCCGGCCGTCCTTTGCGGCTCAGTCGTGTTCCACGGTCCATCCGCCGCGGTTCCCCGCGAGCAACCCGGCGATGACGGCCGGATCATAGCGCAGCCCGGCACCCGCGCCGGGGGCCAGGTCGGCGCCGGCGTCGGGCGGATCGAATTCCAGCCCGGCCACCAACCCGTCGACGACGCGCACGGCGACCGCCCCCGCCCGCGCCCCGCCGCGCCGCAGCGGCAGTCGGATTCGGAAGGGGGGCGTCCGGCCGTGGATCCAGTCCCACGACGCATGCCGGCGCCACAGGTCCTCCCAATCCCACCGGGCGGCGTCCTCGTCCGTCCACGACTCCACCGGCCCGCCCCAGAGACCCGTCGCGGACTCCACGAGCGCCCGTTCGAGCGCATCCGCCGTGAGGTCGGGCGCGAGGTCCGTCAGGTTGACCACCGTCGCCGGGACCGACGGCACGGCATGGCTTTCGACCTCCGGCGGCACCGCGGGCAGCAGCCGGCCCATCCGGTCGAGGTCGGCGCGCACGAGCAGCGTCCCGTGGTGCATCGCGACCCGGGCCTTGAGGCAGAAGGCGTTTCCGGAGACCTTCCGCCCTCCCGCGCAGAGGTTCGTCCGATGGCCGATCCCGGCGTCGATCCCGAGCGAACCGAGCGCCCGGATCACGGCGGCGAACTGCGCATCCGCGTCGTAGCGATCCCGCGGCACGATGAACGAGTAGTTGAGGTTGCCCGGATCGTGGTAGACCGCCCCGCCGCCCGAGACCCTCCGCGCCACGCGCACGCCGGCGCGGCGGGCACGGTCCAGGTCCACCTCGCGCCATGGGTTCTGGTTCTTGCCGATCACCACGGCCGGATCGTTGCGGCAGAGGAACAGGGTCGGTCCGAACGCCTCCGCCCGGTCGAGGAGCCACTCCTCCACGGCCAGGTTCCGCCAGACATCCCGGCTTCCTGTTCGAAACACCCTCATATCGATCCCGGATGGACTCCGCCGCCGTGCCGCGTATGATACGCGGATCGAAGGACATGGTGGAAGCGTGAAGAACAGGGCGGCCAGCCAGATCACCGCGGAATTCATCCGGCGCATACCGAAGACGGATCTCCACGTGCATCTAGACGGGTCCCTCCGCATCCCGACCCTGATCGAGCTGGCCCGCGCCGAGAAGGTCGACCTGCCGTCCTGGGACGAGGCCGGGCTGCGGGACCTCGTGTTCAAGGACCGCTACGAGAGCCTCCCGGAGTACCTTCGCGGCTTCGCCTACACCTGCGCCGTCCTGCGAACGCCGGAGAACCTCGAGCGCGTCGCCTACGAGTTCGCCGAGGACAACCTGGCGGAGGGCGTCCGCCACTTCGAGGTCCGCTTCGCGCCGCAGCTCCACATCCGCGACGGCCTGGCGGCCCCCGCGATCCTCGCCGCCGTCCACCGCGGGCTGGACCGCGCCGCCCGCCTCCACAACGCGAGCCCCGCCGTGCAATCCGGCGACGACCTTCCGCTCCACTACGGCATCATCGTCTGCGCCATGCGGTCCTTCAACCGGAACTATGGTCCCTACTTCGCCCGCCTGCTCGACGTGCTCGGCGCCGCACCGCGCAAGGAGGTCTTCGCCCTCGCCTCGCTCGAGATGGCCCGGACCGCCGTCGCCCTGCGCGACCGCGAAGGGATGCCGATCGTCGCCTTCGACCTGGCCGGCGAGGAGGCGGGCTATCCCGCGGGGGATCACAAGGTCGCCTTCCAGTACGCCCACTCCCACTTCCTCAAGACGACCGTCCATGCCGGGGAGGCGTACGGCCCCGAGTCCATCTTCCAGGCCATCACCGACTGCCACGCCAACCGCATCGGCCACGGCACCTTCCTGTTCGCGACCGACATGGTCCGCGGGCCGGGCATCGCCGACCCGGCCGGCTATGTCGAACGCCTCGCGGAGTACATCGCCAGCGAACGGATCGCCCTCGAGGTCTGTCTGACGAGCAACCTGCAGACCACGCCCTCCATCCGGTCCGCCGCCGAGCACCCGGTGCGGAACATGATCGACCGGGGGCTCTCCGTGACCGTCTGCACGGACAACCGGCTCGTCTCCAACACCACCGTCACCCGCGAACTCGAGCGCATTGTCGGGGAGATTCCGGTCACGCGCCGCCAGTTCCGCAACCTCGTCCTGGCCGGCTTCAAGGGCGCCTTTCTGCCCGTTCCCTACGTGGAGAAGCGCGCGTTTGTCCGATCCGTCATCGACCGCTACGAACGGATCGAGCGGGAACTGCTCGGCCCGGACACGGCGGAGGCGTGATGAGCTACTGGATCGTCATCTACCGCGTCGGCTGGGTCGCCCTCATCGCGCTGGGCCTCGTCGGCGCCTCGGTCGCCTTCGTCCCGAAATGGAAGGAGTACCGCGAGTACCAGCGCCGGAACTCCGAAATGGCGCGCGAGGAGGCCCTGGAGCAGGAGATGATCAATCTTCTGAAGGCCAAGCAGGAGAGGTTCCGCACCGACCCGCGCTTCGTGGTCCGCATCGCCCACGACCTCGGCCTCGCCCGCTCGAACGAGGTGATCTTCCGCTTCCAGCAGGAGA
>CAYODK010000224.1:0-8758 GCA_964402695.1 uncultured Verrucomicrobiota bacterium
CGGGCTGCTCCAGCCGGGCCGCAACGTGCTGGCGGTGGAACTGCACCAGAACCAGTCGGCGAGCAGCGATGTCGCGATGGATCTCGAACTGAGCGCGGTCACGCCGAACCTGGCGCTTTCGCGCGACGTGGCCGTCGCGTCGGTCCGCGTGCCCGGCAGCGCGACCGCGGGCGACCGGCTGGCCATCGGGGTGCGGGTCCGCAACGCGGGCCAGGCGGTCGAGTCCTTCAGCGTCACGCTCACCGACACGAATACGGGTGCCTCGGCCGGGGCGCAGGCGGTCACGTCGCTGGAGCCGGGGGGGTGGCGGGACCTGACGTTCCACTGGGATACGCGCGGCGCTGCACCGGGGGCGCATGTTCTCCGCGCCCTGGCCGGGCCCGTCGCGGGCGAGACCAACACGGCGGACAACGCGGCGACCGCGGCGGCCTCGGTTTCCGGTTCGGGCGTGACGCTCGCCCGCCTGGACGCGGCCGGTTCGATCGGAGGCTTCTGCGGCGCGGTCGTGGTGCAGGGTGCGCGGGCGTACGCTGCGGAGGGCGCCTCGCTGGTCGCCTACGACATCAGCGCGCCGTCGGCGCCGGTCCGGCTCGGACGGCTGAGGCTCAGCGGTGTGATCGAGGGGCTCGCCGCGAGCTCGACGCATGTGTTCGCCGCGGCCGGCGCGGCGGGCGTCCACGTGGTCGACGTTGCGGTGCCGTCGGCGATGACGTTGCGGGCGACGTGGGACGGGGCGGGTCACTCCCGCGGCCTCGCGCTGGACGGTACGCGACTCTACGTCGCGGACGGCGTGGGCGGTCTGCGCATCCTGGATGTGACCGCTCCGGCGTCGCCCCTTCTGCTCGGCGGCCTGGCTACCACGGGGCCCGCGCGCGCCCTCGCGGTGAGCGGATCGACGGTCTATGTGCTTGACCAGCACGACGGGCTGCTCATTGTCGATGCCGGCACGCCGTCGGCGCCGACGGTGGTCGGACTCTGCGACCGCGTGACCGCGGGCGAAGGGCTGGCCCTCTCGGGGTCCTACGCGTTGGTCGCGGGGGCTGCGGGTCTCCTCGGGGTCGTCGACCTCGGCACTCCGGCCGCACCCACGCTCGTGACGAATATCCCGCTGGCGGGTGCGGCGAGGTCGCTGGCCTTGTCCGGGGGCGCGGCGTTCATCCCGTTGGGCGGCGCCGGTCTGGCCGTGGTCGATGTCGCGGCCCCGGCCGCCCCGTCCGTCCTCGTGAATGCGGGCACCGGGGGCGAAGCATCGGGCGTGGCATTGTCGGGCACGACGGCCCTGGTAGCGGACGGCTTCGGCGGGCTGCGCGTGCTGGACGTGTCGACGCCCGCCAGTCCGGCGCTTCTCGCCGTGGCGGGCGACGGACTGCGGGCCCGCGGGTCGGCGGCCACCGCGGACGGGTATCTCTACGTGGCGGCCGGCGAGAACGGCGTCGAGATCTGGTGCGTCACGAATCCTGCGGGCGCTTTCCGCGCGGGACGTTTCGCCGGCGCGTCGTCCGCGGTCGACGTCGCGGTCTCGGGGGGGCGTCTGTATGTGGCCGACGGCGCTTGCGGCCTGCGCCTTGCGGAGTTGTCTTCGCCGACGCAGGCCGTTCTGCGTTCGACCTGGACCAACGTGGCGGTCGGCGGCCTGGTCTCGGTCGCCGGAGACCCCACGCGGGCGGTCGTGACGGACGGGCGGCGCATCGCGTGCATCGACGCGGCCAATCCGGTCGCGCCGTCCCTGGCCGGCCTGGCCGACGCCGGCGGAGCGGACGCGTCCGCGGTCGTCCACCAGGTGGCGCTGGCCGGGGGGGCCGCGCTGGCGGCCTCGGGCGAGGCGGGCCTGCGCGTCTACAGCGTCCCGGGGATGGCGCTGGCCGGAATGCTGGGGCTTCCCGGCCCCGCCCTGGGCGTCGCGGTGAGCGGGACGACGGCCTACGTGGCCTGCGGCACGGGAGGGTGGGCGGCCGTGGATGTCTCCGCTCCGTCGGCGCCGTCGCTCGTCGGTTCGGCGCACGCCGCGCAGGGGGCGGTCGGTTCGGTCGGCGCAGGCGGACGCCTTGTGCACATGGCCGGACACGGTCCCTCCGCGGTTTCACTCGATGTGTCGAGCCCTCTGACCCCGGTCGAGAAGCGGGCCTTCGCGCCGTTGACCCGCGTGCTGCGCATGGCCGCGCAGGGCGTCGTCGCGTTCGCATCCGAGGACGCCGCCGGCGTCGCGGTCCTCGATGCCCAGCCGGACGACCACAACCTGAACGGCCTGCCGGACTCCTTCGACCAGCAGATTGTCGATGCAGACCCCGACGACGCCATCGCGTCGATCGCCGACGTGCGGCCGGAGGACGACTTCGATGGCGACGGCGCGTCCAACCGGCAGGAACACGTCGCCGGGACCGACGCCACGAACGCCGGATCGGTCTTCATGTGCACGAATCCGCCGGGATCGCTGCCCGGCAGCCGGTTCGTTGTGCGGTGGTCGAGCGTCGTGGGGAAGACCTATTCGGTGCGGTGCTCGACGAACCTGGCCGCGGGAGCCGGGTTCCAGGTTCTGCAGAGCGGCATCCCGGGCAATGGGGCCGTGAACAGCGTCACGGCCACCGTGGCCTCCGCCAGTTGCTACTTCGTCGTTGAAGTGGAGTAGGGGGGCCCGGTCAGCGGACCGTGGCCGGGCGGTGGGGGACGAAGACGGCCTTCCCCGAGTCCTCGGCGGACTTGGCGGCGCGCCGGGCGGCATCGTAGTGGGCCTGCTGGCTGCGCAGCGGCTTGGTGCGGGGTGTGGGCGTCACGCGTTCGTACGTGCCGTCGGGGCGCAGGCGCCGGGCCTTGACGTTGTCGGCGAGGCAGGTGTCGAGCACCCGGGTCAGGTATTTCCGGCACGCGGGGTCGACGACCTCCACGAGCAGTTCGATCCGCTTGTCGAGGTTGCGCGGCATCCAGTCGGCGCTGGAGATGAACAGGGCGGGGTCGCCATCCTGGTGGAAGTAGAGGATGCGCGCGTGCTCGAGGAACCGGTCGACGACGCTGAACACGCGGATGTTCTCGCTGAGCTTCCGCACGCCGGGCCTCAGGCAGCAGATGCCGCGCACCAGGCAGTCGACGGGGACCCCCGCCTGCGAGGCGCGGTAGAGCGCGTCGATCAGCTCCGGATCGGCCAGGGAGTTGACCTTGACGATGATGCGGGCCGGCCGCCCCTGCCGCCGGCGCTGGATCTCGCCCTCGATCAGGTCGAGCAGGCGCCGGCGCAGGCCCAGCGGGGCGGCCTCGATGCGGCGGTAGGGGCCGGGCTGCGTGATGCCGGTGATGGTGTTGAAGAAGGCCGAGGCGTCGGCGCCGCAGTCCTCCGCCGCCGTCATCAGGCTGATGTCGCAGTAGACCCGCGCGGTCATCTCGTTGTAGTTGCCGGTGCCGAAGTGGACGTAGCGGCGGATGCCCTGGGGTTCGCGGCGGACGACCAGGCAGACCTTCGCGTGCGTCTTGAACCCGCGGATGCCGTAGATGACCTGCACGCCGGCCCGCTCGAGGGCGCGGGCCCACTCGATGTTGCGGGCCTCGTCGAAGCGCGCCTTGAGTTCCACCAGCGCCGTGACCTGCTTGCCCTCCGCGGCCGCCCGGGCCAGCGCGGCGACGATCGGGCTGTTCTTGCTCGTGCGGTAGAGGATCTGCTTGATCGCCAGGACATTCGGATCGGCCGCGGCCTCCTCGATGAAGCGGACCACCGGGTCGTAGCTCTCGAACGGCGCGTAGAGAATGACGTCGCGGCGGTCCAGCAGCGTGAACACCGATTCGCGGGCCGGGACGAGGGGCGACGGCTGCGGGGGCCACGGCTCGGACTTGAGCGCGTCAAAGCCGTGGAGGTCCCCGAAGCCGAACCATGAGGAGAGGGCGAGGGGGCCGGGCACGCGGTAGACCTGCGCCTCGTCGGCATCGAGCCGCCGCCGGAGCCATCCGGCGAGCCGGGGGTCGGCCGCGGCCTCGATCTCGAGCCGGACGCAGTCGCTCTCGCGCCGCGCCACCAACACGTCCTGCATGCGTGCGAGCAGGTCGGCCGCGAGATCCTCGACGACGCTCATGTCGGCATTGCGCGTGATGCGGAAGACGGCCGTGTCGAGGATCTCGCAGCCGGGAAACAGGCGGTCGAGATGCCCGCGAACGATGTCCTCGACGAGCACGTAGTGATACGCGGCCTCCGCGGGCACGGTGTAGAAGCGGGACAGGGTCCGCGGGATCCCGACGACGGCCCAGCCCTCTCCGGCCGGCGCGCCGGCGGCGGGGCCGGAACGGCGCAGGCGGACGGCCAGGTGGAGCGTCAGTCCCGGGATGAGGGGGAACTCCTGGTCCGGGTCGATCGCGCGCGGGGTCAGCAGCGGAAGGATCTCCTGATCGAAGATGCGCCCCAGGTGCGCGGACTGCTCGGGGGTGGTCCCGGTCCACGGGATCCGTCGGATGGAGGCGCGCTCCAGGGCGGGCTCGAGTTCGCGGTCGAGGCAGGCGTACTGCCGGTCGACCATGTCGTGGACGCGGCGTGCGATCCCGGACAGCTGGTCCCGGGGCGTCAGGCCGGAGATGTCCCGGCGGCTCCGGCCGCGCTCCGCGAGCATGCGCAGCCCGCCGACGCGGACCATGAAGAATTCATCCAGGTTCGACGCGGTGATCGCGAGGAAGCGCATGCGCTCGAGCAGCGGAACGGTGTCGTCGCACGCCTCCTCGAGAACGCGCCCGTTGAATTCCAGCCATGACAGTTCCCGGTTGAGGAACCGGGACGGATCGCCCTGCCTAGACATTGCCTTCCGGTCCTTTCATCCCATGGCCGCGGTCGAGGTCGATGGTCAGCCCGTAGATGTCCTCGAACAGGCCGCCCTTTTCGCGGATCGCCATGCGCTCGATCGTCAGGTCCTCGACGTCGCGGATGGTCACCGTCAGGCGGTCCTCCGTCCGCTCGACGGAGAAGTCGCGGACCCTCTGCAGGTGGCTTCGCTCGAGCGCGTCGGCGACGCGGAGGATCGCGGCGAGCTTCTGGACGGCGAGCTTCTGGTCCCGGGGCAGCAGCCCCCAGTACGGGTGTTCCGGCTGCGGCACGGAGCGGCGGTGGTACCGCGCGACCAGGGCGATCAGCAGAAGGTCCTCCCGCGTGACGCCGAAGAGGTCGCTGTGGAGGATGAGGTACATCGAGTGCTTGTGGTGGCTCCGGTTGTTGATGAACAGCCCCACCTCGTGCAGCTTCGCCGCGATCTCGAGAAGAAACTCGTGACGGGGACCGAGGCCGTGGAGCGGCTGCAGGGCGCGGAAGAGGCGGAGGCTGATGTCCGCCACCTGGTCGGCGTGGCGGCGGTCGACGCGGTATCGCTCGGCCAGCCCGGCGGCCGCGTGCCGGACCTGGTCGCGGAACTCCTCCGTCCACTCGGGCCGTGCCGACATCTCGAGCTCCAGCGCCGTCCGCAGGTTGACCTTGGGGACGAGGATCCGGCGCACGCCGAAGGCCCGCGCGATCTCGCCGTAGGAGAGCAGGGCGGGGCCGATCGTCTCGGCCTCGACCGGCGACAGGCGGTGACGTCGCATCAGGGCCTCGGCGTCGAGGGCCAGGAGCGGGGCGACGAAGCGGGCCAGGTCGCGCGGCAGGAGCCGGCCCAGCCGCGCGCCCTCCCATCCGGGCACGAGGTGGGCCGCGGCGATGCGCGCATCGCCGGAGATCGCGATCATGGTTCCGACGCGCCGGACGGGCAGGGAGTGCCGCATCTGCTCGACGGTGCGGTGGATGTCCTGCTCGAGCGTGCGCCGCTGGAGTTCCGCGGGGGCCCGGCCGCTCTCGAGCGTCTCGCGCATGCGCAGGGAGCCGAGGCGGTACGTCTCGGAAAAGGTCACGTGCCCGGCCTGCATCAGCAGTACCTCCGTGCTGCCGCCGCCGACCTCCACGACCAGCGCGTCGCGCGCGCGCGTTCCGCCCTCGCGCGCGAGCAGGTCGCGCACGGCGAGGTAGGTCAGGCGGCTGAGCTCGATGTCCTCGACGCACTCGACCGGGATCTGGGTCGCAATGAAGACGCGGTCGAGGAACTGGTCGCGGTTCGAGGCCTCCTGCACGGCGCTGGTCGCGATGGCGCGGATGGACGACGCTTCGCGGATTCCGTACTCATCCATGACCTTCCGGAAGCGCCGGAGGATGCGGACGCATTCCTCGATGGTCTCGCGGCGGATGGCGCCGGTGGTGAACGTGTCCTTGCCCAGCCCGGCGGGTTGCGCCAGGGATTCGAGGGTTTTCGGCGCCCCGTCGGGGCCGACCTGGGCGATCTCCATGCGGATCGCCGTGGCGCCGATGTCGATTACGGCGACCAGACGTGCGGCGGGCCCGGCGGGCGGGGGCGGGACGTCGCCGGTGCGCGCGGGGGATCGGGAGGAACGTCGCTTCATGGCATCGGCTCCGGATCGGTCATCCGGCCTCGGCGGCGAGCGAGGCCAGCGCGGCCGCGCCGGTGATCGCCGCGTTGTCGCCCAGTTCGGCGGTGACGACCTTGAAGGTGCCGCGGAAGGCGTCCATGACCTGGGCATCGGCGGCCTCGCGAACCTCCTCCAGGAGGAGCTTGGGCAGGGCCTCGATCAGGCCGCCGCCCAGGACGACGAGGTCCGGCGCCAGCAGGTTCACAACGTTCCCCACGGCGAGCCCGATGAACGAGCCGGCGCGGCGGACGATGCTCTCGACGACCTTGTCACCCGCGCGGATGGCCTCGGCGAGCGACCGGCTGCGGATCCGGGCCAGGTCGGTGCCGGCCAGCTTCGCGAGGTGGGGGGCCTCCCCGCGGTAGACGGCCATGGCGGCCTCGGCCGAGATCGCAAGGCGGCTGGCGACGGTCTCGAGACATCCGCGGCGTCCGCATCCGCAGAGCCGGCCGCGCGGCATCACGTTCATGTGCCCGATCTCCATGCACGACTGCTTCCGTCCGCGGACCAGCCGTCCCTCGTAGACGAAGCCTCCGCCGATGCCCGTCCCGGGGAACACGCCCAGCACGCTCCGGGCCCCGCGGCCCGCGCCGCCGACGTACTCGCCGTACGTGCCGGCATCGACATCGTTGGCCACGGCCACCGCGCAGCCGAACTCGGCCTGCAGTCGCCTGCGCAGCGGAACGTCCTTCCAGCCCAGGTTCGGCGCGGCCAGAAGGATGCCCTTGTCGAGGTCGAGCGGTCCCGGCGTGCCGACCCCGATGCCCCCGAGGGCGCGCGCAGGCACCTTGGCGGCGGCAAGGACCTCGTGGATCAGGCCGATCATGCGATCGACGCCCGACCGGGATCCCTCGTCGGTCCGGGTGCGCTTGCGCTCCGCCGCGACGAGGCGGAACCGCGAGTCGAACACGCCGGCAAACATCTTCGTGCCGCCGAGATCGAAGCCCACCCAATATCGGTTCTTGGTCGATTTCATGCCGGAATCCTCGTGAACAATCACTATAGCACGCGCCGGCCGTGCGGCGAGTCGCGGATTGTTAGGAATGCGGTCCGGGCGATCCGCGGAAAGACAGGGATCCTCCGGGCCGCCCCGGGACGGAGTGACGGAGGGCGGCGCCCGGCCCGGCCACCGCCGTGGAATCCCGCCGCTGCGCGCTTGCACGCGCATGGCGACTGCTTCATTCTGACGCGCATGAAAGCACCATCGCCGATTCCTTCCTCCGGCCGCGGTTTCACCATCAACCGCAGGCGGTTCCTGCAGTCCGCTTCGGCGGCGTTCGCCGCGTCGGCGCTCGGCGCCTACGGCGTCGACCTGGTCCACCGGAAGCCCCGGCGCGTGGGGTTGATCGGCGCCGGCTGGTACGGGAAGAGCGACCTGTGGCGCCTGATCCAGGTGGCGCCGGTCGATCTCGTGGCCCTCTGCGACCCCGACCGGAGGATGCTCGACGGCGCCCTCGAGATCGCCGCGCAGCGCCTGCCCGGGAAGCCGGCGCCGCGGACGCACACCGACTACCGGCAGATGCTCAAGGAGAAGGATCTGGACATCGTCCTCGTCGGCTCGCCGGACCACTGGCACGCCCTCCAGGCGATCGCCGCGATCGAGGCGGGGGCGGACGTCTACCTCCAGAAGCCCATCAGCGTCGACGTGCTCGAGGGCGAGGCGATCCTCGCCGCGGCGCGGAAGCACAAGCGGGTCGTGCAGATCGGCACGCAGCGGAAGAGCACGCCGCACCTGATCGACGCGAAGCGGCAGATCGTCGAGGCCGGCCTGCTCGGGCGGATCGCGCACGTCGACATGTGCTGCTACCACCACATGCGGGCCAACGGCAACCCGGAGGTTCAGCCCGTGCCGGACCACCTCGACTACGAGATGTGGACCGGCCCCGCGCCGCTGCGGCCCTACGACGGGCTTCCGCACAAGCGCTGGTGGCGCACCTTCATGGAGTACGGGAACGGCATCGTCGGCGACATGTGCGTGCACATGCTCGACACCGTGCGCTGGATGACCGGCCTCGGCTGGCCGCGGCGCATCAGCTCCGCGGGCGGCATCTACGTGCAGAAGGAGGGCAAGTCGACCATCTCCGACACGCAGACCGCGGTCTTCGAATTCGACGGTCTCCACGCCGTCTGGCAGCATCGGAGCTGGGGGGTGCCGGTGGACCCGGATTACCCGTGGGCGCTCTTCCTGCACGGGGAGAAGGGCGTTCTCAAGGCCAGCACGATGCGCGCGGATTTCGTCCCCCATGACAAGAAGGCGCAGACGATCCACTTCGACTGCCTCTTCGAGCGCGAGAAGTATCCCGAGGATACGACGGAGAAGGACATCGAGCTCAACGCCGCCCCC
>CAYODK010000225.1:0-8607 GCA_964402695.1 uncultured Verrucomicrobiota bacterium
CGCGACGGCGGTCGACAACATCCTCGCGGGCGACGCCCTCCGCGAGCAGTCGTGGTTCTTCTACGTCACGTTCGCCGGCATCCTGCTCGGCGGCGGACTCGTGACGGTCGCCGCATGGCGGCTGCGCTCGGGTCCCGCGCTGGCCGTCGCCGTCGCCGCCGTCGCCGCGACGGTCGGCGCCGCCGCGCTGCTGCTGCATGCGAGGAACCTCGTGCTGTCGCCGGCGGAGATCGCGGTGGCCTGCACCCTCGCCTACTCGGCCGTGACGGCCGTCCGGTACGGCCAGGAGGAGCGCGACCGCCGGCGCGTCCGCGCCATGTTCGGCACCATGGTCTCGCCCGAGGTGCTTCGCTACATGGAGGACCACCCCGAGAGCTTCTCCCTCGCAGGCCAGCGACGCGAGGTGACCGTCCTCTTCAGCGACATCGCGGGGTTCACCGGCATCTCCGAACACCTCGAACCGCAACGGCTGTCGGACCTGATGAACCGCGTCATGACACCGCTCACCGAGATCGTCCTCGCCCGGAAGGGCATGGTCAACAAGTACGTCGGCGACTCGATCATGGCGGTCTGGAACGCGCCGTTCGACGTGCCCGGCCACGCCGCCGAGGCGTGCCGCGCGGCCCTCGAGATGCACCGGACGCTCGACGCCCTCCGCCCCGGCCTCCGCGACGAGTTCGGGTGCGACATCCGCATGCGCATCGGCATCAACACCGGTCCCGTCACCGCCGGGAACATGGGCTCCGCGCGGCGCTTCGAGTACACGGTGCTCGGGGACACCGTCAACCAGGCCTCCCGCTTCGAGGCGGAGAACAAGGTGCACGGCACCCGCATCCTCGCCGGCGAGGCGACCGTCGCCGCCGCCGGCGCCGCCATCGCCTCGCGGCGCATCGGCAGCGTCGCCATCCGCGGGCGGGCCGCCGCCGTCGACATCTACGAGATCCCCGAGACGCCGCCGACATCCCCGTGATCAGGCCGGCCCCCCGGCGTCCCGGCCCCCGGCGGTCCGGGGGGGCGGTTCGCTCGAATCATCTCCAGGGTTTCCGCGCCGAATTGGGAGAGCTTGGCGGGACCCACACCGTGAATCCGTCCGAGCGAGGTCACGTCCCCCGGCAGCCACCTCGCGAGGTCGCGCAGCGTGCGGTCGGTGTAGACACAGTACGCCGGCAGCCTGCCGAGTTCGGCCGCCTTGCGCTGGCGCCACGCCTTGAGAGCCGCGAAGAGACGCTCGTCGTACGGCGCACCGTCCTCCGCGTCGGGGACGGGATCGCGAGGGGGCGCCCGTTGCGAGGCGGGCCGCCGGGGCTGGGGCGCCGCGGCCGACCGCGACGAACCATGGACCCCGGCGGCGGGCCGCGGCAGCGGAGCCGGCGCCGCGGGACCGGCGCACGTGTCGCAGGCCGCACAGGCCCCCGCGGCGGACGTGTCGCCGAAGTACTCGAGGATGAACCGGTGCCGGCAACGGGCCGGACCGGTGTAGGCGACCATCCGGGCGAGGCGCAGCTCGTCGCGCCGCCGCTTCCTCGCCAGAGCGGCGAAGTCAAGCGGAAGGTCCTTCGCCATCACCGCCGGCCGCGCGACGTCGAAGGTCGCGATCCGGCTCTCGGCCGCGTAGGTGCGGCGGATCACCCCGGCCCGTTCGAGAACCACGACCGACGTGGAGACGGCCATGTCGTTGACCTTGTCCGGCATCCTCCCGGCGATGTCCCGGGACGCCAGCTCGGCCGGCGCCCGCGCGCACTTCGCCGCGATGACGGCATAGGTGGCCCGGATCGTGTCCGGCGTCGGATTGGCCCCGTCGAGAAAGAACTCCTGCGTGCGGACGTCGGCGTAGTTGAAGAGGAGGTCGCAGAACGCGGGCGCCCCGTCGCGGCCGGCGCGGCCGGCCTCCTGGTAGTAGGCCTCCAGGCTGCCGGGGATGTCGTGGTGGATCACGAACCGGAGGTCCGGCCGGTCGATCCCCATGCCGAACGCATTGGTCGCGACGACGACCGGCTTCGCGGCCTTCATGAACCGGTCCTGCGCGGCCTTGCGGTCGGCATCGGTCATGCCCCCGTGATAGGCGATCACGTCCCCCCCGAGTTCGTCCGCAACGCGATCGACGTTCTTCCGCGTGGCGCAGTAGACGATCCCCGCGCCCAGCCGCGCGATGGCGTCGGCGATGAACGCCAGCTTGTCCTCGCGCCCGCCGACGCGCCGCACGCCGAGGCGCAGGTTGGGCCGTGCGAAGCCGGACACGAACACCCGCGGCGCCGCCCGGCCGCCCCCGCCGAGGCCAAGTTGAGCGGCGATGTCGCCCCGGACGTCCGGCGTGGCGGTCGCCGTGAGCGCGACCACCTGCGGGCGGCCGATCGTCGCCAGGGCGTCGCGGATGCGGAGGTAGTCAGGCCGGAAGTCATGGCCCCATTGCGAGATGCAGTGGGCCTCGTCCAGCGCGAAGAGCGAGATGCGGACCGACGCCAGCGCGCGGATGAAGCGGTCGCTGCGGAAGCGCTCCGGGGCGATGTAGACCAGCCGGTAGTCCCCGCGCTCCATGGCGGCGAGCCGCGCGGACATCTCGGTCTCGGACAGCGTCGAGTTGATCGCCGCCGCCTTCACGCCCCGCGCGACGAGCGCGTCGACCTGGTCCTTCATCAGCGCGATCAGCGGCGAGACCACGACCGTCAATCCGTCACGCACCAGCGCCGGCAGTTGGAAGCACATCGACTTCCCGCCGCCCGTCGGCATCACGACCAGCGCGTCGTGGCCCTCCAGGATCGCCCGGATCGCCGCCTCCTGCCCCGGCAGGAACCCGGGGAACCCGAAGACGTCCCGCAACGCCCGCTCCGCCCGTGCCCACATTTCGCTCATATCCATCGGTCTCCAATATGCAGGAAGAAGGGCGGCGCGGAAAATTCCAGCGGAAGTTCCGCGGCGAGGTTCCGCGTTCCGGGTTCCGCACGGGCGGAAGGGGTCGCCCCGGGTGCCGTTTTCTCCCCACCGGGGCAAGCCCGGTGGGACCGCCACTTCACCCGGCCGCCCGCCCCTCCTGCCCCGGTGGGACCGCCTCTTCACCCGGCCGCCCGCCCCTCCTGCCCCGGTGGGACCGCCGTTTCGCCGGGCCGCCCGCCGGGCTTGCCCCGGTGGGGCTGACATCAGAACCGGATCAGAGAGACGGGACGCCGAAGAGGAACAAGCCCAAGGTCGCGGAGGCAACGCGAAGCACGATCCCCCCCGGCCACGCCCAGCGCGCCCCTATCCCCCCGATCCTCACTCATCACTCCGCGCTCATCACTTCTGCAGGTGGAATTCCTCGACCGTCGGGCCATCCTTCGCGTCGAGGATTTCGAGGCGGATGTAGCGGGCCTTGACGGCGGGGAAGGTCAGGGGCTTCGCGGCGGTGTCGGCGGCGGCAACCGTCTTCCATGCCTCGCCGTCCTTGACGCGGATCTCGAGCTTCCGGATGCGGCCTCGGTCGCCGTCCCATTCCTGCACGACGGCCTTGGAAATCTCGGTCTCATACCGCAGGTCCACCTCCAGCCACGCCTGTTTCGTCCCGGCATCCGTCGCCCAACGCGTCTCGGGATCGCCGTCGACGGCCATCGCGGCGGTGTAGCGGCTGCTCTTCTGGAACACGTTCGACGCCGTCGCCTTGGCGCCGGTGGTCAACGACGTGCCGCCGGAGGCGGTCGTGATCGGCTCGATCGCCATCGCGTCGCCGTCGATTTCGAGTTTCACGACCGTCGCGGCGGCGTCGCGCAGCGCGGCGTCGACGCGGACCACGAGGCCCGTGCCCGTCGTCTCCACCCGCGCCTCGCCCTTCGCCGTCAGGAGCGTCGACGCCCTCACCTTCGCCGGCAGCGGCGGGAGAGCGGCCGCGTCGCCGTCCCACTTCATCACGTGCAGGTAGACCGCGTTTCCGCGACGCGTGCTGGCTCCCCACTCGCCGGGCTTGTACGGGCCGCCGCGCGTTCCGTAGACCGCCTCGGCGTGCCGCGCCACCCACGCGCCCATCTCCTTCAGGCGGTCGACCTGCCGCGGCTCGATGCGGCCGTCCGGCATCGGCCCGACGTTGAAGAGCAGGTTGCCGTTGCCGCCGATCGTGCGGACGAGCGTCTGGATGCACTCCTCGCGGGACTTCATCCTGTCGTCCGGCTTCCACGCCCACTGGCGGCAGATGGTCATGCAGGTCTCCCACGGACGGGCCATGTCGAAGCCTCCGACTCGCTGCTCGGGCGTGACGTGGTCGCCCGGCGCCCCGGCGAAGGCGCGGTTGTTGATGACGATGTCCGGCTGCAGCTCGCGCAGCATCTTCACCGTCGGAAGCCCCTGGGTCGGGCCGACAACCTGGGGCACGTCGAACCACATGCAGACGAGCGGACCGTAGCGCGTCACCAGCTCGCGCACCTGGCCGCGGTAGTACTCGACATAGCGGTCGAGCACGGCGTCCGGCTTCTCCGCCTTGCCGCCCGGGCTGCCCTTCGGGAAGTCGCGGTGCCACCAGTCGCAGACGGAGTAGTAGGTGCCGAAGAGCAGGCCTTGTTTCCGGCAGGCGGCGGCGAGTTCGCCGACGACGTCGCGGCGGAAGGGGCCGGCGGCGATGTCGTAGTCGGTCAGATCCGACGGCCACAGGCAGAAGCCGTCGTGGTGCTTGGTCGTCAGCACAACGTACTTCATCCCCGCCGCCTTCGCCGTCGCGACCCACGCATCCGCGTCGTAATTCGTCGGATTGAAGGACAGCACCAGCTTGTCGTAGGCCTCGGCCGGCGTCTCCCGGCCGCGCGACCAGCCGATCTCGTGGCCCGTGAGGCTGACGGGGCCCCAGTGGATGAACATGCCGAAGCGCAGGTCCTGCCACTTCGCGACCGCCTCCGCAGACACCGGGATCCAATTCGTCTGCGCCGCCGCACCGAGCGCCGTGCCCAGCGCAACCACCGCCGCCCATGCCGCCGCTTGCGTGCTCCTCATGGATGCCTCCCCTTTCGCTGCGCCGACGCTACACCCCGTCCGCAGCCGGTTCAAGACAGCCCCCTTTGCCGTTCCCCCGGGACAAGCCCGGGGGGACGGCTCCGCCCCACGGCCGGGTCAATCACCGCAGCGAACGGGCGGCATGGTCCGCCGTCACCCCCGTCACCGCCACGCGCTTCTCGCGCGAGGTCTGGCCGGAGACAAGGCGCACCGCGGAGTTCGGGACGCCGAGGCGCCCGGCAAGAAAGCGGAGCAGTTCGCGGTTGGCCTTGTCGTCCACCGGAGGCGCGGCGAGCCGCAGCTTGAGCGCGGCGCCGTGCAGCCCGGCGACCTCCGTCCGCTTCGCGCGCGGCGCAACGTGCAGGCTCAGCACCACGCCCCCGCCGCCCTCCTGGATCCACGACTCCGCCATGCGGCGACTATCGCGCGGCGGTGCTGCGCTTCGAGGCGCGGATCTCGCGGTAGAGTTTCTCCATCCGCGCGACGCGGTCGGCGTGGGCGGATTCCGCGAGGAGGTTCTTCTGCTCCGCCAGGTCGTCGTCGAGGTTGTAGAGCGCGGCCGGCTTGTCGTTCTCAATGTCGAGGACCAGCTTCCACGGCCCCTCGCGCAGCGCGTGGGCCATGCCGTCGCTGCCCGATTTCCCGCCCTTCTTCGCGATCGCGTTCCACGCCCGGTTCTTCGCGGCCTGGGCCTCGCCGGCGCCCCCCTTCCCGCCTCCCTTGGCCTTGCCCTTCCCGCCCGCGCCCTTCTTGAGGCCCTCGGGCTTCGTCCCGTCGGGGTCGTTCTCCGTGAACGCGTCGCGGCCGGGGCTGCTCTGGATCAGCAGCGTCTGCCGGACCGGCTTGTCCTCCGGCTGCTTCCCCAGCAGCACCGGGACGAGGCTCACGCTGTCGAGCATCTGGTCGGCTGCGAACGTCCCGCCGGCCAGTTCGACGAACGTCGGAACGATGTCGAGCGTGCCGATGAGCTGCTTGCTGGCCGCCCCGGCGGGCGTGTGGCCCTTCCAGTACGCGACGAACGGCACGCGGTGGCCGCCTTCCCAGATGTAGGACTTCGCCCCGCGCAGGCCGCCGACCGCGTCATGGCCGTGCTCCTTGCGGTCGGACGGGATCCCGCCGTTGTCGCTGGTGACGACGATCAGCGTCGACTCGAGCAGCCCGCGCTTCTCCAGCGCCTCGACCAGCCGGCCGACGACGACGTCGACCTCGTGGACCATGTCCGTGTGCGCCGTCATCTTGGAGACGCCCTTCACCGGCGTGCCGCCGATCGCGTCCGGCGGCGTGTAGGGGCCGTGCGCCCCGTCGGTCGAGAGGTGCACGTAGAACGGCGTGCCCTTCGAGCTGTCGATGAAGGCGACGACCTTGTCGACGAGGGTCTGGCCCACCGCGCGGCTGTCCCAGTCCGGCAGCCCCGGCCCGGGCACGGGCACGACGCCGCCGTTGAGCGGGCCGGCGGCGAGCTGCGTCACCTTCGCGGGATCGCCGAGGACGCGGTTGTTCTCGAAGAACATGTAGGGCGGGGCCTGGTGTCCGCCGAGCAGCACGCAGGAGGTGTCGAAGCCCCATTGGATCGGACCGGCCTTCATCGGCTTCGCGAAGTCGGGCTTGCCGTCGGCCCCCTCCTCGAACACGCCGCCGTAGTGCAGCTTCCCGAAGAGGCCCGTGCGATAGCCCGCCTCCTGCAGCAGGTGGCCGACCGTCTTCTGGCCGTCGAGGAACTGCGGCGGCTGGTTCCAGCCCCAGGTGCCGCCGGGCATCCGGCCGCGCCACGTGTAGTTGCCGGTGGCGACGGTGTAGCGCGTCGGCGCGCAGAGCGCGGCCGCGGTGTGGGCGTCGGTGAAGCGCAGGCCGTCGCGCGCGAGCCGGTCGATCGCGGGCGACGGGATCCGCCCCTTCGCGTTGTAGCACTGGAAATCGCCCCAGCCGACGTCGTCGGCCATCACGAACACGATGTTCGGCCGCGGCGCCGCCGCCGGGGCGCCGAGAACGGTCGCCAGGATCACCCCCGCCGTCCCGAAGATCCGCGCACGATGCTTCATCCCGTCATCCTCCCCCGGGCAACCCGGTGTGCGCATCATGCACCCCGCTCCGCCGCGCCTGCAAGCCGCGCCCCGCCCGCTCCTCCGCCCCGGCGCGCCCCCCGCATTGCGATCCCGGCGGATCCCGGCTAGCATCCGCGCAACAGGAGCGGGGCGTGCGGGTTTGCATCGACATCCAGGCGGCCGTGGCGCAGCGGGCGGGCGTCGGGCGGTACGTGAAGTCCCTCGTCGAGCACCTCGGCGGGCACCGGGGCGACGACGAACTCCGGCTCTTCTACTTCGATTTCCAGCGCCGCGGCCTTCCGTTCGAGGCGGCCGGCACGGCGGCGCGGGCCGTGCGCTGGATCCCGGGGCGGGTCGTCCAGCAGGCGTGGAAGCGCATCGGGTTCCCGCCGTTCGACGCCTTCGCGGGCGCGGCGGACGTCTTCCACTTCCCGAACTTCATCCGGCCGCCGCTGGCGCGCGGGCGCAGCGTGGTGACGATCCACGACCTCTCGTTCCTCCGCTTCCCGCACGCCGCGGAGGCGGGCAACCTGCGCTACCTGACCGCCCGCATCGACGACACCGTCGCCCGGGCCGACGCGATCCTCGCGGACTCCGCGACCATCGCCGGCGAGATCCGCGAGCGCTGGCCCGCCGCGGCGGCGCGCGTGCACGGCGTTCCGCTCGGACTTCCCGACGGTTTCGGCCGGCCGCCGGAGGACGCGGTCCGCGCGGCGCGGACCCGGCACGGCCTGGCGCGCCCCTACCTGCTCTCGGTCGGCACGCTCGAGCCGCGCAAGAACCTCCCCTTCCTCGTCGAGGCCTTCGAGCGGCTGCGCGGGTTCGACGGCGACCTCGTCATCGCCGGCATGAAGGGCTGGAGCTACGAGCCGATCCTCGACCGCATCGCCCGTTCGCCCCTCGCGGCGCGGATCCGGCACCTCGACTACCCGGCGGACGCCGATCTGCCGGCGCTCTACGCGGGCGCAACGGCCTTCGTGTTCCCGTCGCTGTACGAGGGCTTCGGCTTCACGCCGCTCGAGGCGATGGCCTGCGGCACTCCCGTGATCGCCTCCGCCGGCGGCTCGCTGCCCGAGGTCTGCGGCGACGGGGCCGAGATCGTGCCGGAGTACGATGCCGGCGCGTGGGCGGACCGCATCGCGACGGTGCTGGGCGACTCCGCTCACCGCGCCGCGCTGGTCGCCCGCGGCACCGCCAACGCGGCGCGGTTCACCTGGGACGAAACGGCGCGGCGGACCTGGGAGGTCTACCGGAGCGTCGGAGGCGGATCGTGAGGGGGAGTTCCAAGTTCCAAGTTTCAGGTTTCAAGTTGGGCCGGGATCGGCGCCCTCCGGCCCCGCGTCGGCAAAGGTGTCAGGTGTCAGGTGTCAGGCGCCTGGGCGGGGGGACGTTTCGTCTTCCAGCTTTCAACCTCCGATCTCTGACCTCTGACTTCTGTCTTCCGCCCTCTGTACCCGGAACCTCCGAACCTGTTAACCTCTGAACCTGTGAACCTCTGAACCGTGAACTCCCCCCCCCTCCACATCGTCCTGGATGCCCGCTGGATCTTCCCGCAGATCTCCGGCATCGGGCTCTACACGCGCGAGCTGCTGCGGCACCTGCCGTCGATCGACGCCGG
>CAYODK010000226.1:0-8541 GCA_964402695.1 uncultured Verrucomicrobiota bacterium
CGGAGGGCTACCTCGCCAAGGTCATGCTGCCGCTGGTCCGCGCCCGGCTGGTGTCCTCGCAGCGGGGTCGAAACGGCGGGTTCCGGTTCCTGGGGGATCCCGCGAAGACCACGGTGTTCGATGTCATCGACGCGGTCGATCCGCTCCAGCGGATTCTCACTTGTCCGCTGGGGCATGCTTCCCACGGCAAGCGCCTGTGCCCGCTGCACCGGCGGCTCGACCAAGCCATGGGGATGGTCCAGGAGGCCTTCCGCGAGACGACGGTCGCCGACCTGCTGGCCGAGTCGACCTCCTCGCCACCGCTGTGCGCACGGAAGACCCGCGGGTATGGGCGACGCGCGACCGCCTGACCCGCGCCGCCGCGGGATCACCCGCTGGGCGCACACGTGGCTCTCGCTCGTCCTCGGGCCGGTGCTGACCCTGTGGGCCGTCAGCGGGATCGTGCTCAACCACCGCGGGGCGGTCGCGCACCTGTCGGTCGACCGGGATCTCCTGGGCGCGGCCTACCGGTACGACAACTGGAACCAGGCGGCGGTGCGCGGGGGCCTGCATCTGGACGGTCAAACCATCCTCCTCTACGGCAACATCGGGATATGGAGGACCGATCCCGGGTTCCGCCGCTTCGAGCCGTTCATGGAGGGCCTTCCCGGAGGCGTGGACAGCCGGCGCACGTTCAGGCTTCTGCGATCGGTAGCGGGCCATCTCTACGCAGCCACGCAGGCAGGCTTGTACCGGTTCGATGACGGCGCGTCAGCCTGGCGGCACAAGCCGCTCGATCTGCGCGACCCGCGAATCGTCGACCTCGCAGAGTGCGAAGGTCGCCTCGCCGCCCTGAGCCGCGACGAGATCCTCCTCCTCGACGGGGGGGAGGGAGGCGGGGGTGCGACTCCGGTGCGGCTACGCCCGGCGGCGGATGACGACGGCCGGACCAGCCTCTTCCGCACCCTGTGGATGATCCACAGCGGGAAGCTCTACGGTCCGGCCGGAGTCCTCCTCGTCGATGCGCTGGCGGTCGTGCTCGTGTTCCTGTGCCTGACCGGCTACGGCTACTACTTCCTTCCGCGGTGGATCCGGGCGCGCGTCCGGCGCGGCGCCGATCCGAAGCCGCTGGCGGCGGTCAGCCGCTTCACCATCCGCTGGCACAAGCGGGTCGGCATCGTCACGGCGGTCTTCCTGGTCGGCCTCGCCGCGACGGGCATGTTCCTACGCCCGCCGCTGCTGATCCCGATCGCGACGAAGCGCGTGCCGACGGCGCCGGGCTCGGTGCTCGCCGGGGCGAACCCGTGGGTCGACCGGCTGCGGGCGATCCAGTGGAACGAGGATGGCGGCTACTGGATCGTCGGCACCGACGAGGGGTTCTACCGCGTGTCCCGGGGCCTCGACGACCGCCCCGTTCGGATGGAGGCGTGCCCGCCGGTCTCCGTGATGGGGATCAACGTGTTCGAGTCCCTCGGTCGCGGTTCGTATCTCGTCGGATCGTTCGCAGGGCTCTTCGTCTGGCATCCCGACAGCGGAATGGTCCGCGATTACATGACCGGAGAGGCGCCGCGCCCCGGAGCCGGTCGGGGACGGCCCGTCGGTCGGGACATGATCGCAGGCCTCGTCCGCCTGCCCGGCCGGCACCTGGTCTTCGACTACGCCCCCGGACTGGTCGGCGGCGGCGTCGAGATGCCGCCCGAACTGCGCGACCTGCCGATGCCGCTGTGGAACGTTGCCCTCGAGGTCCACACCGGGCGGATCCTGCAGGGCGCGATCGGTCCCGCCTACATCCTCATCGTCCCGGTTCTCGGATCGGCGGCGCTCTGGATCCTCATCTCCGGAGTCATCCTGTGGGCTCGACGCCGCTGACCATCGTGGGCCGCCGGATATTCAATGCGTCCTGAGGACTCCATGTTTTCCTCGATCAGCGAAGGGAAGCATTCGCCCGGATGCAGCGGCCCCGACACGGCCCCGACACGGATTGACACGGGCACAAGATAGTAATAGATTACTCACTATGAACAGGAACCCCTCGCGCAAACGCCTTTCGGCGGCTGAACGCCGCGCGACCACGGTGCAAGCCGTACTCGATCTGGCCGCCGTCGAGAACCCTGCCGACATCACAACCGGAGCCATTGCCGAACGCATGCAGATTACGCAGGGCGCGTTGTTCCGCCACTTCGCCACCAAGGACGAGATCTGGCAGGCGGTCATTGCGTGGGTGACACAGCGTGTGTTGGCGCGGGTGGACGAGGCGGAGCGGATGGCGAAGTCACCTCTGGAGGCTTTGGAGATCGTATTCATGGCTCACGTCGAGTCCCATGTGCGGCACGCTGGCGTACCGCGCATCATATTCGGCGAGCTTCAACGAGCCGACGATACCCTCGCCAAGCGCATGGTGCGCAAGTTCATGGGACAGTATGTCGCGAGATTGCAGGTGTTTATCGAACAAGGCAAGGTCGGGGGCGAAATCGACCCCGAAGTGGAAGCCAAACCCGCCGCCACTCTGTTCGTCGGGATGATCCAAGGTTTGGTCGTGCAATCGTTGGTTCTGGGGAACATCGGAATCGCCAGAAAGAGAGCCCGCGAAGTCTTTACCCTCTATCGCCGCGCTGTCAGGAGGGCACGATGAAAGGACTCCACATCCAAGGTCGGACGCTGGGCATGATCGGCGTGCTTGTCCCGATGCTGGCGCTTTTCATCTATGTTGCGCTCCGATCAGGCCCGCTGACCCCGGTTCCGGTGACCGTAGCCACGGTCGAGAACCGGGCCATCATGCCATCGCTGTTCGGTATCGGCACGGTGGAGGCGCGCTACACCCACCGCATCGGGCCCACGTTTGCCGGACGTGTCAAGCAGGTGTCCGTGGATGTGGGAGACCTCGTGAGGGCCGGTCAATTGCTGGGCGAAATGGACCCCGTTGATCTTGACGATCGGATCGCCGCGCTGGATGCCGCTTTGAAACGCACGGAGGCTCAGGTGACGGTGACCGAAGCGCAGGCCGGAGAGGCCACGGCTCGAATGGCCTACGCGGAGACGCAGGCGCGACGGTACGAACAACTGGTCGACGCACGTACGGCGAGCGCAGAGATGCTGGACGCAAAGCGGCAGGAACGGGCGGTGGCGGAGACGGGCCTTGCGAGCGCCCGGGCCAATCTGGATGCGGTTCGCCACGAACGGACACGCGTCCGCCTCGATCGCGATGCCCTTGTCAAGCAACGTGCAAACCTGCGTATGCTCGCTCCAGCGGATGGCCTTGTGGTGTCCCGACAGGCGGAGCCGGGCTCGACGGTGGTTGCGGGACAACCCGTGGTGGAGGTGGTCGATCCGGGGACTCTGTGGATCAATGTCCGGTTCGACCAATTGAATGCCTCCGGCCTGCAGTCCGGACTTCCAGGCCATATCGTGCTGCGTTCGCAAGGGGGCAGGGTCCTTCCCGGACGGGTCTTGCGCGTCGAGCCGCTTGCCGATTCGGTCACGGAGGAGATCCTCGCCAAAGTGGCATTCGATGCCGTTCCGGCGCAATTGCCGGCCATCGGGGAACTGGCCGAGGTTACCGTTGCTTTGCCCGCGCTTCCGTCCGGGCCGAGCCTCCCCCATGCGGCCATCCAACGCATCGAAGGTCAAGTGGGCGTGTGGCAAGTCGTCCACGGCGACCTGCACTTCACGCCGATCGTGCCGGGCACCGCGGATTTGGACGGTCAGGTGCAGGTGCGCAAAGGCCTGAGGGCCGGGGATCGTATAGTCGTCTACAGCGCCAAAGCCTTGAGCGCCCGCAGTCGTGTCGATGTGGTCGATCGGATTCCCAGGGTGAAGCGATGATCAGCCTGGCCGGCCGCGACATCATGCACGCCTGGGGTAAGTTCGTCTTTACCGGCGTGGGGCTTGGGTTGCTGATTGGGATCACCCTGTCCATGGCGGGCATCTATCGCGGCATGGTGGATGACGCCAAAGCCTTGCTCGACAACAGCGGCGCCGACCTCTGGGTGGTGCAGAAAGACACCCTCGGCCCCTATGCCGAGCCGTCGAGCCTCTACGACGATATCTGGCGCGGGATTCGCGGGATGCCCGGCGTGGCTCGCGCGGCGAACATCACCTATCTCACCATGCAGGTGCGCCATGGCGAACGGGACGTGCGCTCGATGGTCACCGGCATCACGGCGGGGGAGCCCGGCACGCCCGGCTGGCCACCGTATCTCGTTGCGGGACGCCAGATCACCCGCGGCCATTACGAAGCGGTCGCCGACGTCGCCGCCGGGTTTGCGCTTGGCGATCGCCTGCAGATCCGCCGCAACCACTACACGGTGGTCGGCCTGACCCGGAGAATGGTGTCTTCCGGCGGCGATCCGATGGTTTTCATTCCCTTGAAGGATGCGCAGGAAGCGCAGTTCCTGAAGGACAACGACGCCGTCGTCCGGCAACGGCGGCGAACCGCCGCAAACCCCGCTTTCAACCGATCCGGGGCGCCGGGGTTTCTGGACGCGGTGATCGCTTCGCAAAGCATGAACCCTTACGTCAACGCGGTGCTGGTACAAACCAAACCGGGCCATGGCACTGAGGAGGTGGCGGAATCGATCCGCCGCTGGAAACGCCTGACGGTCTATACGCGCAACCAGATGGAGGATATCCTGGTCGGCAAACTGATCGCCACCTCGGCCAGACAGATCTTCATGTTCCTGGTGATTCTTTCGATTGTCAGCGCGGCCATCGTCGCCTTCATCATCTACACCCTGACCCTTGGGAAAATCCGCGAGATCGCCGTGCTCAAACTGATTGGCACCAGGAACCGCACCATCGTCGGACTGATCATGCAGCAATCCCTCGCCTTGGGCACGATCGGCTTCGTGGTGGGAAAGATCTCCGCCACGTTGTTGATGGCGCCGATCTTCCCGAAATATGTGTTGCTGGAACCCCTCGACTCGATGTTCGGGTTCGGGGCCGTGGCGGTGATCTGCATCCTTGCGAGCCTCATCGCCATCCGTGCCGCGCTCAAGGTCGATCCGGCCGAGGCCATAGGCGGTTAACATGACGGGAAAAGGCATTCGTATCGAGGGAATCAAGAAACGCTATGGGAGCGGCGACACCGCTGTCGATGCCTTGAAAGGTGTGGACATGCAGGTGGCCGCGGGAGAGGTGATCGGTCTGGTAGGCCCTTCAGGATCCGGTAAAAGCACCATGCTGAAGTGCCTCGGAGCCGTGATCGAACCGACCGCCGGACGCATGACCATTGGCGATGAGATGATCTATGACGACGGCTGGAAAATCAAGGACCTGCGCACCCTGCGACGCGACCGGATCGGGTTCGTGTTCCAGGCCCCTTACCTGATCCCCTTTCTCGATGTCACCGATAATGTCGCGCTGCTGCCGATGCTGGCCGGTCGATCCAACTCCGACGCCCGGAAGCGGGCAGTGGAGTTGCTGGAGGCGCTGGACGTAGGCCATCGCGCCCG
This sequence comes from uncultured Verrucomicrobiota bacterium, assembly GCA_964402695.1. Lineage (GTDB taxonomy): Bacteria > Verrucomicrobiota > Kiritimatiellia > PWTM01 > PWTM01 > VGWF01. The sequence continues at coordinate 5,430 of CAYODK010000226.1, forward strand.
GGCTATGCCGTCGCAACTCTCCGGCGGCGAGCAGCAGCGTGTGTCCATCGCGCGGGCGTTGGTCAACCGCCCGCCGGTCATTCTCGCCGATGAACCCACCGCGCCGCTGGACAGCGAACGAGCGATGGCGGTGATCCGAATTCTCAACCAAATGGCCCGCCAATACGAGACGGCCGTCATCGTCGTCACGCACGACGAGAAGATCATCCCGACCTTCAAGCGCATCTATCACATCCGCGACGGACGCACGGTGGAAGAGGCCGGCGAAGGGCGATCATTCGAATGAAGACAATCCTGTCAGCTGTGAAGGAAACCTTGGTGCCATCGACCGTTCGTGGCCGCGCGATGGGCCTGGGTTCCTTGATCCTGTTCCTGGCCGGTTGCGCCACGGGTCCCGAGTTCAAGACACCGGCCCCGCCCGCCGCCTCCGGCTACACCGCGTCGGCGTTACCCGCGCACACGGCCTCCTCTTCCACCGTGCTGGGCCGCGAACAACGGTTTGCGGAAGGTGTCCTGATCGAGGCGCAGTGGTGGCAGGCGCTTGAATCCCCGAAGCTGGATGCGTTGATCGAACGGGCACTGGCGGCCAGTCCCTCATTGGACGCCGCGGAGGCCACCTTGCGGCAGGCCCGCCACGCCTACGAGGCACGGGCGGGATCCACTCGCTACCCGCAGGCGAATGCCAACCTGAGCGGAGGACGCAAGTCGGTCAACAACGCGGCCATGGGGCAGCCGGATGGCGAAAACACCTTCAATCTTTTCAGCGCCTCGGTCAACGTGCGGTATGACTTCGATCTGTTCCGCGGCAATCGCCGGGCGCTCGAAGCGCTTGCTGCGCAGGCCGATTACAGACGTTTCCAACTCGAAGGTGCCCGGCTGACCTTGGCTGGCAACGTTATCGCCACGGCCATCGCGCAAGCGCGCCTGTCGGCGCAGATTGAGGGTACGGAGCGCATTCTGAATGCGCAGGCGGAGCAACTTGACTTGACGCGCCGTCGCATCGAACTGGGCGCCGCTTCGGACGTGGACCTGCTGGCGCTTCAGACACAAATGGAACAGACTCGCGCAAGGATTCCGGCGCTGCGCAATGAGCGCGATCAGGCAGGCCATCTGCTGGCCGTGCTGATCGGTCAGACGCCGTCCGCGACGAACGTTCCCCGGTTCGCGCTCGCGGATTTCACGTTGCCGTCAGAACTGCCCTTGCAGGTGCCGTCGCAACTGATACGCCGCCGCCCGGACATCCGGGCATCCGAAGCCCTGTTGCATGCCGCTTGCGCGCAGCACGGCGTGGCCGTATCCAAACTCTATCCACAGATATCGCTCAGCGCCGATGTCGGCGCACAGGCACTTAGCCTCGACAACTTGTTTGATCCCGGTTCTTTGATCTGGAGTCTGGGCAGTCAATTGGCGCAACCCCTCTTCAACCGGGGGCTCCGCGCCGAGGCCCGCGCCGCCGAAGCCGGCTTTGACGCCGCGTCAGCGCACTATCGGGAAACCGTCTTGCAGGCATTCCGCGACGTTGCCGACGTCCTGCGCGGGCTCGACCACAATGCGCATGCCTTGACGGCGACAACGTCCGCCGCCATGTCGGCCACGGAAACGCTCGACCTCGTGCGGAAACGGTATGCACTGGGCGCGGCCAGCCATCTCGAAATCCTGTCCGCGCAGCAGGCGGTCGAGTCGAGTCGCATGGACCTGTGTGCCGCTCAGGCGCAACGACTGATGGATACTGTTGCGTTCTACTCTTCCATGGGGGGAGGGTGGAGGGATATCGATGAAACAGAGAAGGAGTGACATGACGACCCTGATCATCCTGAATCACGCGCCCTACGACGGCAGCGATCTGACGTGGAACGCACTGCGACTGGCGGGGCAGTTGCGAAAGGACGGAGCCGAGGTCCGACTCTTTCTCATGAATGACTCCGTGGATCTGGCGCGGGACGGTGTGCCTGTGCCCGAAGGGGCTTTCGACCTGGTGCAGATGACGAAGGACCTCATCGCCGCCGGTGTCTCGGTGAAGGTCTGCGGCACCTGCCAGGCGCGTTGCGGCATCCGCAAGGGCGACCCCTACTACGAAGGTGCGCAGAAGTCCACGATGGCCGAACTGTCGCAATGGGTTCTGAACAGCGACCGGGTGCTGACATTCTGAGATCGGCGATGAAGACTCGCGAGAGCGGCATGCCGGATGAATCGATGTGGTCGGGCTTCTTCTCGCCAGCCCAAACGCTGGCGAAGCTCGGGCTGACCGCCTCGTGCGGCGATGTCGTGGATTTCGGCTGCGGCTACGGCACCTTCACCATCCCGGCTGCACGTCTCGTGCGGGGCATGGTCCATGCCTTGGATATCGACGCGGACATGGTCGATGCCACCTCGCGCAAGGCCGAGGACGCCGGGCTGACCAACGTTCGCGCCGTCCGGCGGGATCTCGTGGCCGACGGCACCGGTCTGCCGGACGGCGGCGCCGACTACGCGATGCTGTTCAACCTCCTGCACTGCGAGCATCCAGATGTGCTGCTGCGCGAGGCGTGGCGCATCCTGTCGCCCGGTGGACGGTTGGGCATCATGCACTGGAACCATGATCCCAGTACGCCGCGCGGACCGTCGATGGACATCCGCCCAAGGCCCGGGCAGTGCCGCGAGTGGGCCGAGCGAATCGGCTTTCGACTGGCGATGACGGAGAGAATCGATCTGCCTCCGTACCACTACGGCTGGGTCATGGAGAAACCCTAATCCCGCCATCGCAGGCGTCCGATCCATCAGCTCGCAACGTTGGACGGCCAGCGGTCCACATGCGGCATCTCATGTGACAGGACGGATGCAGTCGGTCGTGACCAGCGCGGCCGGGGCCGGATGGCCGGGGGGGATGCCGGGCGCGGTCACCGGCTCGCCCGCGGCGATGCGCGAGGCGACGAGTTGGTTGAGGGCGAGAAGCTGGGCGAGAAGATCGCCCTTCGTATCGAAGCCGTACGCCGCCAGCACCGCCGCGTCCAACGCCGCGTGCGCGTCCTTCAACGGATTCGCTCCGGGCAGTTCCAGCGTCCGGTACAACGCCCGCAGCCCGCCCTTCATCTTCACCAGCGCCTCCGCCCGCACCCGCCGGATCTCCCGCCCC
>CAYODK010000227.1:0-8485 GCA_964402695.1 uncultured Verrucomicrobiota bacterium
GATCCCGAAGACCGGCGAACTGGACCTCGGCGCGATTCGCGCGGAGCTGAAGAGCCTGGCCGCCCTCAATCGCGCGGTCGGCATCACGGGCGCCATCCAGAACCACTCCGGCGCCTACGTCGGCGGCGACCTGGCGCAGATGCACGACCTCGTGAAGGACCTCCACCCCGACGAGATGGGCGTCGCGTTCGACCTCGGCCACGCGATCGTCACGCACGGCGCCGACTGGCCGCAGCACTTCGACCGCCTCGCGCCGCACATCCGCATCGCCTACGTGAAGGACGTGATCCCGCCGAAGCAGTGGCTCGCGCTCGGCAAGGGCGAGTTCGAGAAGGCCGACTGGTTCCCGCGTGTCCGGAAACTCAACCTCCGCGCCCCGATCTCGCTCCACATCGAGTACGACTGGGCCGCCGGCGCCGCGAAGACCTACGACGGCATGCTCGCCTCCCTCCGCGCCGACACGGATACGCTCAAGCGGTGGATGACGAAGGCGTGAGCCCCACCCACAGCGAAGCACGAGATCCCAAGCGCACTTGACCGCCCCCATCACCGGGGCGCACCATCCCCGCACGGCGGGGCGGCGATAGCGTCAGCTTCCGCCCCGCGGGAGGTTCGCGCAGGAGAGAGATCGGCCGCCCCCCCAGACCTGCCGTGCGAAGGCTCGGTTCAACAGGGGCCGGCAGGGGACGCGAGGCCCCGGGTGGGTTTCGCGTCGCGCCGTCATGACGCAGGTAGCTTGGCAAGGAAGTGACCATGGACGCCGACCTGTTTCAACTGCTGGCCGGATGGGAGATCGGGGTCTCCGTGGTGCTGCTTGTTCTCGCGAACGCCGCCATCTATCACTATGCCGTTCAATGGTACCGGGCGCTGACGCTCATGCGTTGGTGCCGCAACAACCGTCTGGAGATTCTGGACCACCGAGGAGCGGACAGCTGGCTGTTCAGAGACACTGCCACCAACGAGCTGAAATGGGGAGACGTCAATTGCTCGGCCTGGAATCTCGGCATCAGTCCGCCAACGCTGCAGATTGCGTGGAGCGATGATGCTGTCAGCCGTGCGACAGGCACCATGTCCGCACTGGGCGAAACCTCGATCGTGAAACGCCATCGCAAGGGCGGCACTCATATGACGATCGCCGCAGCCATGCTGGCAGCCTCGGCGGCGTGGTTCTGCCTGAGGATGAACCATCACTGCAACCGCTTTGAGGTGGCGGCCAGACGGGCGCTATCGGAGTTGTGGAACACGCGGTATGCGGATGCCACGATCACGAACGCCTTCGGTGTGCACAAGGCTCCCCCCATCAAGTGGACTCAATGGAGGCCGTCACTGCCAACCGACTATTTCGAGCTTAAGACCAATGCCATGGAAACCGTCTTTGAATCGGGTGAAACGGGCTGGATCGTCATCGGAATCGCCAGTAGCAGCAACATGGCTGTGCGGATCGCCTACTTCGAAACGATAGGGGAGTAGGGACTGGCGGGCGCCCCCGGGGCACGCGCCGGGCACCCATGCAAACGTTGCCGTCGTTGAAACAGCGAATCGGACCGTCCCGACTGACCCGTGAGGGTCAGCGAGAAGGCAGCGCCATGTCGGATTGCCGACGATGAAATCCTGTTCATCATCGGACGACGCGGGCTCATGGGCGGGGACTGGGTCTTGTGGACATACGTTTCCGGGCGGCTTCGGCGGCCGCAGGGGATCGCTTCGGACGGCAGACCGGGACCTCCGACTTGCTGCCAGGCAGCCGGGATACGAATTGCAAGCCCGCGTCCCCCCGTGGCGGCGGGGCGGGTTCTGCGGTAGGGTAACCGCCGCATGAAGTTCGACCGGCGGCTGCTCCAGTGGACCCTCGGCGCGCGCGGTCCGCTCGCGGGGGCCGTCGCGGGGGGACTGGGTTCGACGCTGCTGGCCGTCGCCCAGGCGACGCTGATCGCCCGCATCCTCGGCGCCGTCTTCCTGCGCGGGGCGCGGGCGGAGGACACCCTGACCGACCTGACCTGGCTCGCCGCGGCCACCGTGCTGCGCGCGCTCGCCGGAGCCGCCGGCGCCGCTGCGGCCGCCCGCGCCGCCGCGCGGGTCAAGGCGTCCGCGCGCGAGGCCCTGCACGCCCACCTGGCGCGCCTCGGACCGGCCGGCCTCGCGGCCGAGCGGAGCGGCGAACTGGCCACCACCCTCTCGCGAGGCGTCGAGTCGCTCGAACCGTTCGCCGCCCAGTTTGCGCCGCAGGTCGCCCTCGCCCTCGCCGCGCCGGTCGTGGTGCTCGCCTTCGTGATCCCGAAGGACTGGATCTCCGCCCTCATCTTCGCGCTCACCGGCCCGCTGATCCCGGTCTTCATGGCGCTGATCGGCATCGCGACGGAACGGCGGTCGCGCAGGCAATGGGCCGTGCTGAGCGTGCTCGGCGCCCGGTTTCTCGACACGCTGCAGGGCCTGGCCTCGCTGCGCCTTCTCGGCCGCGCGCGGGACCAGACCCGGGAGATCGCCGGGGCAAGCGAGGAGTTCCGCCGCGCCACGATGGGCGTGCTGCGGATCGCTTTTCTCTCATCGCTGGCGATGGAACTGCTGGCGGTCCTGAGCACCGCGCTCGTGGCCGTCACGATCGGCGTGAGGCTGCTCAAGGGCGGCATCGGCTTCGAGCCGGCTCTGGCCGTTCTGATCCTGGCGCCCGAGTTCTACGGCCCGCTGCGGGCGCTTGGCGCGCGCTTCCACGCCGGCGTCGAGGGCGGGATCGCGGCGCGGCGGATGTCCGAGATCCTCGACGTCGCGCCGCCGGTCCGGGACGCCGCGGGTCCCGCGATCCTGCCGGCCTGGTCCGCGCCGCCCGCCGTCCGGTTCGACGACGTCCGGTTCGCCTACGACGGCGGCGCGCGCCCCGCGCTGCTCGGCGCGTCCTTCGAGCTTCCCGCGGGACGGATGACGGCGCTCGTCGGCGCCAGCGGCTCGGGCAAGACCACCGCCGCGCGGCTGCTGCTGCGGTTCCTGGACCCGTCGTCGGGACGAATCCTGGCGGACGCGACGGACGTCGGAACGCTGGATCCCGACGCCTGGCGCACCCGCATCGCGTGGGTGCCGCAGCGCCCGCATCTGTTCCACGGAACGCTCGCGGACAACCTGCGGCTGGCGCGGCCGGACGCATCGGACGCGGACCTGCGCCGCGCCGCCGCGGAGGCCGGGCTTGATGCACTCCTGTCCCGGCTGCCGCACGGACTCGATACGCCGGTCGGCGACCGCGGGCAGCGGCTGAGCGGCGGCGAGGCCCAGCGACTCGCCCTCGCCCGCGCCTTCCTTCGCGACGCGCCCGTCCTGGTCCTCGACGAACCGACCTCGTTCCTCGACGCGGAGTCGGAGTCGGTCGTCCGCGCGGCGATCGACCGTCTCGCGGCCGAACGCACCACGCTCCTGATCGCGCACCGCCTGAACACCGTCCGCTCCGCCGCCCAGGTCGTCGTCCTCGACGCCGGCCGCGTCGTCGAGACGGGCGCCCCGGCCGCCCTCGCCGCACGCGGGGACGGCCACTACGCGGCCATGCTGCACGCCTTCGAGGGGGCCACGGCATGAAGAACAAGCACGAAATCCCAATTCCGAAGCACGAGGCAAATGCCAAACCGGAAATCCGCAAATCCCAAACGGACGACCCGTTTGGATCATTCGGATTTCGAATTTCGAATTTGTTTCGTGCTTCGGGATTCCGATTTCGTGCTTCCTCCCGGCCCCTCGTCCGCGCCCTCTCGCTCGCCTCGCCCGAATGGCGGTGGATGCTGGGCGGCGCGGTGCTGGCGCTGCTGACGGTCGGCGTGGGCGTCGCGCTGACAATGACCTCGGCCTTCCTGATCGCGAAGGCGGCGTTGCGGCCCTCGATCGCGGACCTGCGCGTCGCGGTCGCCGGGGTCCGCTTCTTCGGCACCTCGCGCGGCGTGCTGCGCTACCTTGAACGCCTCGTGACCCACGAGGCCACGTTCCGGATCCTCTCGCGGCTGCGGACCTGGTTCTGCGACCGGCTGATCCCGCTCGCACCGGCGCGCCTGCACGCGGAACGGAGCGGCGATCTCCTGAACCGCATCGTCGCGGATGTCGAGAGCCTGGAACACGTCTACCTCCGCCTCCTTGCCCCGCCCTTCGTCGCGCTGCTCGCGGCGGTCTTCGCGGGCGTGTTCTTCGGTCGCCATGATCCCCGGATGGCCGCCGCGATCCTCGCCGGGCTTGCGGTGGCGGGCATCGCGGTGCCGGCCGCGACGCGCGTGCTGGGACGTGCGACGGGCGTGGCGATCCTCGGCGTGCGGGGCGAGTACCAGGCGCTGGCGGTCGACGGGGTTCAGGGCCTCGCCGACCTGGTCGCCTTCGGCCGCGCCGGGGACCACCGTGCGCGCATGGACGCGCTGGCCGCGGACTGGATCCGTCTCCAGCGGCGGATGTCCACGCTGACGGGCCTTCACGAGGCGATGACCGGTCTCTGCTCGGGCGCGACGGTCGTCGCGATCCTCGGCCTCGGCGCCCCGATGGTCGCCGGAGGCCGGATGGACGGCATCGCACTCGCGGTCCTGGCTCTCGGGGCCCTCGCGATCTTCGAGGCCGTCGCGCCGCTCCCGCCGTCGTTCCAGTTCCTCGACCAGGCCGCCGGCGCGGCGGAGCGCCTCTTCGCGGTCGCCGACCGACCCCCGGCGGTCGCTCCCCCGCCGCACGGCCGGGCCGCCCCGGCGCCTCCGGGGGGCGCGATCGAGTTCGACGGCGTCACGCTCACGCACGACCCGGCGGACGGCCCGGTCCTTCGCGATCTGAACCTACGCATCGGGCCGGGTACGCGCCTCGCGGTCGTCGGCCCCAGCGGCGCGGGCAAGACGACGCTTTCGCACCTGCTCGTCCGGTTCCTCGATCCCGACGCGGGGGCGGTCCGGATGGGCGGCGTCGATCTGCGGACCCTGGACACCGACACGCTGACCGGTGTCGTGACGGTCGTCCCGCAGCAGCCCTGGCTGTGCAACGGGACGATCCGCGACCAGATGCTCCTCGCCCGCCCGGACGCCGGCGAGGACGCCTTGCGCGCCTGCGCCGGTGCGACCGGATCGCTGGAGTGGATCGAATCGCTCCCCGCAGGCTGGGATACGCGCCTCGGGGAGCAGGGTCTGCAGCTCAGCGGCGGCCAGCGCCGCCGTCTCGCCGTCGCCCAGGCGCTGCTGCGCGACACCCCCGTCTACGTCTTCGACGAGCCGACGGCGGACCTCGACCCCGTCCTCGCGGAGCGCCTCATGGCCGCGCTATGGTCCCTGCCCGGCAGGACGGTCGTCGTGATCACCCACCGCCTGACCGGCCTCGACCGCGCCGATGAGATCGCCGTTCTCGACCGGGGCCGGATCGCCGAACGGGGCCGCCACGCCGATCTCCTCGCCCGCGGAGGCCTCTACCGCGCCCTCCACGACCTGCAACGGCAGGCCGAAACCCTCGGCGCGCCGGAGGCATGAGATCCTCGGGCCCCGCGGCGCGCCGCGGGGCCGAAGCGGGCGGAAGACCCCGGGAAGAGCCGGGGCACCGGCGTTGCCTCGCCTATTTCTTCAACGCGGACGCGAGCAAGGAGAACAGCTCCTGGCCCTTCTGGCTCTTCACGAAATCGAGGACGACCGGCACGAACTTCGCGACCATGCCGCTGTCGAGCTTCAGGTTCGAGAAGCCGCCGGCCAGCGAGGCCAGGCCCGCCAGTTTCCCGGCGGCCGCGCCGCCCTCGCCGCCCAGCATCGAGGTGAGCCCGCCAAGCATTTTCGCCACGCCGCCGGACTCCGGGGCCTTCCCGATCAGGCCCTGGACCTCGGGCATCGCCTGGGTGACCTTCGAGAAGTCACCGCCGAGCTGGTCCTTCGCGAGTTTGAAGAGCAGGCCCGCCCCGCCCTCGGCCTGGCCCTCGGTCACGCCGAGCTGCTTCACCAACGCACCGATCAGTTCCGTCATGTCGTTCATTCCTTTCCTGCACTCCGTCCGACCCAGCCGGCACGGGCCGGTCCTTCCGGTCCGCCCATCCACCCCCCCGTCCACCCACCCCGCCATCCGTCTCAAAACGCCGGCTCGGACATGCCGTCGGCCGCGGTCGTCCATGGCACCCAGGCGATGCCGACGGCGCCGACGGCGATGTCGGACTTGCGCGGCCGGATGCGCACGGTCTCGACGCGCACGGCGGACGGATCATACCGCTGCTGCAGAGCGGCGATCTCGCGCTCGAGCTCCGCCTCCAGCTCGGCAAGCCGCTGGCGGGCGACCTCGATGCCCTCGGCGGCCCGCGCCGCCTCCCCGCGCTCCTTGCCGATGCGGCCGGCCGATCGCATCGTGGTCGCCGCCCGGCCGACGGTGCCCACGCCGAGCGCCTTCCGCCCGAACAGGGCGCCCAGCACCGTCGCGCCCAGCGAGACGGCGGTCTGCATCATTTGCTGGCCCGCTTGGACCTTCTCGCGCTCGTGACGGTCCTCCGCCCGGGCCACGCGGTCCTGCATCGTCCGCAGCTTGGACTCGTACTTCGCGCGCAGGTCCGCCACCTCGGCGTCGCGCCGCTCGCGCAGGGCCTGCGTGAAGCGGACGGTGAAGTCGCCGAGCGTTTCGCCGGGCGTCGAGGTCAGGCGCAACGCCGGCACGGAGAACAGGTCCAGCGTCACGTTCTGGTAGAGGTGGTCCTCCAGGCTCTCCTTCCACGCCGCGACCACCTTCGGTCCGGGCGCCCCGGGCAACGGGTTGAAGGCGGCCCCCTCCCGCGGCTGCGGGTCGAGGCCGGCGCTCCACTCGGGCCGCGCCGTCGCCTCCTCCCAGATCACGCCGCCGCCGTCGTCCGAGAGCGGCGCGAGGTGGGCGAACGGCACCCAGGCGTCGACGTCCGCCTTCGCGTCGACGAAGTGAAGCTTGCTGGCGCCCGCGGCCATCGGCCGGTACGTGAGCGCCGCCGCCGCCTTCGACGGTTTTACGAAGTACTCCGGGATGCCCGGCGACAGCGCGGGCTTCCCGCCGCCGCGCGCCGGGCCCGGGGCGGCCGCCGGGGCCTCCGCGGCCGGCGGCGGCGCGGAGGGCGCGGACGGGGCGGGCGGCGCGACGGCGGCGCCCGCGCCGAGCGCGCGGATCTGCGGCAGCGTCAGCGGGCCGCGCAGGTAGCTCAGGGCCCAGCGGGTCTCGAAGACGGCCATCGCATCCTCGTGGACGTTGCGCATCAGGAATCGCCGGTTGCCGAGCCCGGCGAGGACGCGCTCCATCGCGCCGCGGTCGAACGCCGCGCCGGAGGCGGCGCCCTCGAGGCCCTCGATCACGCGCTCCTTGTCGCGCGCCGTCTGCAGCCGGCCGATGAACCACGTGCCGGCGTTCGAGAGACCCTTGTAGTCGAGGTCGACCGGATTCTGCGTCGAGAGCACGACACCGAGGCCGTAGGCGCGCGCCTGCTTGAGCAGGGTCAGCATCGCGGTCTTCGACGGCGGATTCGCGGTCGGCGGGAAGTAGCCGAAGATCTCGTCCATGTAGAGGACCGCCCGCAGGCTCGACGTGCCCGGCTGGGCGCGGACCCACGCGAGGATCTCGCCCAGCAGGATCGTGACGAAAAACATCCGCTCCGCGTCGGACAGGTGCGCGATGGAGATCACCGACAGGCGCGGCCGCCCCTCCGGCGTGTGGAGCAGCCGCTGCACATCGAGCGGCTCGCCCTCCATCCACGCGGAGAAGCCGGGGGACGCGACGAGGTTGTTCAGGGCCATCGCGAGGCCGAGCCGGTCCTTGGCCGGGTAGAACGACTCGAGGTCGAAGACCCCGACCGACGCGAACGGCGGCTTCTGGATCCCGCGGATCAGCGAGGCGAGGTCGAGGTCCTTGCCCGCGCGCCACGCATGGTCGAGGATCGTCGAGAGCAGGATGTGCTCGCGGCCCTGGACGGGGTCCGCGTCGATGCCCAGCAGCCCGAGCAGCCCCGAGACGGTCGTCTGGATCCGCTCGCGCAGGGCGGAGTTGTCCGATGCGAGCGCCGGCGGTGGCGCGGCGAGCGACTTGAGAACCTGCAGCGGCCGCCCGGATGCGTTGCCGGGCGTGTAGATCGCCAGGTCGACGGCGTCGCGGAAGCGGCGGATGCGCGCTCCGTCCTGCCCCCACGCGGCGAGCCCCTCCCGCCACGCCTGCGCGGTGCGCGCGGCGAAGTCGTCCGGCGTCACCCCCTTGCGCGCCGCCTCGCCCTCGTCGATCCACGGACGGAAATCCTGCGGCCGCAGGTCAGGGAACGAGAGCAGCAGGTTGCCGAGGTCGCCCTTCGGGTCGATCGCGATCGCCGGAACGCCGTCGATCGCCGCCTCCTCGAGCAGGCCGATGCCGAGCCCCGTCTTCCCGCTTCCGGTCATCCCGACGATCACGGCGTGGGTGGTCAGGTCCCGGGAATCGTACAGGACGAGGTCCCCCTCCGCCCCGCCATCCCCTTCCGCCTCGCGGCCGAGGTAGAACACGCCGAGCTTCTCGAAGTCCTGCATGGCCTCTCCTCCGCGCCGGC
>CAYODK010000228.1:0-8393 GCA_964402695.1 uncultured Verrucomicrobiota bacterium
GAGCCCGGTGGCAACCGCCACCAGCGCGAGGGGGAACGTCCCTGGAATGCGATGCATGGTCATCTCCTTGCTTCAATCGGACACGCGCGACACCGTCAAGACGAGGGCTGCGAAGGGCTCGAGGGACGCCTCGGCCCCGGTGGCGGTCCGCTCGAACACGGCGGCATCGCCTCCGGAAACGACCGCGACGCGGGCCTCGGCGGGCAGGCCGGCGAGCCGAGCCTGGACGGGAACATCGGCCGAGTTCACAAGGACCAGCACGCGGCCTGGGCCGAAGGCCAGGTTGGCAAGGCGGACGGACGGCCAGCGGTCCGGCCGGACGTCGATGGTGCCCTCGACGGCCTCCAGCGTCCCCTCCTTCGGCGGCGCCGCGATGAACGCCGGCCCGCGGGTCACCTCGATCGTGAGATCCGTCCGGCGCTCGCCGAAGAGCACCGCGTCGCGAAGACCGGAGCGCGGACCGGTCAACTCACGGAACACCTCGCCATACCCGCGAACGAGTTCAAGGTAAGTGGTCATCGCCGGCCGGTAGGGATGCAGCGACCACACCTGGAAGCCCTGCGCACCGCGCGCGAGGGCCAGGCAGACGTCATGGCGCAGCAGCCTCCGCAGACGGGTGCGGGCCGACGGATCGGCCTCGAGATCCTTCGCCGTGAAGCCGGGCATGTCCTGCGAGAGCTGGAGCCCCGGCACGACGACGCGTCCGTCCTGCGCCGCCGCTCCGGTCATCTGGTCCATCGCCCAGTTGATGCGCAGCGAACGGCGCACGTCCCATCCGTAGCTGTGGACATAGCTTCCCTCGAGCACGAAGCCCTGGCCGGGACCGGTCTTGAGCAGGGCGTTCGTATCGCGGTTGTTCGGCTCGTACATGAACGCGGGACGGCGCCGCGGATCGTAATCCCCCACCGCCCGGAGAAACGCCTGCTGGTAGTCCAGCTCCGGCTTGCGCCAGTGACGCAGTTCCTCCGGTGCGATCGCCCAGCATGAGACCGCCCGCTCCAGGAGCGGGTTCTCCAGGAACAGGGTCATGTTCGACTTCACCCACGCGCGAAGGTCCGCCTCCGGAAGTGCGGCCATTCGCGCGCCGCGGAGGGCGAGCGGATCCTCTCCCTTGGCGAACCGCAGCACCGGCGGGACCTCCAGCTGCGCGGCGACGCGGAACCCGAGATCAACGGCACGCGCAACCGTTGCGCTCGAGCCTGCGAAGGACCCGTAGTAGGGCCCGGCAACCGTGAAGCCCGATTCCCGGGCCAGTTCCAGCGGCACGATGCCGCCCAGTTGCTTCTGCGGCATGTGCCCGGGGGAGTAGCCGCCGATGTGCATCATCCGCCCCTGAGGGAAGATCCCGTCTGCGGGCAGCGTGGCCGGAACGGCGGGGCCGGGACGGAAGAACCCCTCCTCCGGCGCAGCGTTCCGGCACGAGGCCAGCGCCCCGGCGGCCAGGGTCAGTAGGATCCAACCGCTCGACATCCGCGACATGCCGCCATCCAACCACATCCGCCCCCCGTCGGCCAGCCGCGCCAGACAGGACAAACATGGAGGCGCAGAGAACGCAGAGAGCCGGTGAAAGACAGGCTGCGCGGGCCTCCCGCCGTGGCCGTGTCCTCTCTCCGCGTCCCCTCCGCGTCTCCGCGTCTCTGTGTGTCCTCTTCGGCCGGTGGAACCGCGGCGCGACTGAACTCGCCGAAGTCCGGCCCTCCCGCGCTCTGGCCATTGATTTGGGGCCCCACCGGGACAAGCCCGGTGGGACGCCAACCTCATCGACGTCGTGCCCTCCTCCCGTCACGCCGCGCCCGGTGGGACGCCAACCTCATCGACGTCGTGCCCTCCTTCCGTCACGCCGCGCCCGGGGGGACGCCAACCTCATCGGCATCGAGTCGTCATGTTCTCCTTCCGCCCGGCCGCGGATTGCATCGAACGGCCCGGCGGCCTTACTCTGGCCGGGCCGGCGGAACGGCGGAGGACGACATGAGCGCACTGGCGGACACGAAGCGGTTTCTTGCGGGGCCGGTGGCGGAACGGCTGCAGCGCCCGGTGGTCCGTGTGCAGCCGCTCGTCGCAACCGAGGGCACACCGAACATCGACCTGGCGGCGCTGGCGAACCAGGTCGGGGGCGTCGCGGAGATCCTGCCGCCGATCGCCATCCGCAGCGCGGAGCATTGGAAGCGGACCGTGCTCGGGCTGGGCCACCCCGTGGACGCCATCCTTCCCGTCAGCATCACGTCCTACCCCACCGAGTGGTGGAACTCGCATCCCGAGCCGCTCGTGCAGCGGAAGCTGCCCTTCATCTTCTGGCCGATCATCGCCTACGACGAACCGGACTTCTGGCGGTGGTCCGCCACGGACATGCTCCGAGCCCTCGGCGTCGAGGTCCACCTGGTGGAGAACGCCCGCGCGGGCCTCGCCCTGCTGCGGGCGCTCGGCATGCGCCGCATGCTGGCGGACTCCCGGATCGTCGTCTTCGGCGAGCAGAATTTCCCATGGAACGCCGAGGCCGCCGGCCACCTCGTCGCCGAGGGCCTCGGAACGCGGATCGTCGTCCGCCCGATCGAGGACATCCGCCACCATGCCGCGCGCGTCCCGTCGGCGGAGGCGCGCGCCTACTGGAACGGCCGCAAGGCCCGATACGCCGAGCGCGGCGTGACGCCGGAGGCCCTGGCCGAGGCCGTGGCCACCGCCCTCGGCATCCGCGCCATCCTCGAGGAGGAGCGCGCGCTGGGGTTCGGCGTGAACTGCTTCGGCGACCTGATCCCGAAGGGCGGGCGCGACGTGCCCTGCCTGGCCCAGACGCTGCTGCGCGAGGAGGGGTACATCGCCTCGTGCGACGGCGATTTCCTCGCGATGATGAGCATGGTCCTGACCACGTACTTCCTCGACAAGCCGTGCATGATGTCGAACATGTACCCCGTGAAGTTCGTCGGAGCGCTCACCGACCACTTCGGCGGGGATCCGTTGTCCCCGGACGGCGCGTATCCGCGCGCGGAGTGGAGGAACCTCGCCCGCCTCGCCCACTGCGGCTTCGTCGGCGTCGTGTCGCCCGAGATGACCCCGGAAGGCAAGGTCGAGCTGAAGGACTGGGGCGGCACGTGGGAGATCAAGCGCGACGGCCGCGGCTGCGGCAACGCGGGCCGCCTCGCCGCCGGGGAGAAGATCACGGTCGTCGAGCTGAAGTTCGACGGCAAGACGCTGCTCGTCGCCGACGGCAAGGTCTGCGAGACCACCGAGCACAAGGGCATGCCCCACTGCGAACGCACCGCCCTGCTCCGCTTCCGCGACCTCGAGGGCTTCGTCGCCGACATCTCCCGCGAACACACCGTCGTCGTCTACGGCGACCACATCCCGGAGTTCCGCGTGCTGGCGAAGACGCTCGGGCTGACGATGAAGGAGTTCTGAGGCGAGGACAGGGGCGAGGGTCGAGGGGCGAGGTAGGCGGTGTCGGGTGGCAAGTGTCGAGTGCCGGCCATCTCTTCCTCGCAGCCTTCCTCGTGGCCTTCATCGAAGCGGATAGCACGGAACGGAGGTCCCCGCCCGGGTGTCGCGCACCCTTGTCGTTCTGCCGACCGTCGTGGGGCAGGCACTCCTGCCTGCCCCTCAGGATAACAACACCAAGACGCAGAGAGCGCGAAGAGAAAGGCCGCGATGGCGGATTCGACGCGGATCCCGCCGCGCGCGAGGGATCCACATAGGAAGGCTGTCGACGAGAGGCCATGACGGGCAGGCAGGAGTACCTGCCCCACGCGACCCGCATCCGGTCATGTGTTGGAGGGGCGAGCTACCGCGAGCCCGAACGCCGCACCTTCAAGTGATCGTTTCCTCCCGGCCTCGCGTAGCTCGGCTCCGTCGAGCGAAGGAGGGTTGGGGATTGGCTGGTGGATGTTCCAATGCTTGGAAACCCACCCGCCATCGGCTTCCAACCTTCGGACGCCCCGACGGCGGCATGGATCGCGTTCCCGGCGCCGGACGGCAGACCTCATCACGGAACCCGGCCGCGCCTCAGCAGAGGAAACCGCCGCGGTTCATCGGGCGGTCAGCGCTCCTCTACACTGGATTCACCTTCCCGGACATTCTCGCGCTCCTTCGGCTGCTGAACCATGCACACAGCAGGCTGGTGAATGCCGCCAAGCCGTATACTGCGCGTGCGCAAGGTGCCGCAGCGTGAGCCAGATCCTGCACACCCTCCACGATGGCATTCGATGTTGATGCGATACCTATGAGCAACATAAGCCAAGGTGACCATTCCTGCGGCGGACCACGGCGAATGTGCCAATAGATCATGAACAGGAGGACCCCAACAAGGGCTGCGCCCGCGACCCTTATCACGGTATCAGACACACTCTCGCCTCCTCCGAGTAGCGTCAGCCCGATGTACACCGCCTGGGCAAGCAACCCTCCGATAAGGAAGATGCGCACGTCACAACCCATGGGCGTCCTGGCCACGCGAGGAGCTGCACTCTTCAGTTCTTCATTCATTTGCCGCGGTACCACGGCAGCGTTTCCGTCTTCGTCCCAGTTCAGATTCTCTGCTCCCGCATTCTCGTCAAAGCGAACGGCCGTCTCGGCCCTGCCGGAGACCTTGCGCCGCCGATGCGGGCGAGTCAATCGCGGCCGCCAGCCGGATTGCTTCGGGAAGCCCGGCGGCCCTATTCTGGCGGGGGACGGACGAGGGGATGACGGGATGATTGGATGACGGGATGAAGCCGGTGGGCGGACGGCCTCCGGCATCCATCCAGCCATCCAACCATCCATTCCTCCACCCATCCGCGGCTTGCCCATGCACCTCGGTATCGATATCGGCACGACGAAGGCGGCGGCGGTGATCGTCGCGGCGGACGGGCGCGTGCGGGCGGCGGCGGCGCGCGAACACCGCGCGGGCGTGCCGCGGGCGGATGGACGCTGCGAGCAGGATCCGGCGGCGCTGCTGGGCGCGATGCGGCGGGCGGTCCGTGCGCTGCCCGCCGGCCTGCGCGCGCGGGTCCGCACGGTCGGCGTGACGGGCCAGATGCATGGCACCGTCGTGCTCGACGCCGCGGGCCGCGCACTGACGCCGCTCATCAACTGGCAGGATCAGCGCTGCCTGGAGCCGGCTGCATTCCTGCCGCGCCTTTCCGCGCGCACCGGCCACGCCCTGCGCACCGGCTACGGCTGCGCGACGCTCGCGTGGCTTGCGGCCGACCGGAGCCTCCCGCGGAACGCAGCCTCGGCCGCCACGATCCAGGACCTTGCCGTGGCGATTCTCTGCGACGCCGCGCGGCCGGTCACCGATCCAACCGATGCGGCGAGCTGGGGGCTTTTCGATCTGCGACGCCTGGCATGGGACAACACGGCGGTGAAGGCCGCGCGGATTCCGTCCGGCCTGCTGCCCGAGGTCGTGCCGTGCGGGATCGCGGCGGGCGCGGTCTGCGCGGCGGAGGCCGCGGCCCTCGGCATTCCGGAGGGCATCGCGGTCGCGGCGGCGATCGGCGACAACCAAGCCTCGTTGCTCGCCACGCTCGGCGATCCGGCGACGGACCTCGGCCTCACGCTCGGCACGGGCGCGCAGGTGTCCGCGGTGATGGCCGCGGGGCCGGCGCGGCGCGCGGCGGCGGGCTGCGCCACCTGCGAGTGCCGTCCGTTCCCCGGCGGCCGCACCGCCGTCGTCGCGGCCTCGCTCTGCGGCGGCGCGGCGTGGGCGTGGCTGGCGGACGCGGCCCTCGCGTGGATGCGCGACCTCGGCGTGAAGGCGCCCTCCCGCGATCGCGTATTCGCCCGGCTGAACGAACTGGGGATGGCCTCGCGCGATGAAATCGAGGTGCATCCGCATTTCCTCGGCGAGCGGCACGATCCGGCGCTCACGGGCCGGATGCTCGGGCTCACGATGGACAACCTCCGCCTTGGCGCCGTCGCGCGCGGGCTGGCCCGCGGCATCGTGCGCAACCTGCGCGGCATGCTGCCCGCCGCGGCACTGCGCGGCCGCCGCCGCGTCGTCGGCAGCGGCAACGCCCTGCGCCGCGTCTCCCTGCTCCAGGCGATGGTCCGCGAGGAGTTCGGGCCGCCGCTGGTCCTCTCCGCGGGCCGCGAGGAAGCGGCGACCGGGGCGGCGCTGCTGGCGGCGGCCGGTGGCGCGCGATCGCCGAAGCGGCCGGGGCGGAGCCCGGCCCTCCAATGGAAGACCGGAGGGACGGCCTCGGTACGGCTCGGGAAGGGACGCGAACCGTGACAGCGACCCGCAAGACTCAGCCATTGACCGACCTGCCCAACATCGGCGACGAGGTAGCGGGGCTACTCGTGAAGTCCGGAATCCGCACGGCGGCCGCCTTGCGGCGGGCCGGCGCGGTGAAGGCGGCGAGGCGCATCGCGGAGGTCCGGCCGGAGGATCCGCCGTGCCGCAGCATGCTTGCCGGACTCGAGGGTGCGATCCGCGGCATCCGCTGGCACGCGATCCCGCGGGCCGAGCGCGAGGCCCTGTGGTTGCGGTACATCGGACCGGTACCGACCCGCGGCGGCTGCGGGCACACGACTTGATTCGTATACAATCATCGTATACACTCTGATCGTGAATGACCTTTCGGCCATTTCGGATTTCGAAGGGTTCGACTGGAGCGGCGGCAACGGGGAGAAGAACTGGGAACGACACCAGGTAATGCCGGCAGAGATCGAGCAGGTCTTCTTCAACCGACCGTTGCTGACCGGGGTCGATACAGCCCATTCGCAGGGCGAGACCCGATGGTACGCACTGGGGCGGTCGGACTCCGGGCGGGAGTTGTTCGCCGCGTTCACCGTGCGGGCGGGGCGGATCCGGGTGATATTCGCCCGCGACATGAGTCGCAGGGAACGGAGGGTGTACAGGTCATGAATCGGAAGACGATCCCCAGGTTCAAGAGCGAGGATGACGAGCGGGCCTTCTGGGCGGCCCATGATTCGACGGAGTTCGTCGACTGGTCCGCCGCGAGGCCGACCGTGTTCCCGAACCTCAAAGCGACTACGCGCACGATTTCGCTGCGCCTGCCCGAATCGCTGGTCGCTGGTCTCAAGGTTCTCGCCAACAAGCGGGACGTGCCCTACCAATCGCTGCTCAAGGTCTTTCTGGCCGAGCGTGTGGAGGATGAACTGGCCAAGAGGGGCGCCAAGCCCGCATGAGCAACCTCCGATTTCTCGTATGAACCTCACACGGAGGCAGTTCATGGGAAGCGCGGCGGCGGTTTCGCTGGCGGCGGGCGCGCGGGGCGCGGAGGCGCCGCTGGTGTTCGGGGTGATTGCGGACGCGCAGTACGCGGACGTGGAACCCAAGGGCACGCGATTCTACCGCGACTCGGCGGCGAAGATCCGTAGCGCCGCGAAGGAGTTCAACCGGCGCGGCGTGGCGTTTGTGCTGAACCTGGGCGACACGATCGACCGCGACTTCGCCTCGTTCGACGCCGCCCTGGACGCCTTCCGCGCCCTCGAGGCGCCGGTGTATCACCTCCTCGGCAACCACGACTTCGAGGTCGATGAAGCGCTGAAGGCGAAGGTTCCCTCCCGGCTCGGCCTGAAGGACCGGTATTACGGGTTCAGCCGGGGCGGCGTCCGGTTCCTGATGCTTGACGGCACGGAAATGGGGCCCGCACCCCACCCCGCCGGAAGCGACACGAGGCGGGCGGCGGAGGAACGGGTCGCGGCCCTCAAGGCGAAGGGTCTGAAGCAGGCCGTGTCGTGGGGCGGCGGGATTGGCGCGGAGCAACTCGCCTGGATGGAGCGCGAGTGCGACGCGGCGGCCAAGGCCGGCGAACGTGTCGTCTGCGCCTGCCACTACCCTGTCTGGCCCGACGGCGACGCCCACAACCTCTACAACGACGCCGAGGTCCGCGCCCTGCTCGCCCGCCGACGCGAGATCGTCGCCTGGCTGGCCGGGCACAACCACAAGGGCGGCTTCGGCGAGTTCGAGGGCGTGCCCTGCGTTACGTTCCGGGGGATGGTGGAGACGGCCGATACGACCGCGTACGCCATCGCCACCGTCCGCGGCGACGGGATCGGGATCGAGGGATTCGGCCGCGAGCCGTCCCGAACCCTCCGCCTGAGGTCCTGAGCACCGCCCGCCCGGTCGCTCAGCCGGCGCGCCGGCGGCGGGCGAGCCAGCCGAGCAGGCCGGCGAGACCGAGGAAGCCGAGCGAACCCGGCTCCGGGATCACCGTCAGCGTGATGTCGTTCGCGTTGTACTGGATCTCGAAGGTGTTGTTGGCGGTCGCCACCGTGTCGCCGCTGTTGGGCAGCCCCGCGAACGTTCCGCTCAGCGTGCTGAAGCCGTCGATGATGATGAACGAGGCGCTGTAGGGCAGCACGTTGGGCGTCACGAGCGCCAGCGTCGCCCCGCCGAGGGTCAGCGTGTCGCCCGTGCCGGACATGACGAGCTGGTCCGCCTGGCCGGCGAGCGTGCCGAC
>CAYODK010000229.1:0-8284 GCA_964402695.1 uncultured Verrucomicrobiota bacterium
GGTTACTACCGCGGGACGGCGGTGCCCGAGTTCCGGTCCGCGATGAACGTCACCTGGCGCCTGCCCGACGAGGCCCGCGAGGAGAAGTTCATCAAGGAAGCCTCCGCCAAGGGCCTCAAGGGTCTCAAGGGCCACCGGTCGGTCGGCGGCATCCGGGCCTCGATCTACAATGCCTTCCCGCCCGCGGGCATCGACGCCCTCGTGGCCTTCATGAAGGATTTCCAGGCGGCGAACGGCTAACGGGTCGTTTCCGCTTGAAGATGGAACGGGCGGATGGCATCATCCGCCCGTTCGCTTCTGCGCCTGTAGCTCAACTGGACAGAGCGTTAGCCTCCGGAGCTAAAGGTTCCGCGTTCAACTCGCGGCAGGCGCACCACGCTTCGTCCAGCCTCGCCCACCGGCTCGGCTGGACTACGCGTGGCGCAGCCACGCTGCGGAACCGCTGGATAGAGGAAGGGCGAGGCTGGACGAAGCGTGCCCGGCGTAGCCCGAGCAGCGCGAGGAGCGAAGACGGGCTGTGCATCATGTCTATATCCTTCGGAGCCTCTCCGACAAGATGAAGGCCCTCGACTTCGAGCGGTACCTCAAGTCCCACTCCGGCCGCGCCTTCCGGCCGAGATGATTCAAGCCCGCAGTGGCCGTGATGCCTGCCGGCGCGCAAGGCACCATTCCCCATAACGTTCTTGACAACGGGGCCAGTGGAGGGGCAGAATACCTTCGCGGAGAAAGTTACGCGGGAGGGCGAGATTATGAACAGCCGCAGCCTTCCGGTTCTGATCTTGGTGGCCATCGGCGCGACCTGCAGCGCGGTGCGCGCGCCGGCGGCGATCGACATGTTCGCCAAGCTCGATGGGCTCGAGGGCGAGTCCACCGACGCCGCCCATCACGGCTGGATCGACCTGGTGAGTTTCAGCCATGGAATGAGCGCCCCGGCCGGGAGCATGACCGGCGGCGGACGCACCGCAGGGAAGGCCACGGCCGACGAACTGACCGTGACGAAGGCGATCGACAAGACGACGCCGATGCTCAACCGTGCCTGCTGCCGCGGCGAGCATTTCCGACGGCTGACCCTCGAATGCGCGCAGCCGTCCGACCACCGGGTCTTCCTGGTCCTCACCTTCGAGGATGTGCTGGTCACGGCCGTCAGCGCGAGCGGGACGGCCTCCGCCCCGGAGAGCCGGCCCATGGAGACGGTGAAATTCGCGTTCAGCCGCATCACGTGGGAGTACCGTCCGGAGGGCGGGCCGGCGGTGAAGTCCGTCTGGGACGGCGCGTTGTCCAAGTCCTGGTAGCGGGCCGGGCACGGGGGTGCTGGCCATGAGGACGAACGCCTTCGCGGGGCTTCTCCTGGCGGCCGCGACCGTCTCGCGGGCCGGATACGACGTCTATCTCCAGTTCCCCCGCGTTGCCGGCGAAGTCACCAACGAGAACCACGCGGGGTGGATCCGAATCCTGTCCTACAACCACGGGGTCTACCTTTCGACGAATCCCGCCGTGCCGGGGACACGGGCCGAGACCGCCACCCACACGACCCTCGCGGTCACCAAGGATGTGGACTCGACGAGTCCTCGACTGGCCCGGGCCCTGTGCGAGGGAGACATCTCCGAGCACGTGCGCATGGACTTCACCCCGGAAGGCGACGACAGCAACGTGGTCTTCCGCCTCGACCTCGTCGACGTCCGCATCGCCCGGATCACCGGGACGGGGGTGGCGACCAACGGGCTGAAGGAGACGCTCTGGCTCGAGTACCGGGACATGCTGCGCACGGCGGGCGACGGAATCGAGTGGTCCTACCGCCCGCCGCCGGAACCCTCGCAGCCGTCGGTGGTGATCACCAACATCCCCCCCCACCCGCTGCCGGACGGGACCATCGGCATCGCACTGGCGGGCACTTGCGCCAACCTAAACGGCTTCATGTGGTGGTATCATGCGGGTTTGGAGACGACCTTCTGCTTCGTGCCCGGGGCGACGGCATGGTCGACACTCGTGACCCCCCTGGTGACCGGCCCCAACGCGATCACGGTCTATGGCACGAACTCAGCGGGCCTCGTCGCAACGGACAGCTTCACGGTTGAACGTCTCTCCCCCTATCTGGCGGCGCCGGTGATCGACATTGCAGGGGCCACGACGGTCCAGATTCCCTACTGGCAGTCGACCGGCATCGTCGCCGGATCGTGCAGCCCCAATCTCGCCGGTGATCTGTGGTGGACCAATGCCGCCAACGGGCTGGGCGGCGTGTGTCCCGTGGTATCGGGAACGTGGAGCTTCGTGATCTCCGGCCTCGCGGCCGGCGCCAATGCCATCCTGATCCACGGGTCCAATGACACGGGGCACGTGGGCTACGACTCGCTACTGATCTATCGCGGCGACGGAAGCGAGCGGGCCTCCGTGGCGATCACGAACGCGCCGGCGGGCAACCTGCCGCCGGGCGTCACCGTCTTCGAACTGCGTGGCACGAACGGGCCGACCGTCGTGCCGCCCCTGTGGTGGTCGCTGTCGACCAACGCCCCTGGCGGGCTGTTTGGAAGCGCCGGCGGCGCGTGGACCGTTGTTGCCGACGGACTCCAGACCGGTCTGAACGAGATCTACGTGCATGCCACCAACACGTGGGGGGAGGCCGCGTGGGATGTCGTGACCGTCTACGTCGACGAACCCGGGACGGGCAGCGAGCCCTGGGTCGACATCACCAACTCGCCGCCCGCGATCCTGCCCGGAGGGACGACGTCGGTGCTTCTGGAGGGCACCAACAACGCCTTCGTGCACCCGGCCATGAACTGGGTCGTCCGCACCAACGGCGCGGCCGGGACGTTCACCGGGGGCCCCGCGTGGTCGGTGTGGGTGACCGGCTTGCAGGCCGGGGTGAACACGGCCTACATCTCCGGCACGAACGACTGGGGTGTTTCCAGTGCCGACTCCGTCTCTCTGTTCGTCGACGCGCCCCCCGCGCCGGTCGTGACGATCGTCACGTGGCCGACCGACGGGGTTCCGTTTGCCGCGTCGAGTTGCGATCTCTGCGGCACCAACAGCCCGGGCCTGCTTCCCGTGATGGGGTGGGTCCGCGGCACGAATCTCGGGAGCGGGACGTTCGTGTCGGCCGGGGTGTGCTGGACCGCGGCGGTCGACGGCCTCGAGATCGGTCCGAACGAGGTCCGGGTGCATGGAACCAATACGGAGGGCACGACGGCGTACGACGCCGTCAGCGTGTTCCGCGCCGCGCAGACGAGTGCGTATGCCGTGGCCCCGGTCGTGGACATCACCAACGTGCCGCCGGAGGCGCTGGCTCACACCGTCGCCTTCTACGAGTTGTCGGGCACGAACTCCGTCCCCGTGCAACCCGGCCTGTGGTGGTTCAATGTGACGACGGAGACCGCCGGTCCATTCCTGGCTGCCGGCCTGTCCTGGTCCACGGGGATCGGCGGGCTGGCCCACGGGCCGAACGTGATCTACGTCTTTGGCACGAACGACGTCGGAGAACAGGCGTCGGACACGATCACGCTGGTCCGCGAGTTCCCCCCGGGCACCCGGTACGTCCGCCCCGGCGGGCCGGGACCGTTCCCGTACACCAATTGGGCCGGCGCGGCCTCCACGGTGCAGCGCGCGGTGGACGCGGCGCTGCCGGGCGACCGGGTCCTGGTGGACGACGGAACCTACGACCTCGGATCCCGCGCCCGTCCCGGCGATGGCCTGCAGAACCGGCTCGTGCTGACCAACGCCGTGACCGTGCAGAGCGTCGGCGGGCCGGCGGTCGCCGTTATGGCCGGCGCCGACGACGGCGGGGCGCCGGGGCCCAACGCCGTGCGCGGGGTGCTCCTCGGCGGCGAGGCGCGGCTCGTCGGTTTCACCATCCTCGGGGGCCATACGCGGCTGGACGGGTCGGAAGCGGACCGCCGCGGCGGCGGGGTCTATCTCGACGGGGGCGGCGTGCTTTCCAACTGCGTGGTCACCGGCGGCGCGGCGGCCGACGCGGGCGGCGGCGTCTACGTGCGCGGCGGCGGACGCGTGGACCGGTGCGAAATCACCGGCAACCTCGCGGCCTCGGGCGCCGGCGCCGGGATCGAGGACGGAGGACAGCTCCTTCTGTGTGTCGTCTCGAACAACGCGGCCTCGCTCGACGGAGGCGGCGTCGCCGGGGGGATGGGCGCCGTCGTCGAGTCCCGAATCGTCAGCAACTTCGCCGCGCGCGCCGGTGGCGGCCTGTGCGTTCTGTCGAACTTCGTGGCTGCACGGACCTGCGTCCTGGGCAACCGGGCGGGCCGCGGGGGCGGCGCGCATCTCGAGGGGGGATCGCTGTACCGGTGTGTCGTGGGCGGCAATCGCGCCTTTGCGTCCGGCACGGAGGATGGCGGCGGCGGGGTGTATTTCCGCGGTGGCGGGGAGATCGTGGAGTGCCTCGTCCACGGCAACGAAGCCGCGGGCGGCGGTGGCGGGATCTACCACTTCGGCGCGGGCGGGCTCGCGCGTCACGCGACCGTGGCCGACAACGCGGCGCAGTTCGGCGGCGGGGTCTTCGGCGGCGGGGTCGGCGGAAGCCACCTCAACAGCCTCATCTTCCTCAACAACGCGCCCGGGGGTGGCGAGGACCACGGCGGCGGCCCCATGCTCTTCGATCACTGCGGGCTGTCGGACCCACCGCCGGGTCCCGGCAACATCGGCGTCCCGCCGCTGTTCCGCGACCGCCCCGCCGGCGACTACCGCCTGATCGAGGGATCCCCCGGGGTGGATGCCGGCATCGAAGTGGGCGACCCCGAGGACCTCGACGGGGTGCCGCGACCGCTCGACGGCGACGGCAACGGCGTCGCCGCACCCGACATGGGGGCGCACGAACTTGCGGCCGCGAACTCCGACAGCGACGGCGACGGTCTCCGGGACGCCTGGGAGGTGGCCCACGGGTTGCACCCGCTCAGCGACGCCGGCATGGATGGGGCGGCGGGGGATCCCGACGGCGACGCGGCGACCAACCGGGACGAGCAGGGCGCGGACACCGATCCCATGGACCCCTCCTCATCGCTGCTGCTCATCGACGTCCGGCGCGATGGCCCGGGCATCCGCGTGACCTTCAAGGGCGGCCAGGCCGCCCGCCAGTTCCTCGAGCGCGCCCCGGGGCTGTCCACGACGGATGCGTGGACCCTGGTCTACACCGGCGAGCCCCCCACCCCGCCGACCAACTCGGTGCCCGACGCGGTTCCCACCAACGCCCCCGCCATCTACCGGCTCCGCGCGGAGCGTCCGTGACCAACCCATCCGCCTCGGCCCCTCCGCGATCGACCCAACTCATCGGCTACGCTGACGCGATACGCGGCGCGCTGCGTCGGCGCCGCGAGGGGGGTGCCGTGGAACGGCGCGCGGCGCCCATCGCGGGAGTGTGACGGGAAAGGCGATCAACTCCCGGCTTCCGCACGGGGGCGGGAACCTGTATCAAAGGACGAATTGCACGTCGCGCACGGCCCGGCCGGCGCACGGGAGGATCTCGGGATGATGGAAACGATCGATGCGCGGCTGTCGACGGGGATCCGATCGCTGGACCACGTTCTCAAGGGGATCAACGCCGGCGACAACATCGTGTGGGAGATCGAGGCGATCGAGGATTACGCGGAGCTCGTGCGCCCGTACGTCGACGCCGCCCGGCGGAACGGACACCGGATGATCTACTTCCGGTTCGCAAGCCACCCCGCCCTGCTCCAATCCGCGGATGGCGTCGAGATCCACGAGTTCCAGCCGGAGGAGGGCTTCGAGCCGTTTCTCGACCGAATCCACGAAGTGATCCGGAGCGCGGGGCGCGGGGCACACTACGTCTTCGACTGCCTCTCCGAACTGGCCGCCGACTGGTACTCCGACCAGATGCTCGGCAACTTCTTCATGCTGACGTGCCCCTACCTCTACGACCTCGAAACCATCACCTACTTCGCCCTGTTCCGCGGCCACCACTCGGCCCACGCCGTGCGGCCGATCCTCGACACGACGCAGCTCTTCCTCGAGGTGCTCCGGCACGACGGCCGCCACTACATCCGGCCCGTCAAGGTGCAGCACCGGTACTCGTCGACGATGAACATGCTGCACGCATGGCAGGGCGACGACGTGCGCCTCGTCGCGTCGAGCGCCATGATCTCGGAGATCCTGACCACCGGCCGCACCCCGGGCCTCCACGCCGACCGCCTGCTCGGCCCCTGGCATCGCGCGTTTCTCGACGCTCAGGCCGAGCGCGACGCGATCCGCGAGGGCCGCGGTCCGCCCGAACGCGAGGCGGAGGTGTTCGACCGCCTCGCCCGCATGGTGGTCTCCCGGGACGCCCGCCTGCAACCCTACGTCCGGCGGCACCTTCGGCTGGACGACTTCCTCGAGATCCGGGAGCGCATGGTCGGCACGGGCCTGATCGGCGGCAAGGCCGTCGGCATGCTGCTCGCCCGCGCGATGCTGCGCAGCGCCGGTCCCCGGCTCGCGGACCTGCTCGAGGCGCACGACTCCTTCTACGTCGGCTCCGACGTGTTCTGCACCTACCTCGTGCGGAACGGCATCTGGTGGCTGCGTCAGAAGCAGCGCGACCCGGAGACCTACCTCGAGGGGGCGGAACAGGCGCGGCGCCGGATCCTGACCGGCACATTCCCCGAGTACCTCGTCGAGCAGTTCGGCAAGGTCCTCGACTACTTCGGCCAATCGCCCTTCATCGTGCGGTCGAGCTCGCTGCTGGAGGACAACTTCGGCAACGCGTTCGCCGGAAAGTACGAGAGCGTCTTCTGCGCGAACCAGGGGCCCCGGGAGCGGCGGATGGAGGATTTCCTGGCCGCCATCCGAACGGTCTACGCCAGTTCGATGAGCGAGAAGGCCCTCCGCTACCGGGCCGAACGCGGCCTGCTCCAGGGCGACGAGCAGATGGCGCTCCTGGTCATGCGCGTGTCGGGCGCGATGTACCGCCGCGCGTTCTTCCCCCCCGTGGCGGGCGTGGGGTTCTCCTACAATCCCTACGTTTGGAGCTCCGACATCGATCCCAAGGCGGGGGTGGTCCGTCTCGTGTTCGGCCTCGGCACGCGGGCGGTCAACCGGTCCGACGACGACTACACCCGCCTCGTCGCCCTCAACGCGCCGATGCGGAGGCCCGAATCCAATTTCGACGAGGTTTGCGAGACCGCCCAGCGCAAGATGGACTACATCGACCTCGAGGCGAACCGGCTGATCTCGGGCCATTTCCTCGACGTCATGCCGGACGCGAAGGACCTGCCGATGGACCTCTTCGTGTCCGAGGACCGGACCGGCGGGTCCGACCGCCCCGGGGCCCGGGCGTTGACGTTCGAGCGGCTCCTGTCCCAAACCCCGTTCGTCGAGGACATGCGGGCGATCCTCGCCGCGCTCCAGGCGGCCTACGAGCACCCGGTCGACATCGAGTTCACGGTCAACTTCCTTCCCGACGAACGCTACCGGATCAACCTCGTGCAGTGCCGTCCGCTGCAGGTGCGCGGCCACGACGATGTCCTTCCTCCGCCGGTTGACGCCCCGCCGGAGCGGCGCATCATCGAGGCCCGGGGCGCGGTCGTCGGCCACAGCCGCGTCACCCGCGTCGACCGCTTCGTGTACGTCGTCCCGGCGCTCTACGGCGCCCTCCCCCTCCACGAGCGCCACGAGGTCGCCCGCGTCCTCGGCCGCCTCAACCGCGCCGCGACGCGCACGCCGCCGGGCGTCATCATGCTGATCGGCCCCGGCCGCTGGGGCACCAGCAGCCCGGAACTCGGCATCCCCGTCGCGTTCTCCGACATCAGCCGCGCCGCGGTCATCTGCGAGGTCGTCGCGATGCGCAAGGACCTGATCCCGGACGTCTCGCTGGGCACGCACTTCCTCAACGAACTCGTCGAGATGGACATGCTCTACCTCGCGCTCTTCCCCGAGCAGGGACAGAACCGCCTCGACGAAGCCCTGTTCCTCCGCAGTCCCAACCGGCTGGTCGAGATCGTCCCCGACGCCGCTCGCTGGGAGGACATGATCCGCGTCATCGACGCGGTCGACGCCGTGCCCCCGGGCGAGACCGTCTGGCTCACGGCCGACGCCATCGAGCAGCGCGTGGTCTGCCATCGCGAGCCGTCCCCGGCGGACGGGGGCACGGGATCGTCCGGCCGGGGCTAGGCCCGCGGCCCACCGCGGCCGGCCGCCCCTCGCTTGCAAACCCCGGGGCCCGGCGTACGGTATCCACCCATGGACAAAACTTTGACACTCCTGCTGGCCGGGCTCGTGGGGTCGGCCGCCGCGCAGACCGGCCCCCCGGCGGGCCGGGGGGCGTCGGGACCGGTCGGCGCCACGA
>CAYODK010000230.1:0-8276 GCA_964402695.1 uncultured Verrucomicrobiota bacterium
AGATCAACGAGTTCTGTCTCAGACGATGAAGGCCCATTGCCGTCTTCATGGGGCGGGGCCGCACGATGTGCCATGACAGAACCTTATCCTGCGAAACGGGGGCTTGCCAGTCCGTTGCGGGCGGGGCGGACGGACCGTGGATCGCCGTCTTGCCGCCGCCGGAGCCATCGAATAGCATGCGGGCATGTCCCCCGCGCGCTTCGGGACCGATGCGAATGGCCGTGGAGGATCTCCGGGGAGGGCGGCGGAGGGCGGGATGCCGCAGGTTGTTGAAAGGACCGATGAAGACAGCGCTGATTGTCGGGGGCAGCCGGGGAATCGGACGGGCGGTTGCCCTGCGTCTGGCGCGGGCGGGGTTCGATATCTGGCTCACGTACCGGTCGGACCATGCCGCCGCGCAGGCGGTGCGGACGGAGATCGAGGCGATGTCGCGCCGGTGCGATCTTGCCGCCTTCGACGTGGCGGATCACGAGGCCACGAAGGCCGCGATCGAGCCGCTCCTTGCCCGGGGCGCGCCGGAGGTCATGGTCTTCTGCGCCGGCATCGCCCGCGACAACCTCCTCGTCTGGATGACCCGCAAGGAGTGGGACGATGTCATCGCGACGGACCTGGGCGGGTTCTACAACGTGACGCGTCCGGTCGTGTTTCACATGCTCCAGGAGGGGCGCGGCCGCATCGTGATCGTCTCGTCCGTGTCCGGCGTGATCGGACAGGCGGGACAGGTCAACTACTCGGCGGCCAAGGCGGGACTCATCGGCGCCGTCAAGGCCCTGGCCCGGGAGGTCGGCCGGCGCGGGGTCCTCGTGAACGCCGTTGCTCCGGGGGTCGTCCAGACCGACATGACGGGACACCTGGATACGAAGCAGGTCATGCCGCTGATCCCGCTCCGGCGGCTGGGAACGCCGGAGGACATCGCCTCGGTCGTCGGCTTCCTCTGCACGGACCCGGACATGTACATCCACGGGCAGGTGATCAGCATCGACGGCGGGCTGTCGATGTGACGGCGCCGGGGCCGCGGAGGGGGAGACTCGACGGGTGAGCGACAGCGTTGACGTGATCGTCGTGGGGGGCGGGGCCGCCGGCCTCGCGACCGCCCTGCTGTCGGCACGGGCCGGCCGGTCGGTCCTTCTGGTCGAGAAAGGACCCCGGGTGGGCGGTTCCCTGCTGCGGTTCCGGCGCGGCGGCCTGCCCTTCGACACGGGATTCCACTTCAGCGGGGGCCTGCAACCGGGAGGTCTGGTCTCGGACATGTTCGAAAGGCTGGGGTTGCAGGACGCGATCCGTCCCGCCTTCCTGCCCGCCGCGCACGCCCACCGGTTCATCCTCGAGTCCACGGGCGAGTGCTTCGACGTTCCGGTCGGCATCGACCGGATCGGGGATCGGTGGACGGAGTACTTCCCCGCCGAGCGCGATGCGATCCGGTCCTACTTCGATCGGATCCTCGACATCGGGTGCCGCACGCCCGGCATCCAAGTGGAGGATCTGGGGGCGCCGGCGGGTCCGATCGAGGAGGACTTCGTCACGCTTTCCGAGATTCTGGCCTCGCTGTTCCGCGATCCGCGCCTCGTCGCCCTCGTCAGCGGGTTCGCCATGTGCCATGGCACGCGGCCCTCCGAGATCTCGCTCGCCTCCCACGCGAGGATCTGCCTCAGCCTCCACCAGTCCGTCGCCCGCGTGGTCGGGGGAGGGGAGGCCATCGTCGATGCGTTCCGGGGGGCGCTGGAGGCCCGCGGCGTGCGCGTCGCCTGCGGCACGAGCGTCGAGCGGTTCGGGGAACTGGGCGGCCGCCGCGCCGGCCTGGCCGTGCTCTCCACGGGCGAGGGCGTGCGGTTTCGCGACTGCGTGCTGACCATCCACCCGTCGGAGATCCTTGCGCGTCTCGAACCGCTGGGCGTGTCCCGCGCCTTCGCCGAACGGATCGGCGGATTCCGTCCCTCGGTCGGATTTTTCGGGCTGTTCGCCGATGCCGACGGCGCCTCCTCCGCGCTGGGGGACGACACCGTGATGTCCCTGTTCCCCGGGACCGACTTCGACCGCCTGATGGATCCCCGGAATCCGGGGCCGCGGCCGATGGTGATCATGCCGTCCTTCGAGCCCGCCGCCGGGGGCACGCGGCGGACGCTGACGGCGCTGGAGCTTTCCTTCCCCGGCGATGTCGCCGCGTGGTCCGGCACGCAGACCGGCCGGCGCCCGGACTCCTACCGGGACTACAAGGCGGCGCGGGTGGAAGCCATGATGCGCCGGATGGGCGCGGCGCTGGGCGGACCGTTCGCATCGGACGGGCTCCGGGTGCTCGATTCCGCCTCCATGCTCACGTTCCGCGACTACCTCCACTCGCCCGACGGTTCCGCCTACGGGATCGCCCAGAGGGCGGCGCAGATCAACCTGTTCGGGCGCCTCCCCGTGCGCAACCTGTACGCGGCGGGGCAGAGCGCGCTGCTGCCCGGCCTGGCGGGCGCGATGATGTCGGGATTCATGGTGGCCCGCATGATGCTCGGGCGCGAAGCCTACGAATCCACGCTCAACGGAAGAAGGGTGGCATGAACCGGGTTGTCATCACCGGCGCCGGCGCGGTCACGCCCCTGGGCAAGGGGGTGCCGGCCCTGATGCAGGGGCTGGCGGAGGGGCGGAGCGCGGTGCGGAGGATGGAAGGGTGGGAGCAGTACAAGGGCCTCCGCAGCCTGGTCGCGGCGCCGTCGGACCTGGCGGACGAGCGGCGCATCCCGCGCCAGCAGAGGCGATCGATGGGGCGGATGAGCCTCTTCGCGGCCCAGGCCGCCGAGGAGGCGCTGGCGGACGCGGGCCTCGATCCGGCCGCCGTGGCGGCATCCGGCCGGACGGGCTGCGTCATCGGCTCGACGACGGGCAGCGCCATCTCGCTCAACCAGGTCTTCGAGACCATGCTGCCCGCGCGGGACTTCACGCAGCTGACGTCCATGATGTTCTTCCAGTGCCTCTCCCACACGGCGGCGATGAATGTGGGGCAGTTCCTGGGGCTCCGGGGAATGACCCTGGCCACCTGCTCGGCGTGCTGCTCGGCCCTCCAGGCGATCGGCGCCGGGTACGACGCGATCCGTCTCGGTCGGCAGGACCTCATGCTGTGCGGGGGCGCCGAGGAGATCCATCCGACGGTGACCGGATCGTTCGACATGCTGATGGCGACCTCCATCGGCTTCAACGACCGCCCGTCGGAGACGCCGCGCCCGTTCGATCGCGACCGGGACGGGCTCGTCTGCGGCGACGGGGCGGGCGTGCTGCTCCTGGAGGAGCGCGATCGCGCGGTCGCCCGCGGGGCCCGGATCCTCGCCGAGATCGCCGGCTACCACACGTGCACGAGCGGCACGCACGTCAGCGAGTCGAACCGTGATGCCGTCGCCGAGTGCATGCGCGGGGCGCTCGACCAGGCCGGGATCGGGCCGTCCGAGGTCGACTACGTCAACGCGCACGCCACCGCGACGCGGCAGGGGGACGCCGAGGAGGCCGCCGCGATCCGGGACGTGTTCGGCGGCGCGACGCCGGTGAGCAGCCTCAAGGGCCACCTCGGGCATACGCTGGGCGCGTCCGGCGCCATCGAGCTGATCGCGTCGCTGGGCATGATGGCCCGCGGCGTGATCCTGCCGACGCTCAACCTGCGGGCCGTCGCGGACGACTGCGCCGGCGTGCATCATGTGACGGTCGCGGAGCGCCGGCCCGTCGGGACGGTGCTGAAGAACAGCTTCGCGTTTGGCGGCATCAACGCCTGTCTCGTCTGCCGGGGCGCGGGTCGCGCCGGCGGCGCCGGGTGATGGCCGCGGAGAGGACGGAATCCATGACCCGGGACGACGTGGTGAGGATGACCAACGAGGTGTTCGCCGTGTCCTTCGAGGTGCCCCCGGAGAACCTGCTTCCGGAGAAGCATATCTTCCTCGACCTCGGGCTCGACAGCCTGGACACGGTGGACCTCGTCGTGGCCCTCCAGAAGAAGTTCGGCGTGCAGTTGCGCGACGACGAGCGGATCCGGACCATCCGGACGCTGGGCGACGTGCACGATTTCATCTGGTCGATCGTGGCGGCCGCCCAGCCGGGGGCCGGTCCGGCTGCATGAGGCGTCTCGCGGCCATCTGGCTGAATGTCACGTTCTACCCGGCGGCCCTGCTGTATTCCGCGATCGTCATCCCCGTCTTCGCGGCGGGCGTCGCCCTCGCGTCGCTGGCGGTTTCCCGCCGCCGCGCCATGCGGATGTTCCGCCGGGCGATCAATTGGTACGGATGGGGCGTCATCCACGGCGTGGCCTTCCCCTGCGTGCGCGTGACCTACCGGCGGCCGGCGGCCGGGCCCGGCGCGGGCGCCTGTGTCTTCGTGTGCAACCACCGCTCGGGGTCGGACGCGTTCCTCATGGCCGTTCTGCGCGAGGAGATCGTGCAGGTGGTCAACATCTGGCCCTTCCGGATCCCCGTTCTCGGCTTCGCCGCGCGCATGGCCGGATACCTGAGCGTCCGCGAGATGCCGATCGACGACTTCATCGCGAAGGGGCGGACGCTCCTGCGGGAGGGCGTTTCGATCGTGGTGTTCCCCGAGGGGACCCGGTCGGGCGGCCGCGAACTGGGATCCTTCCACGGCGCGGCGTTCCGCCTCGCGCTGGCGGCCGGCGTCCCGATCGTCCCCCTCTGCATCTCCGGCAACGAGCGCACCCCGGCGAGGGGCACCGCCTGGCTGGAGCCCGCGCGGATCCGCATCCACCGCCTTCCGGCGGTCCCGTGGGAATCGTTCCGCGATCAGGACGCGTTCCACCTGAAGACGCGGATCCGGCAGATGATGGCGGCGGAGCTCGAGAGAATGGACGGGGTTCGCGCATGACGACCGTGCTCGCGGAGATCGAACTGGACTTCGGCGGATCGGAGGAGAAGGGGCTCGACGCGCCCGACCTCGGCCGTGTCCTCGCGGACGCCCGCGACCTCGGCGTCCGGAAGGTCTGGATCCGTTCGCCGGAGGCCGTGCCGCGGGTGCGGGCGGGCGTGGACGACGCCCTGCGCGGTCTTGGCCTTCCTCCGGCCGTCGCGATGCCGGGCGGGGACGGGGATCCGTGCCATGCGCGCCACGATGCCGCGCCGCGCGGCCCCCGGTGCCGCCGGTTGCCGGGGATGTGCCTCGTCCGGCGCGACGGCAGCGTGTGGCCGTGCATCGGCGTGCCGGTGGTGCTCGGCGATGTGCGGCGCGAGCGGCTGCCGCGCATCCTGGCCGAGAGCGAGGTGATCGAGGATCTCGGCCGGCACCGCGAGACGCTCCACGGCGACTGCGGCGGCTGCGAAATGGCGGAGTCCTGCCATGGATGCCGCGGGGCCGCCCACCGCCTGGCGGGCAGCTACCTGGCCTCCGACCCCCTCTGTGGAATGAACCGGCATCCGCAGGCCTGCGGGGGGCTGCCCTGCGCCGCGGGACCGCTGGTTCCCCACGCCCCGCCGATGAGGATGGTCGATGACCTGCTGGAGATCGGCGAGCGGTCGGCCGTCACGCGCTACACCGTTCCCGCCGACTCCCCGTTTGCGGACGGAGACGGCCGGCTCGCCGGCGAGGCCGTGCTGGAGATCATCGCCCAGGCCGCCGCGGCGCTCAACGGCTACCGGAACCGCCAGGGCGTCGGAGGAGCGCGTCCGGAGGGGTTGTTGCTCGGCTGCCGCGATCTCCGGGTCGAGGGGGACATCCGGGCCGGCGACCGGCTCGAGGTCCGCCTGCGCAAGCTCGCGCGTCTCGGCCCGTTCGGCATCGTATCGGCGGAGGTGCACGGCCGCGGCACGCGGCTGGCCTCCGGCGAAATCAAGCTTTGGCACCCCGCGCGCGTAGGGGCGGCAAGCCCGCCCTCGGAGGGCGGCTGAAAAGAGTCCCGCCCGGCCGGGGCCGGGCGGGATCGTGGTCTGCGCTCGTGCGGCGCAGGTCGCCTGCAACCGGAGCGGCGCCGGTTCAGCGGTTGCGCGCGCAGTAGTTGGCGATGTCGTCCGCGATCTGGTCCAGCATCAGGTTGTCGGTGACGCCGATGGTCTGCCCGCCGGTGAAGGCGTTGGCGGCCCGGTAGAACTCGGGCTCCGCCAGGACCTCGCCGGATGCCGCGTCCTGGAACTTGACCTTCATCAGCACGGCGGAACTCCCCGCCATGGCCCCGACCCAGAACCGCGCGGCGCCGCCGATGAACTTCATGTCCTCGATCTCGGGCGTGATGCGGAGCACGCGCCCGCCGGAAGCCGCCGCGGCCTCACCCGGGCGGCTGACCGAGGCGAAGACGTGGCGCACCTTCTGGTCGATGAGTCCGTCCAGCTTGGCGAGCGCCTTGGCATTGGCCTTGCCGAGCTCCGGGGCGATGACGATCGCCGACAATTCGACGTGCTTGAACTCGCCCAGCTTGACCCTGGCCGGCTGCGGTTCCGCGACCGGCTTGCGGATCTTGGTGGCGCACCCGCCGCCCGCTCCGGCGGCGGCAATGATCACGGCTGCTGCAACGATCGGACCAACGATGCCACGCATGGGTTACCTCTCCTTTGATTCGTGTTCGGGCTCCGAGGCACGCCACCTGCGGCCGCCCACATCCGACACCGGAACCTGAACGGGTCCATGATTGTCATTGTCGCGGGCGAACGCAACCAGGAAAGCAGGCGCCCGCTCCGCCCGCCATGGGAGGGTCGCAGATGCGGAGGGAGGCTCAGCGGCCGCCGGCGACCTCGGCGAGCAGGTCGTAGTCGAGGCCCTGGACGACCTTGGCGGGAAGCACGCGGCCGGGCTGCAGGGCCGCGCCCTGGCGGGGGGCCAGGAAGGTCACGCCGTCGACCTCGGGCGCCTGTCCGCGATGGCGGCCGGTCCACCGGGCGTGGCGCGGCGCCGAGGCCCCGCGGGCGACCGGCTCGTCGACGATCACCTCGATCGTCCGTCCGACCCACGACTGAAGGGCCGCGCGCGATACGCCCCGCTGGGCCCGCATCAGCTCGTCGCGCCGGTGACGGGCGACCTCCGGCGGAACGGGGCCGGGCAGCGTCGACGAGGGGGTGCCTTCCTCATGGGAATAGACGAACACGCCGGCGTGAAGGAAGCGGCCGCCGCGGACGAAGGCGAGAAGCTCCTCGAAGTCCGCGTCGGTCTCGCCCGGATGCCCCACGATGTAGGCCGTCCGCATGCACAGGCCCGGAATCCGTTCCGAGAGGTGGTCGAGAAGGCGCAGCGTGTCGTCGCGGCCCATGCCGCGGCCCATCGCGCGGAGCATCGCGTCGGAGATGTGCTGGAGCGGAAGATCCAGGTACGGGCACCAGCGGGGATCGGCGGTGAGGGCGTCGAGGAGATCGTCGCCGATGAACCGCGGAAACGCGTACATCAGCCGGAACCAGACGTCGGCGCGGAGGGTCGACAGGGCGCGCACCAGGCCGGCGAGCCCGCGGCGGCCGGTGAGGTCGTGGCCGTAGCTCGTCGTGTCCTGGCCGATCACGCAGATCTCGCGCACGCCCGATTCCACCAGCGCGCGGGCCTCCGCGAGGATCTCGTCCACCGGCCGGCTCACCTGCCGCCCGCGGATGGCCGGGATCGTGCAGAAGCGACAGGCGTTGGAGCAGCCTTCGGAGATCTTCAGGCAGGCCGTGTGCCCGCCGCCGCTGAGCAGGCGCGGGAGGCGGTGGAAGTCCGCCAGCGTCGCCGGGTCATCGGACGCGGTTGGCGGGGCCAGGCCGAGGACCTCGCGGCAGAACCCCGGAAGCCGCGGGAAGTGGGCGAACCCGGCCGTCGCGTCCGCCGCGTCGAGGAACGCCTGCAAGGCGGGGTTCGCGCCCGCCCGCTCGACCAGGCAGCCGATGGCGACGATGCGGGCGGGACGCCCCCGCCGCCGGCCGGCGGCGAGATCGCGAAGGACCGAGGCCGTCTCCTCCCGCGCGTCCTGGATGAACCCGCAGGTGTTGACCAGGCAGATGTCGGCATCCTCGGGCCGCTCCGCGATCAGGAAGCCGTCCTGCACCAGCGAGGCGAGAATGCGCTCGGAGTCGACCGTGTTCTTCGCGCAGCCGAGGCTGACGAGACAGGCGACCGGCGGCCGGTCCATGGAGACCTTGATGGAAGCGTGCCTGGGCACGGCCACAACCTACCGCCCGCCGCCGCCCGGCGCAATCGCGGCCGGCGGACGGAATACGGAAGACGGAAAACGGAAGACCGAACACCGAACATCCAACACCGAACATCGAACTCCCAGCCCCCAGCGCCCAGCCCCCAGCGCCCAGCCCCCAGCGCCCAGCCCCCATTGCCCAGCGCCCAGAGCCCTCCCTCCACACCCC
>CAYODK010000231.1:0-8266 GCA_964402695.1 uncultured Verrucomicrobiota bacterium
CGCGTTCAGCCGAAAAACGAAGAATCTCCTCCTCCAACTGTCGAACTTGGGCTAGTGCCAACCACTATAGTCCAACAGCGGGATCTATTCAACGTCGCGTGAGGGTAAACCGGGCGCCTCTCCGGGGCCGATGCGACAGAGTCCCGCCTCGGCGGCCGTGGGATGTGGCCATCCCTCCCCGGGGGATGACGCCCGGGATCCGGAGTAGGCCCTCACGCGGAACGTGGGGACCCCGTTGAAGCCGCGCTTCGTGCCGTTGCCCGGCACGCCGCAGGATGCATCCGCCCGCCGATCAGGAGGCCGGCGGGGGGGCCGCCTTGATCTCGGGGGCAGGGGCCGGGGACGGCTTGAGGATCTTCGCGAGGTTCGAGTCCATGCCGGTGAAGCCGAGGAACGCGAGCGAGAGGATGCCCGCCATGATCAGCGTGATGCCCGGGCCCTGGAGGGGCTTCGGGACGTCGCAGTGTTCGATCTCCTCGCGCATGCCGGCCATGATCACGATGGCGATCAGGAAGCCGAGCCCCGCGCAGAAGGCGTAGATCAGGGCCTTGTCCAGCCCCCACGGATCCGGCACGTCGCCGGCGGAGGGCACGTGCTTCATGATCTCGAGGCAGACGAACAGGATCACGCAGTTCGTCGTGATCAGCGGAAGGAAGACGCCGAAGGCCTTGTAGAGGGCCGGGAAGAACTTGCGGACGTACATCTCGACAAGCTGCACCGCCCACGCGATGACGAAGATGTAGACGATGTAGTTGAGGATGCTCAGGTCCACCGCGCCCTTCGCGTCGGGCCGCAGCAGGTGCCACACCCACGTCGTCAGCGGGGCGCCCGGGGCGAGGATGAAGTAGGTGAAGAGCCA
Organism: uncultured Verrucomicrobiota bacterium; assembly: GCA_964402695.1. GTDB lineage: Bacteria > Verrucomicrobiota > Kiritimatiellia > PWTM01 > PWTM01 > VGWF01. The sequence goes on from CAYODK010000231.1 coordinate 860, forward strand.
GCTCAGCAGCGCGGCGACGGTGACCACGAACGTCACGGCCGCGCCCATGCCGAAGGCCATGTCCACCTTCCGCGAGACGCCGATGAACGGGCAGCATCCCACGAAGAAGTGGAACACCATGTTGTTGATCAGCGCCGTCGAGAGCGCCAGCAGCAGGATCGTCGTCAGGTAGTCCATGGCGGAATCCTCAGGCTTTCTTGGAGCGGGCGGTGATCCAGTTCGACGCGCCCAGCAGCAGGCCGAGCGTGATGAAGGCGCCGGGCGGCAGGACCATCACGACCCAGGGCGACCAGACCGAGCCGGGCACCGAGGCCGGGATGACGTGCCAGCCAAGCCACTTGCCGAACCACGTGCCAAAACCAAGGATCTCGCGGACCGAGGCGATCGATCCCAGCGCGAGGCCGAAGCCCAGCGACTGGCCGACGGCGTCCGTGAAGGCGGTCCACGGCCCCTGCTTCGAGGCGCAGATCTCGCACCGGGCGATGATGATGCAGTTGACGATGATCAGCGGGATGTACGGGCCGAGCTGCTTGCTCATGTCGTACATGAAGGCCGCGAGGAGCCGGTCCGCGATCGTCACGAAGGTGGCGATCGTGATCGTGAAGACCAGGATCCGCAGGTGCGGCTTGAGCAGGTTGCGGATGAGGCTGGTCAGCACGTTGGCGCAGACGAGCACGAAGAGGACGGCGCCGGTCATGGTCATGGCGCCCTCCATCGTGTTGGTCACGGCGAGGGTGGGGCAGATGCCGAGCACCTGCCGAAGCACGGGGTTCTCGGGGATGATGCCCTGGACGAACCGTTCCAGGGGGGTGGGACCGTCGTTGCTCATGCGCCTCTCCTAGTGGATGCCGCCGCCGGCGAGGTCCTTGCGGAACTTCGCCACGGCCGCGTTGGCGATCGCGGTGACGCTGTCCGACGAGATCGTCGCGCCGGTGATGGCCTGGATCTCGTTCGGGGCCTCGGGCTTGGTCTTGCGGACGACGATGGGTTTGTCGGTGGCCTTGCCGGCGTACTGGTCGCGCCAGGCCTTCGCGGTGATGTTGTCGCCGAGGCCGGGGGTTTCCTTCTGGTCGAGAACGTAGATGCCCGTGATCAGGCCGCCGGTCGCGTCGAGCCCGATCAGGAGCTCGATCCGGTCGGCGAAGCCCTGGCCGCTGGCCGGGATGACCCACCCGGCGGTCTTGCCGACCGCGTCGAGGGCCTTGTAGACGACCGCGTCGCCCGCGTCGGCCTTCTCGCCGCGCGTCGAGCCGGGGACGAGGGCGGGGATCTGGGAGAGGGTGTCGCCCAGCTTGTTCGCGTCGATCCGTGGCTTCAGGGAGGCCTGGACGCCCGCCAGTCCGCCGCCGAAGAGCAGCGAGAGCAGGATCACGAGCCAGGCATCGACGATGTAGTTTTGCTTCTTCATGGACTCACTCCAAGGAGGGGGAAGCACGAAATCCTAATCCCGAAGCACGAAGCAAATTCCAAACGGCGAAATCCCAATCGGGAAAACGGGATCCGCGAAGAGAGCTGTTTGGGTGCTTCGTCATTTCCTCTCCGGTACGGGGCCTCCGACCGGGACCGGGATGGAGATGCGGTTGATCAGCGGCACGAGGGCGTTGACGATGAGGATCGCGAACATGACGCCCTCGGGGTAGCCGCTGAGGCGGCGGATCAGGAGGACCATCAGGCCGAAGGCGGCGCCGAAGATCCACTTGCCCTTCGGGGTGAGGGGGCTGGAGACCGGGTCGGTGGCGATGAAGAAGGCGCCGAAGAGGAAGGCGCCGGCGGAGAGGTCGTGCGCGACGGACCAGCCCGTGCCGTCGCGGAAGAGGGCCGGAAGGCCGGCCGCGACGACGACCGCCAGGACCGCGCCCGCCGGGATCTCCCACGAGGCGGTGCGGCGGAGGCACAGGTAGAGGCCGCCGAGGAGGGCGGCCAGCGCGCTGGTCTCGCCGATCGACCCGTTCGTCGTGCCAAGGAAGAGCGGGCCCAGGGCCGTGACCTCGTTCGCCATCTTGAGGGCGGTCAGGGGGGTCGCGTGCGTCAGCGCGTCGATCGGCGACTGCGCGGCGACGTAGGCCGAGGCGCCCATCGCGGCGGGGAAGGCGATCATGGCGAACGCGCGGCCGACCATCGCCGGGTTGAACAGGTTCTGGCCCAGCCCGCCGAAGACCACCTTCGCCAGGCCGATCGCCGCGAACGATCCGACGGCCGCGACGTACCACGGCGCCGTCGCGGGCAGCGAGAGGGCGAGGATCAGGCCCGTGACGGCGGCGGAGCCGTCCGCCAGGGTCGCCGCGCGCCCGCGCATGCGCTGGAAGAGCCATTCGGCGGCCAGGGCCGCGCCGACGCCGATCACGATCTGCATCAGCGCCAGGAGCCGGAACTGCCAGACGGCGACCGCGACCAGCGGCAGCAGGCCGAGCAGGACGTCGATCATCATCCTGCGCGTCGTCAGCGACCCGCTGAAGATGTGCGGACCGGGGGCGACGGTGAGAACGGGTTGTGGAGCGGTGGGGTTCGTTTCCATAGGCCTCAAAGAGAAGTAGTGAAACTCCAAACTCCAAGGAAGTTGAAAGTGAAAAGGGGGGAGTTGAAAGGCCGGATCTTCATTCCATCTTTCGCACGATGGCGCCCAGGATCTTTGTCAGCTCCGTCGCCTCGCGGGCAAGGGTTCCCCGTTCGCCACCCAGTTCCTCCTCCTGATCCGGAAGCGTCAGGAGGCGCAGCCAGTAGCCTGTCTCCTTGGCCTCCTTCCGTGCGATTCGGATTCTCATAATGAAGTCCTTCCGTCCCAATGCATTCTGCGCCTCGATGTAGTTCGCGCCAATGGAACCCGAGGAGCGCACCAACTGGCGGACATCCGGTTCGTTGAGAGCCGAAAGATGAACCCGGGACAGGAACAGGCGGACCTGTCGGGCGAACCGCTCCGTGCGCTCCTCCAGATCGCGCCGGGGCACGGGTGTACGGCCTTCATCTCCTTCGTTCGCTTCCAACGTCTCACTTCCTTGGAGTTTGGAGTTTTCTACTTTGATACTTCCTTCTGCATCTGCGCCTTCCCCATCCGCATCAGCTGGACCAGCGGGATCGCGGCGGGGCAGACGTAGGCGCAGCAGCCGCATTCCATGCAGGCGGCCAGGTGGTAGCGCTTGGCGAGCGTCCAGTCCTTGTGGCGCGAGGCGAGCGCGAGGCGGGAGGGGACGAGGTTCAGCGGGCAGACGTCGACGCAGCGGCCGCAGCGGACGCAGGAGGTCTCCCCGGACCGCTTCACGTCCTCCGCCGTCAGGACGACGATGCCGCTCGTCCCCTTCGTGACCGGCACCTGGAAGGCGCCGAGGGAGAAGCCCATCATCGGGCCGCCCGCGATCACGCGCGCCGCCTCGGGCTTGAGCCCGCCGCAGTGGGCGATGAGGTCCGCGTAGGAGGCGCCGACGGGGGCCAGCAGGTTCTTCGGGTTGACGATGCCCGCGCCCGTCACGCTGACGACGCGGTGGGTGAGGGGCTTTCCGCGCAGCACGGCCCGCGCGATGGCGGCGGCGGTGGCGACGTTGATCACGACGACGCCGACGTCCAGCGGCAGGCCGCCGGTCGGGATCGTCCGGCCGAGCGCCGCGCGCACGGTCTGCTTCTCTCCGCCCATGGGGTACTGGGTCGACATGGCCTCGACCCGGATCATCGTGCCGGCCGCCGCCTTGCGCAGCGCCGCGATCGCCTCGGGCTTGTTGTCCTCGACCGCGACGACGGCCCGCGTGGCCCCCGCGGCCCGGGCGGCGATCAGCGTTCCGGCCACCATCGGCTCGGGCGCTTCGATCATCATGCGGTAGTCGGCCGTCAGGTAGGGCTCGCACTCGCAGCCGTTGACGAGGATCGTGTCGACCGGCTTCTGCGGATTGCGCGTGAGCTTGACATGGGTCGGGAACGCGGCGCCGCCCTGGCCGACGATGCCGGCGGCGCGGACCGCCTTCACGATGTCCGCCGGGTCGAGCGCCCCGATGCCCTCGGTCGGCCATTCGCCGCCGTAGAGATCCGCCCACAACGCCTCGGCGGAGAGCTGCTCGGGCCCCGTCTTGATGGGGATCACCTTCACGTGCCGGCCGTTGGGGAGGGTGGCGACAGTCTCCTTCTGCACGGCGCCGGAGACCGGCGCATGGACCGGGGCGGAGATGAAGGCGTCGCTGTCGGCGAGAACCGTGCCGGCGGCCACCTCCTGCTTCATGGCGACGACGGGTTTGCAGGGGGCCCCGGTGTGCTGGAGGACGGGGATCTGGACGAGCGCCGGGGCGGGAAGGACCTCGATCGGCAGGTGGCGCGCGAACGCCTTCTGGTCCGCCGGGTGAACCCCGCGTGCGAACCGGCCCTGTCCCCTGGCTTCCGCAACCGCTGCACTCATCGAGAGTCCCCCTGAGCCCGGCCGCTCCCGCGAGCCAGCCGGAAGATGATCGCCATGAATCCCGCGCCCACCAGCAGCCCCGCGACGCCCCCGACGGCCTGCATCGACCGGTCCGCACCGGTCAGCGCGGCGCCCGCCGCGGCGGTCAGGATCGGAACGAGGAAGACCCCGGCCGACCAGCCGACCATGCTCCAGCCCGTCGGGCTGCCCGGCGGGGGCGGCGCGTCCGGGGCGCCGCCGGCGCATCCGCCGCAGCACCCGTGACAACCCGTGCCCCCGGGTTCGTGCGTCGAATGCATAGCAATCCATCTTGCCGGAAGCGTCTCCCCGTTTCAAGCCCGGTTCCGGGCTCAGACGAGGGGGGGCTCCAGGTTCCAAGGGGGGCTGGAAGTCCAAGCAAAGCAAGGAAGGACGGTGGGACGACTACTTCGCGCTGAATTCGTAGCGGCCCTTGATGTGGAGCAGGTAGAACGTGCCCTTCGACTTGGACGCCAGGAAATCGCGGTAGACTTTCTCCGGCACGCGCAGGTGCCGGTAGGTGCGTCCGTCCTTGGCCATCACGACGGTCAGCGTCTGGGTCGCCGCGTCGTAGGATATGCTCCGGATCATGGACGAGGGTTCGTCGGCTGTCCGACCCGTCATCGCCGCGGTCGCGGCGACGAACCCCAGCCACCCCAGAACGTGTCGACGGGAGATCATTGCAGGAATGCTATACCCGGCCGGCCTCCCCCGCAAGGGGCAGTGCGGCCATTCCTGCGTTCGGGGCTGTTTCCGGCTTGTCCCGGGGGCGGTGCGCAGGGTACAAAGCCGGGTTCTTTCTAACGCCGCCTGCCGCGGCGGAGGGTGCGCCATGGTCGTGACCGTCAAGTGCCAGTCGTGTGGGACGTCGCTCAAGCTTCGCGAGGGGTTCGCGAAGACGCTCAAGGAATTCAAGTGTCTGAAGTGCGGCGCGATGATCCCGCTGCAGGGGGCGCCGTCCGCGCCGCCGTCGCAGCCCCCGGCGTCATCCCCGTCGCCCAAGACGCCGCTCAAGCCTCTCGCGCCGCTCAAGCCGGTTTCGACGCCGCCCGCTCCTCCGGCCGCCGCCGCGCCCGCTCCGTCCCCGGATGCGGGGGCCGGGGCCATCGCGATGGAGTGTGCCGGTTGCAAGCGGCCGATGAGCCTCAAGGCGAGCCTCGCCGGCAAGAAGATCCGCTGCAAGGAATGCGGGTCGATCTCGTCGGTTCCCGAGGGCCCGGCCCCGTCCCCCTCCGCCGCGCCGGCGCCGTCCGTCTCCAAGCCGGTCTCCGCCCCCCCGGCCCCCAAGTCGGAGCCCAAGACGGTGATGCTGCCCGTCGAGGCCGCGGCCCCCGCGCCCGTTGTCGAGGAGAAGACCATCGTCCTGCCCCCCTCCGCGGCCGGGATCGCCGATTCGGCCGAGGACCTGAGGAAGTCCGCGGCGGACCGCGATGCCCGACTGGCCGCAGCCGAGAAGTCCCTGGCCGAGGCCACCCTTCGTGCGGAGAAGGCCGAGAACGCACTGCGATCGATCGCCGGGCAGCATGCCGTCGAGAAGGCCGACCTCCAGCACCAGGTCGACGACCTCAAGGCGAAACTGGCCGGCGCGGCGCGCCCCGCGGTGCCTCCGACACTTCTCGCGGACCTTGACCGGCTTGTCGAGATGCAGGCCGATTCGCTCAAGGCCCGCGTCGACGAGATCAAGAAGTCGCTGGCGTAAGCCTCCGGGATCCCGGACGCGGCCCCCGGTGGAAATCCTCCGTTCCGCGGGGTATCGTTTCCGCGCCATGGATGCCTGCTGCCCCATCTGCCCGTCCGCCGCGCGCCGCTCGTCGTTCGACCCGCGGGCCGTCCGGCGCGACTTCCCCGTGCTGCAGCAGACCGTCCGCGGCAAGCCGCTGACCTATCTCGACAACGCGGCGACGATGCAGAAGCCGTCCGAGGTCATCCAGGCGGTCTGCCAGTATTACGGCACCTGCAACGCGAACGTCCATCGCGCCTTCCACTTCCTCGCCGAGGAGGCGACGCGCCGCTACGAGGAGGTGCGCAAGTCCGCCGCCGCCTGGATCGGCGCCGGATCCCCGCGCGAGATCGTCTTCACCCGCGGGACCACCGAGGGCATCAACCTCGTCGCCCACGGCTGGGCGCGGAAGTTCCTGAAGCCCGGCGATGCGATCCTGCTGACCGAGATGGAGCACCACAGCAACATCATTCCCTGGCAGCTTGCGGCGAAGTCCACCGGCGCCCGCCTGCGGTACGTCCCGGTGCTCCCGGACGGCACGCTCGACCTCGACGCCTTCCATGCGCACCTCGCCGGCGGCGATGTGAAGCTGGCCGCCGTCACGCAGATGTCCAACGTGCTCGGCACGGTGAACCCGGTCCGCGACCTCGCCGCCGCCGTGCACAAGGCCGGGGCGCTGGTCCTCGTCGACGGCGCCCAGAGCGTCGCGCACCTGCCGGTCTCGGTCCGCGATCTCGGCTGCGACTTCCTCGCGTTCTCCGGCCACAAGATGTGCGGGCCGACGGGCATCGGCGTCCTGTATGGCCGCGCCGACCTGCTGGAGGCCATGGATCCCTTCCTCGGCGGGGGGGAGATGATCGACCGCGTCGGGCTCGAGGAGTCCACCTGGGCCGAGATCCCCCACAAGTTCGAGGCGGGGACGCCGAACATCTCGTCCGCGATCGGCCTCGGCGCCGCGTTCGACTACCTCAACCGGCTCGGTCGAGAGACGCTGGCCGCCTGCGAGCGCGACCTCACCCGCCGCGCGGTCGACGCATTGCGCGCGCTGCCGGGGGTGCGCGTGTTCGGCGATGCGCCGGAGCGCGGCGGGGCCGTGTCGTTCGACGTGGACGGCGTCCACCCGCACGACCTCGCCCAGTTCCTCGACGGCGACGGCATCGCGATTCGCGCCGGGCACCTGTGCTGCCAGCCGCTCATGCGGCGCCTCGGCGTGCCGGCCGTCAACCGCGCGAGCCTCGCCTTCTACAACCTCGAGGAGGAGGTCGACCGCCTTGCCGACGCCGTCGTGCGGGCG
>CAYODK010000232.1:0-8231 GCA_964402695.1 uncultured Verrucomicrobiota bacterium
CGACCGCGCCCCGCCGTGGCGGTCGCGGTCTGGCTGGCCGTCGCGGGCGCCGCGGTCGCGGTCACACCGGACGAGCAGATGCAGTTCGCCGACGGCCTCTACGCCCGCGGCCTCCACGACCTGGCGGTCCGCGAGTACATGACGCTGCTGCGCGACTCGCCTTCGTTCGGCAAGATGGACCAGGTGCTCTACCGCATCGCCGAGTCCTACCGCGGCAGCGGCAACGTGGCGGCCGCCGATCTCTTCTACAAGCGGGTGCTGCGCGAGCATCCGCAGAGCCCCTACCGCTACCGGGCGGAGTTGCGCCGGGCGGAGCTCTTCGTCACCGCGAGCCAGCCGTCCGACGGCATCCGCCTGCTGGAGGACCTGGTCAAGGCCAACCCGCCGGCGGAGATCCTCGCCGGGGCGCGCTACTACCTCGGCGTCGCGGCGGCGCTGACGAACGGGACGGCGCAGGCGGAGGCCGAGCTCAAGGCCGTCGTGGCGAACCACGCCGACACGCCTTACGCGTCGCTGGCGGCCCTCGAACTCGGCACGATGAAGCAGAAGGCCGGCGCGCCCGCCGCCGAGGTGATGGCGTTCTACCGGACGGCGGCGGAAAAGGCGTCATCGTCGAACGTCGCCGCCGAGGCCTGGTTCCGGCTGGGGGACCTGGCCTACGCGGGCGGCACCTACGATGCCGCGGCCGAGGCCTACGGACGGCTTCTGCGCGAGCACGCGGACCATCCCCGGGCCGCGGAGGCGAAACTCCAGGCGGCGTGGGCGTGGTATCACACCGGGCTGTCCGCCGAGGCGCTCAAGCTCGCGGCCGCCGCGCCGAAGGACGGCAAGGATGCGGATGAGTGGCTCTACCTGACCGGCAACAGCCGGCGCCAGGTCCTCGACACCGAGGGCGCGCTCCTCGCCTACGACGACCTGACCGCCCGGTTCCCGCGCAGCCGCCTCGCGGGCGCCGCCGCGTACGAGTCCGCCCTGATCCGGTTCAAGCAGCGCGAGTACGACGACGTGATCCGCCGCCTGACCGCGACGCCCCCGCCCGCCGACCTGCGCGCGGACGTCAACTGGCTGCTGGCCGAGTCCTTCGCAGGGGCCGGCAAGACCAACGAGGCGGTCCAGTACTACCGCATGGTCGCCGAGACCTCCGCCTCCGACGAGCGCGCGCCGGACTCGATGTACCGTCTCGGGCGCCTGCTCCACGAGCGCGGCGACCGCGCCGAGGCGTCGAACGTCCTCCGCACCCTGGCCGCCCGCCATCCGAAGCACGAGAGCGTGCCCGGCGCGCTGCTCATCTCCGGGTTCGCCCTCGCGGCCGACGGCCATTTCGACGAGGCGGTCCAGGACTGGGGCCGCGTCGAGCGGGACCATCCGCAGTCGCCCCTGGCCGAGGAGGCCCTTTTCCAGAAGGGGCTCGCCGAGGTCCGGCTCAAGCGCGAACCGCAGGCCCTGGAGACGTTCGGCGCGCTGCTGAAGCGCTTTCCCCAGACACGCTTCGAGGCGGACGCCCGCTACTGGCGCAGCGTGCTGATGGAAAACGCCGGCGAGACCGCGGCCGCCGAGGCGGAGCTTCGCAAGGCGCTTTCGCTCGACACGACGCCCGAGACCGCCCGCAAGATCCGCTACCGCCTGGCCGGCGTGCTGCACAAGCTCGACAAGCTGCCCGAGGCGGCCGACCTTCTGCAGGCGCTGCTCAACACGCCGTCCAAGGACGACATGTCGCCAGCCCTGCTCGAATGGCTCTCCACGCTCCGGCTCGACCAGGGCGCCTTCACCGCGGCCGCCGAGGCCGCCCAGACGCTCGTTGCGCATGCGAAGGACGAGCCCTGGCACCAGATCGGGGGTTGGCTGCTGGGGCGCGCCCGCGCCGGGCTGAAGGACCGCCCCGGGGCCGTCGAGGCCTTCGAGAAGGGAGCTGCCGGCCAGGGCGTCACGCGCGCCCGGCTGGAGGCCCTGCTTGAACTCGGCCGGCTCTACCTGGAGGACGGCAAGGCCGACGAGGCCGAGGCCCGCTACAGCGCCGCCGCCGAACTGGCCGCCGACGCGAAGTTCGCCGACCAGAAGGCCCGCGGCCTCTACGGCCTCGGCTGCGTCGCCGCGACCCGCCAGCAGTGGGAGACGGCCTCGCGCTACTTCCTGAGCGTCGCGATCCTCTTCGACCACCCGGTCGTCTCCGCCGAGTCCCTCTACCGCGCCGCCCAGGCCTTCGAGCAGATGAAGCAGCCCGACAAGCGGGCGCAGATGCTCGACGAACTGAAGCAGCGCTACCCCGACAGCGAGTGGGCGAAAAAGACCGCGCCCCCCGCACCCTGAGCCCGGTCGCGGCCACCGCCGCCCTCAAGGGGCGCGCTTTCCTTCGCCGCCGGGCGGCGTATCATGGGGCCATGATCCGGCTGATCGAATACGCCCCCTTCTCCGAGATTCGCAGGCTCCTCCCGCGGGATTCGTTCATCGAAGCGTGGCCGCGTCTGGCGCCGGCGATCCGTTCGAGCGCGCGCCGGCAGGGCATGGAGTTCTTCCGCGACTGGATTCTCGGGAAGCGCCATCTTGACTAGGGACTGGCAGGGGCTGTATGCCATGCAGGACTGGGTTCTCGCCCGGATCCGGCCGCTCGATCAGGCGTTCTACTTGACCGGAGGCACGGCCCTGTCGCGCGGCTACTACGATCATCGGTATTCCGAGGATCTCGATTTCTTCGTCAACGACTCCGCCGACTTCGAACTGTGGCGCGATCCTTGTCTCGCCGCGCTGGACCGGGAGGCCGCCTCCATGTCGTGGACGCTCGGGATCCTGGGGCATCTTCCCGCCGCTTGTCGCGCGGACGCTCGCCGAGACTGCAGGCTCCGGCGTGCCGGACGTTCCTTGGATCCGACGGCCGGACGAGACCGAGTTCAAGCAGGGCGTCCGGTCGTTGATTGCGCGAATCATGGAGGGTGAGTCCGGATGATGCACGCGATCGCCCGCCGCCATTTCCTTGCCGCCATGGCCTGCATGGCGGGGGTGGCGGGGGCGGGGCCGCGCGCCGCCCGGCAGCGGCTGCTGCATCTCCCGGAACGCCGGCTGTGGCTGGCGGCCGCAGGGCCGTGGCGGGCGGCGGTGGCGGATGGCGGCTGGATCGGCTGGCTGGAACACGAAGCGCTCGCTACGGTCGCGGGTTCGGGCACGGCCGAGGATGGCGAACCCATCACGCCCCGCATCGAGTGGATCGACGGCGGGGAGCGCTTCTCCAATCTCCACGACACGGCGGCGACCGTCGCGGCGGTCGCGGACGGCGACGAGATCCGGTTTGACGTGAAGACGCGCCTTCGCGGGCCCGGCGGGCGCGACCCGTCCGCCGGCCGCTGCCCGTGTGATCTCCAATTCTGTCTCACGCCGGGCGGGGCCTCGATCGAGGCCTTCATGACCGGCGGCGACGGCCGGCTGGTCGTCCCGCTGATCGTCGGTGCGGCGGACGCGGTTGAACGGGTCGACGGGACGACGCTGCGCATCCGGCGGGGGGCCGCGGTGCTGGCGGTCGAGGGCACCACGCCGCTCCAGGTCCCCCGCGGCCTGGAAGGGCGCATCCGGGGCGCGGTGTCGGGGCTTCACGCGCTGCCGGTCGCGCTGGCCCCCTGCGCGGCGGGGCGGTGCAGAATGGCGCTGCGGACGGAGAGCTGAGAGCGAAGAGCGAAGAGCTGAGAGCGAAGGTCAGAGGTCGGAGGTCAGACGTCGGAGGTCGGCTTCTTTCAGGTTTCAGGTTTCATCCCTCATCCCTCTCCTTTCTGGATCAGGGCAGGAACTTCGCCTTCTTGAGCTTGTCCGGCAGGTAGACGTCCATGACGTGGTTGAGGCCGTGCTTGGCGAAGGCCTGCTGCTCGATGCGGACGCCCATCGCGAGCATCTGGTTGAGGGCGTCCTGCCACTCGCGGTGATGCTTGACGAAGGGGTCGTTCTTCAGCGCGTCCTTTGCGCGCTTGATGTCGGCCTCCTCGAGCGGGTGGGTGGCGTCCTCGAGGTCGTAGTCGATGATGTCCTGCGGCGTCACGCCGAGGTAGTGCGCCTGCGGCACGCAGAAGAGGCGGTTGATGTGCGCGGCCTGGCCCGAGCCGACCTTGAGCGTGCGGTAGATGTTGCAGTAGCCGTAGGGATCGCCGTCGGTGAAGGCCAGCACCGGCAGTTTCGCGTCGTCGGCGAGGCGGCGGACGAAGCGGCGGCAGGCGCGGGTCGGGACGCCGCTCATCGAGATCAGCACGCACTTCGCCTTCTCGTACCAGCGGTGGTGGACGAGACGCTGGAAGAGCGACGAGGTCTCGACGACGAGCACGAACTTCGCGCGCGATTCAAAGGCGAGGTGCTCGACGCGCGAGGGGATGCTCCACGCGCCGGTGCCGAGGCGCGCGCAATCGATGCGGATCGGCTCTCCGCTGCCCGGGTCGCGGTCGATCACCGTCAGCGGGCCGCAGACCTCGCCGCCGCGCTCCTCGGGGATGTAGCCGAGGACCTCGCGGTTGATGCCGAGCATCGCCTCGATGTCGTCGAGGAGCGTGTCGCTTTCGGGCTGCTCGTCGAACCGGCATTCACCCCAGCTCTTGCTGTTGTAGTAGACCTCGCGCTTGCCGGCGATGTCGTCGCGGTCGAGAAGGTCGTTCTTGGTCGTCGCGAGCAGCCGCATCGACTGGGCGAAGGTCTTGACGGTGTTGTAGGAGAGGGTGCGTGTCGCGTGGCGGCCGAGGATCTCGAAATGCCCCTTCTTCGCGTCGTAGCGGACGTTGGCCAGCGAGCGGACGGGAAACCGCATCGAGGGCTTGCGGCCCTTGCGCACGATGTCGTCGCGGACTTCGCGGGCGACATCGACGATCCGGCGGGCGGCGGTCGAACGGCCGATCCCCGCTGCCGCCGGTGCGGCGGCCCGCTCCTTCTTCGAGGCCATGCGTCGTCCCTTCCGGTATCCGGCCCCGCGTCGCGGCGCGGGGCGGCGGGGGCTTCAGAGCGGCTTGCCGTGCAGGGTGCCGGTCGTCTTCTTCAGCAGCGCGACGATCTTCGCCTGGTCCTCGTCGGACAGGGGCAGCCGGTTCAGTTCGGGGACGAAGTGGTCGTGCATCAACCGGACGACGTCGCCGAGGTCCTTCTGCGACCCGTCGTGCAGGTAGGGGAAGGTCACCGTGAGGTTGCGCAGGTTCGGGACCTTCATCTTGAAGCGGTCCGCCTCGGCCTTGGTCTCGTTGAACCGGCCGTAGTCGTCCTTGACCGGGGCGCGCCCGAGGGCCTTGTAGAAGGCGGTGGCGTCGACGGGCTTCTCGAACGACTGTCCGCCCAGGGACTCGCCCGCGTGGCAGGTCGCGCAGCTGTGGCGCAGGAACAGGTCGTGCCCCGCGGCCTCGTCGGCGGTCAGGGCGGCCTGGTCGCCCATCAGGTACAGATCAAGGCCGCTGCCCGGCGTCAGCAGCGTCTTCTCGAACTCGGCGATGGCGTCCTGGATGTTGGCGGCGGTCCACGCGTCGGTGCCGTAGACCTCCTTGTAGGCGGCGGTCAGGTCGGCGTCCTTCGCGAGCTTGCCGGTGATCTGCGGCCAGTTGGAGTCCATCTCGATCGGGTTCAGCGGCGGTCCGCCGGCCTGGTCGGCGAGGTCCTTGGCGCGCCCGTCCCAGAACTGCACGAAGTTGTAGGCCGCGTTGAACACCGTCGGGGCGTTGATCCCGCCGACCTGCTTGCGCACGCCGACGGAGAACTTGAGCTGGTCGGTGCCGCCCTTGGCGAGGTCATGGCAGCTGGCGCAGGAGACGGTGTCGTCGCCGGACAGGCGCTTGTCGTTGTAGAGCCGGTCGCCCAGCGCGACCTTCTTCCCGGCGAGCGGCGTCGGCCACTGCGCGGGCAGGGGCTGGACGACGTGGGCGGCGAAGGAGGGCGCCGCCAGGCCGGAGCTGAAGGCTTCGCCGCGGACCTTGCGGATCCACGCGAGCAGGTCGGACTTCTCCGCCGCGGTCAGGGCGCCGTCCCAGTGGGCCAGCATGAAGGGGAGGATGGGCATCGTGCCGAGGGTGATCGACTGCTCCAGCTTCGCCAGCGGGATCTCCTGGCGCCCCCCGGCGGCGACGAGCTTCTCGAGATCGGAGACGGCCGTCCCATCGCGGATGTGGGCGCCGATCAGGGCCGAAGCCACGGGCATCTTCGCGTAGAAGGGGAGCGCCGGGTCTTCGCAGTGGCACATCAGGCACTTGGCGCCGAGGATGTCGCGGGCGCGCGCCGCCTCGGGCGTGTCCGCCGGCAGGGCCGCGTAGGCGGGCTTCACGGGCACCCCGGTGATGAGATTGACCACCGGCACCAGCAGTCCCGCCAGGCAGGCTGCCATCCCCACGATCAGTACCTTGCGCTTCATCGGCTGTCTCCTCCGGCGTCCCCTGGATCGCCCCTGCGCGGCCGTGCGGGTCCGTGCGGGACTCGTCGTACCAGAACGACCGGCGGCCCGTACAGGAAAAAGAGCCGCCGACCGGAGCGGCCGCATCGCCGGCCCGGCCCCGTTCGGGGGGGGGCGGCCTCCTCCGCCCCGGCGCGTGGCGAACTCCGACGCCGTGCTTGATTGCAGGCTTCGCATCGTCTAGGCTGCGGGTGAATTGCGCGCCGGCTGGAATCGGCGGCCCCGTGGGCCGGCCGTCCGGCGGCGGGGAGCGGAACGAACCGCGCCCCGGGCGCGCCGCGCCGCATGGCGTGGCGGAAGATGGCGGTCAACGGGAGCATTCATGGGTCTGCTGGACAAGATCAGCGGGTGGTTCGCCTCCGATCCGGAGGCCGGGGCCCCCGTGTTCATTCTCGACGGCGTCGGCGTGCTCAACCTTCGTTCCGGGCACCGTCCCTCGCCTCGGGACATGATCGGGCTTCTCTACCGGCTGGGCCGGTTCGCGGAGAAGGAGAAGGTCCGCGTGACGGTGGTCTACGAGGGCGAGGCGCTTCACAAGGCGGCGGATGGCGACGAGTTCCAGGGCGTGACGGTCTACTACGCCGACGATGCCGCGGACCGGCGCGGCCGCATCCTGGACCTGGCGAAGCAGGCCGCCCGCAAGGGACGTGTGACGGTGGTCTGCGGCGACGCCCAGATGGAGAGGGACGCGGCCGCGGCGGGTGCGCAGACCCTGCGGGCCGGCACCTTCCGCAAGGCCATGGAGATGGGCGGCGACGGTGACGGCTTCTCCGAGGGCCGCGGCGACGGCCGCGGCGACGGCCGGGGTGACGGTCGTGGCGATGGCCGGGGTGACGGCCGGGGGCCGCGGCGTCGTCGGGGCGGCCGGGATGGCCGGGGAGGTGGCGGAGGCGGTATGAGGTCCGGTCCTCCCCCGGCGCGGCAGGATGGCGGTTCCGGCGGCGGGGATGGCGGCGGTGGGAGCGGCAGCGGGGGCGGCAGTGGCGAAGGCGCGGGCGAGGCCCGGCCGGCGTCCCCGCAGCCGGGGCCCGATGTCCGCCGCCTGGTCGACTTGGTCGAGTAGTCTTCGTCGGTTCGGGTGACCGTGCCCGGGGGCGGATCGTGCGCCGTCGGGCCGGGGGATTCCGGTGCGGCGGGGGCGTGCGCGGGCGGCGTGCGCCCCGGGGCGGGCGCAAAGCATGGCGGTCAAGAAGGAAACGGGCGGTACGGGGTGGCGCGAGTTCGGGGGCATCGTGCTTCTCGCGCTGTGCCTGATGCTCCTGCTGAGCATGTTCTCGTACGCCCCGGGCGACATCCCGATCCTCAAGGATCCGCCCAACCGTCCCGCGGCGAACCTGATCGGGCTCGCGGGCGCCTGGACGGCCTTCGTCCTCTTCATGGGGCTCGGCGTCACCGCCTACGTGTTCCCGCTCGGCCTCCTCGTGTGGACGGGCTACGTCCTCTTCCAGCGTGTCGGGCGGGTGGGCCCGCGCGTGCTGTGGCTCGTGCTCATGATCGTCTCGATGACCGTTCTCATCGAGTTGCGGCCCCTGTGGTGGACGATCTGGGCGCAGCGGCTCAACGTCGGAAGCTGCGGGGGCGTGGTGGGCGACACGCTGGGCCGCCGCCTGCTGGCGCCCTACCTGGGCGAGTCGGGCGCCCTGATCGTCGCCTCCACGGGTCTTGCGGCGGGACTCGTCTTCTTCTTCCGCATCAGCCCCTATGCCGTCGCGCAGTGGCTGGGCCGCCACGGCCGGGCGCTCTACGAGCGCTGGCGGGAAGCCCGCGTCGCGAAGATGGACCGGATCGGCCAGCTGCAGGCGGCCCCGACCGAGGGTGCGAAGAAACGTCGCACGCGCGCGGA
>CAYODK010000233.1:0-8191 GCA_964402695.1 uncultured Verrucomicrobiota bacterium
GACGTCCTCGCCGTGCGCGACGGCCTGCGCGGCCAGCGCGAGGCGCTTGCCGACCGGCTCCTTCTTCTTCGGATGGATGTCCTTCTCCTCGCCAACGTCGGTGATGACGGCCATGGCGGTCTTCGGCGTCTTCATCCACGACACGAGCTGGGCCTCGCGGATCTCGGGCACCATGCCGTTGTGCGGGGCGATCTGAACGAACAGGAAGGGAAAATCGCCCTGGCCCCAGGCCTGCCGCCAGCTGCCGATCATCACGGGGAAGAGGGTTTCGTACTGCTTCGCGCGGCCGGAGTTCGACTCGCCCTGGTACCAGATGGCGCCGCGGATGGCGTACGGAACGAGCGGGTGGATCATCGCGTTGTAGAGGCAGCACGGGCGCTTCGGCGAATCCGCCGGCGGCTCGGCCCGGCGCGGCCGCTGGGGCAGGTCGCGGTTCTCCGCCTTCGCCTTCGCCATCGCATTGCTCCATGCGACGAGGGCCTTCGCGTAGTTCTCATCGGCCTTCGGTTGTGAGAACTCCGCGACGGCCTTCGCGTGCTCGTCGAGAATGACCTTGAGGTCGGCGTGCCCCTCGAGGATCGGCCGCGGGGTCCACGACTCCGCCGGCGTGCCACCCCACGCGGTCTGGACCAGGCCGACCGGAACGCCCCGCAGGGCGCGCATCTCGCGGCCGAAGAAGAACGCAACGCCGCTGAAGCCGATCGAGTTGGTGAACTCGCAGGAGGTCCACTGGCTCGTCACGGCGCACTGCGGGGCGTCGGCCTTGGTCATCGGGACCTTGTAGAGCCGCAGAAGCGGATCCTTCGCCTCCATCGCGGCGTTGGTGCCGCCCTCCGAAGCGCCCAGCGTCCACTGCATGTTGGACTGGCCGCTGCAGATCCAGACCTCGCCGACGAGCACGCCGGCGATCTCGAGCATCGACTCCGGCGCCTTCCCGGTCACCACGAGCGTCCGGGGCTCGGCCGAGGCTTTCAGGGAGGAGAGGCGGACCGCCCAGCGACCGTCCTCGCCGGCCGTGGCACGCCGCGTCTGGCCGGCAAAGGACACCGTGACCTCCTCGCCCGGCTCGGCGGTCCCCCACACCGGCACCGGAACGCCCTGCTGCAGCACGGCGCCCTCGGTGAACATGCCGTTCAGCGTCAGCGCCTGCGCGGCGCCGGCGGCCAGCACGACCGCCGCGATCCACGCCCCCACGATCCGCATCGACTTCATCCGCATCCTCCCTCCGGACCGCCGCGCATCCCCCGACGCGCCGGGGCGGCCGGAACGTCCGCGCATGATGCCACGGCCGCCGCGCAGGCGCCAGTGCCGCCACGGGTCGGGTCGAAGATCGGGCGTGAAATCAGGCACGCCGCCGGGTATCTTCGCCGCCCAATCGAAAGGGCCCGACGCCATGGACAACTTCGTCTATCGCAATCCGACCGAGATCCTCTTCGGCCGCGGCACGATCACCGGGATCGCCGGGCGCGTGCCGGACGGGGCGCCGGTGCTGCTGCTCTACGGCGGCGGTTCGATCCGCCGCAACGGCGTGTACGACCAGGTCCGGAAGGCCCTCGGCGGGCGCCGCGTCGTCGAGTTCGGCGGCATCGAGGCCAACCCGCAGCATGCGACCTGCATGAAGGCGGTCGGTCTCGTGCGCGCGGAGGGCGTCCGCTTCCTGGTCGCCGCCGGCGGGGGTTCGGTGCTCGACGCCGCGAAGTACATCGCCGCGGCGGCGGTCTTCGACGGACCCGACCCGTGGGAGATCCTCCGCACCCACGGCGAGGTCGTGAAGGCCGCCCTGCCCCTGGGCACGGTGCTCACGCTGCCCGCGACCGGGTCCGAGGCGAACGGGAACTCCGTGATCTCGCGGGCGGAGACGCGCGAGAAGCTGCACTTCACCTCGGCCCACGTCTTCCCCGTCTTCTCGGTGCTCGATCCCGAGGCGACGTTCACGCTCCCGGCGAAGCAGGTTCGCAACGGCATCGTCGACGCCTTCGCGCACGTGATGGAGCAGTACATGACGCGCCCGGCCGCCGCGCCGCTGCAGGACCGGATCGCCGAGGGCATCCTGCAGACGCTCGTCGAGGTCGCGCCCCGGACCCTGGCCGAGCCGGCGGACTACGACGCCCGCGCCTCCTTCATGTGGAGCGCGACGCTGGCGCTCAACACGCTCGTCGGCTGCGGCGTCCCGCAGGACTGGTCGACCCACATGATCGGCCACGAGCTGACGGCATTCCACGGACTCGACCACGCGGAGACCCTGGCGATCGTGATGCCCGGCGTCTGGCGGCACAAGCTCGCCGCCAAGCGCGCGAAGCTCGAGCAGTACGGCCGCCGGGTCTGGGGTGTCGACACGGCGGAGGATGCCATCGCGAGAACGGAGGAGTTCTTCCGGTCCATCGGCATGCCCGTGCGGCTGAAGGACTACGGCATCGATGCCGCCGAATCCGCCCGCCTGGTCGAGGCCCGGTTCCGCGAGCGCGGCGATGCGTTCGGGGAGGACGGCGACATCGACGCGGCGGCGGCCGCCGCCATCGTGCGCGCCCGGGCCTGATCCGGCCGCAGCCCCCGGCCCGGCAGGGGCCGGAGCCTGCCCGCAATTGTCATTCGGGGCCGGATTGTGCATCATGTCCGCCTCAACCGGGGAACGTCACATGAAGATTGAACTGAAGAAGAACTGCAAGTACTCGCTCGTCGTGCCCACCAGCATGGGCGTCCGCCTCACGCCGCCGTTCGGCCAGCCGGTCCAGTGCGGCGGCACGTTCGTCATGCAGGTCACAAGCGCCGAGTCGAACGTCGCGAGCGTCGCCTCCTACCTCGGCCTGCCGGTCAAGATCCTGACGACCTTCGTCAAGGGCAGCCCGATCGCCCACATGATCAAGGACAACCTCCGCGCCCGGCGCATGGACTTCGAGGGCCCCGAGGTTCCGCAGGGCGGGCCCTGGGGCTACCGCCACCAGTTCAACATCGCCGACAGCGGCTGCGGCTCGCGCGGGCCGCGCGTCTGGAACGACCGCGCCGGCGAGATCGGCCGCACGCTGAACGTGAAGGACTTCGACCTCGACCGCATCTTCGGGAAGGAAGGCGTGCAGATCGTCCACCTCTCCGGCCTGATCGGCGCGCTGTCGCCCGAGACGAGCCAGTTCTGCCTCGAGCTCGCCCGCGCCGCGAAGAAGCACGGCACCAAGATCGCCTTCGACCTCAACTACCGCGCCACCTTCTGGAAGGGCCGCGAGAAGGAACTGTCCGCCATCTTCGCCGAGATCGCCAGCGTGGCGGACATCCTCGTCGGCAACGAGGAGGACTTCCAGCTCTGCCTCGGCGTCAAGGGCCCCGAGGAGGGCGGCAAGGGGCTCAAGGCCAAGATCGCGGCCTTCAAGGAAATGATCAAGCGCGTGAAGAAGGCCTACCCCAACGCCTCCACCTACGGCACCACCCTGCGCGAGGTCGTCAGCGCGAACCATCACCTGTGGGGCGCCATCATGGCCGCCGGCAAGGACTGGTACGTGGTCGAGCCGCGCGACATCGGCGTGCTGGACCGCATCGGCGGCGGCGACGGCTTCGTCGGCGGCATGCTCTACGCGATCCTCAAGGGCTGGGAACCGGAGAAGTGGATCCAGTTCGGCTGGGCCAGCGGCGCGCTGGCCACCACGATGCTGACCGACTACGCCCAGCCGGCCGACGAGGACCAGATCTGGAGCATCTGGAAGGGCAACGCGCGCGTCCAGCGGTAGGCGGACTCCGCGATGTGCGGCCCGTCCCCCGTGCCCCACCGGGCCGGGTGACGGGCCGTTCGCTTCCCGGTCCCACCGGGCTTGTCCCACGGTCCCACCGGGCTTGTCCCGCGGTCCCACCGGGCTTGTCCCGCGGTCCCACCAGGCTTGTCCCACGGTCCCACCGGGCTTGTCCCGGTGGGCCGGAAATCAGGACCCGCGATCAGGCTTGATCCCGACGGACCCCGCAGCCCGCCACGAGCCAGCCTACCGCAGCCCCAGCAGCCGCTTCATCCCCTTCCCCAGCGCGTCACCGACAAGGAAATACGTTTCCGCGTTGCCGAACTCGTGATGCCCATGCCCGGGATTCGGCGATTCCTCCGGCTTCCGGACGAAGTCGTGCGTCTCGACGAACGTCACGGTCCCGGCGAACTCCGGCCGCGCCGCGGCGGCCGACTGGGCCTTGCGCAGCACATCCCACGAACCGGGCGCCTCCACCCACGGCCCCGTCAGCTCGCCGATCACGACCGGAAGCCGCGGCGCCTTGAACTCCCGCCGCACGTCGCGGATCAGGTTCACGAGGTTCGTCTCGTACTCCGGCACCGCCGTCTTCGGCTCGCAGCCGTCGTTCCATCCGTGGTACCAGACGAATCCCGCGAGTTCCACGCCTGCGCCGTCGTACCCGGGAAACTCGCGCTTCAGGTTGTCCATGGCCTCGCGGGCCTGCGCGATCATCATCGTGTAGTACGGACCGACCGCTCCGCCGGACGACGGCGGCCGGAAATCCCGGTACAGGCTCTTCCCGCCCCACGCCGTCTTGATCAGGAGCACCTGGTTCGACATCGCATCGCCGATGACGTGGCCGAACTGCAGTTCGGGCCCGAAGTGGTGCGTGCCGCCGTAGACCGCGTAGCCCACCCCGAGCGGCCCCGCCAGCAGCGGCCGGTTCTCGCGCTGGTAGCGCACCCACACGTCGTCGCGCACGACCCACGCGCCGGCGGCATCCCGCAGGTGGCGCAGCATCGGCAGCTTCGCCGGGTCCTTCATCAGCTCCGCCAGCGTGCCGCGCCCCCCGTTGTAGTCCTTCCCGGCCAGGTCGACGACCGCCTGCCCCTCCATGTTCGACTGCCCCGCAAGCACGAACGCCTTCACCGGCCCCTTCCCCGCCGCACGACCCGCGGGCGCGGGCGCCGGCCCCGGTGCCGGTGCGGCGGGCACCGCTCCGGTGAGGCTTCGCAGCTCGGGCTGCCCGGTGGCAGCCTCGATCGCGCGGATCGCCTCCGCAACGGCCGTGACGCGCCGCTCGTTCAGTTCGCCGGAGGGGAACTCGTTCCGACGGCACTGCGCATTCAGGGCGTCGATCAGCTCGCGCAGCGCCGGCACCGCGCCGCGCGCCGCCGTGCCGTAGCGGACGAGTTCCGCCATGATCTCGCCGGTCCGCCACTCGCTGCCGTGCCCGCCCTGCGTCCGCGCGAAACCGACCCCCGCGTCGATGCCCTCGAGGAAGCGATGCTTCACCAGCGCCTTGAACGCGCCCATGCGGACCTCGTTGCCGAACATCGTGTCCGCCGGGCACCGCGTCCGCACGGCCTCCAGGAGATCCGGCCCCAGCGCCTGCACGTCCGCGGGCGACAGCCGGTTCTCGAGGAAGCCCCGAAGCGTCGCGCGGGCCATGCCGTCGGGATTGCGCAGGATCGCGCGGATCGCCGGGTGGAGCAGCTTCACGTCGACCGTCTCGACGTGCCTGCGCAGCGGGCCGCCGAACAGGCACGCGGCGAGTTCGCCCTGGGCGAGCTGGACCGGATCCTCCCACGCGACCGGGTCCGGCGGGTCCGCGATCCGCACCACGGCCCGGAGCATGTCCGGCAGCGCCGGCGCCGCGGCATCGCCCATGGCCTTGATCGCCCCCGCCGCCTTGACCCGCAGCCAGCGGTCGCGGTGCTCCAGCAGGCGCAGCAGCACCGGAAGCGCCTGCGGATCCTTGAGGTACCCGAGCGCCTCGCACGCACCCTGCCGGACGCGCGCATCGCGGCCTTCGGCCAGTTCGATCAGGCGCGGCACCATGGCGGCGGCCTCGGGCCGGCGGGCCAGTTCGGCGGCAGCCCAGCTGCGCGCGACGGGCGACCAGTCGCCGAGCGCCGCGGCGAGTTGAGGAACGGACATCGTCCGGCAATCGACGTCGAAACGGCCGGAGGCGACGGCCTCGGCCACATCCTTCGCGTCGAACCGGAGCGCCGGGGCGGCATCGCGCCCCGTGATGAGCAGCTTCCGCAGCGGCAGCGCATACGTCAGGACATGGCAGGCGGTCGGGCTCAGGCCGTAGTAGCCGCTCTTCCCGTAGTAGGTGTTGTCGTCGGTCCTGCCCGGGCCGTACTGCTCGCCGCCGTCGTACACGAACGAGCCGTCGCACCGCCGCGTGAGGTCGAGATGCCACACCGCCTCGCGGAAGAACGCGGCCAGTGCGGCCGGCCCGCCGACGTGCGCCCCGGGAGCGCCCCACAGGTAACTGAAGCCCTGGCCGGTGTGACCGTACTCGCGGTTGGCGTAGGCGGCCGTCGCCATCTTCGCGAAGTAGCGCGCCGCCGCGTCCTGCCCGCCCTGGAGCGCGAACAGCACCGCCGACATCGCGTTCTTGCCGTTGCTCTCGTGGCTCGGCCAGGGCAGGTGCTCGCCGTACGGGATCGAGCCCTTGTCGACGTAGTAGCCGAAAAAGCGGCAGGCCCGGCCGATCGCGGCATCCACCTCGGGGTCGGCCACGCCGCAGCGCTTCCCGACGACGATCGCGAGATTGGCGATCAGCCCCGCCGTGTTGACCGGGCCGTAGGGCGGGATGGAGCCGTGCAGCTTCCCGTCCGCCGTGAGTTCCGACATGCCGTGGCCGAAGGTTCCGTACAGGCTCTGCCCCCGCGCCAGCGCCAGCGTGCACTCGCGGAGTGCCGGCAGCACGTCGCGGTCGCCCGTCAGCAGGTGGTACTCGCCGAGGAACAGGCCGAGGTAGCCCAGCTCCCACGCTCCGCCGCCGAGCCGCTTCCCCTCCTGAAGCTTCCGCGGGCCCATCCGGTGGGCGAAGTCCTTCACGCGGGGCAGGTACTCCGGCCGGCCCGCGGCCATCAGGGCCAGACAACTGACCGCCCCCCACAGGTCGTCCCGCAGCGGTTCCGTCTCCAGCACGCGGCAGGCGGCGTCGAGGATCGCCCTCGACTTCGGACAATCGTAAGGCGCGGTGGCGCTGTAGGCGCCGAGCGGCTTGAGCCGGATCTCGACGGTTGCCGCCGTCCCCGCCCCGCCGGACGCACGCCAGCGGAGGAGGCGCAGCACGCCGCGGTTCTCCGTCTTCTCCGCCTCCGTGATGGCGCGGCCGAGCGCCTTACGCGCGTCGCCCTCGAACGGCCGGCCGTCCACCCCGAGGATCACGTCGTCGACCGCCAGCACGCCGTCCGCCGGCGACCCCGCGCCGACGTGCGTGACGAGGATCTGCCGGCTGGCCTCGGTCGTCCGTCCCTGCTGGGCGTCCAGGTTGTTCGCCGCCCGCGTGTGGATCCACCCGCGCAGGCCGGTCGGCCCGAGGTTGTAGGTCAGCGACCGGTCGACCGTGTTGCTGCGCGTCAGATCCGGCGGCACCGCCGGCGGCGCGCCCCGGGCGGACCCGCAGGCGACGGCCGCAAGCGCAACGATCATTCCCGGCAGCACTCCCGACATGGCGTTCCGTCTCATCCGCCTCCCCTTTCGCAGCCCGACGAGGCCACGGGCCTCACGCCCCCACCGACTTGATCATCGTCCCGCAGTTCGCCGTCGCGTTCGCCGTGATCGTCCGTCCGCACGGCGCGAGCAGCAGGGCGGCGAGAGGGCAGGGGGTGGGATTCATGGGCTTCGGTCCTCTGGCGTCTGTCACGTGCCATCCCTGACCGTCGCAGGTCTATTCATGGGAAATGGCTCCTCCCGGGCTATCGGTCATGCCTTCGAAACGGACGGTCGAGTTCGACGCCCGGATCCACTCGGTGAGCGACGGCTGGCCGTTCCGCGTCGTGCGTCCCGAGATGCGAAGCGTCGAGTGGTTCTCCAGGCGCACGATGTCTTGCGTCGAGTTGACCCATTGCACGTCTTCGATGCGTGCGTCGGGCACGTTGTCGAGTTCCAGAATCGTCCTGTCCAGCGTGCATCGCCTGAAGGTGACGTCCCATGCATTGTCGACATTGAGCGTCTGACGGTCCCAGATGTGGGTGTCTTCAAACACCACGTCCCGCGGCCGGGGACGGTCCTGGCCGGAGTAGATGAAGAAATGGATGTTGTCCAACCGGCAATTCCGGAACTGGACGGGGCACCGCAACCGGACGGTCGCCGCCTTCCCCAAGGGGGTCGTCCGGCAGCCGCGGACCACCATGCCGCGGTTGAAGGTCTCCTCGTTCAGCGCGTAGTGCGCCGCCTTCAGGTCGAGAGGCCGGTCCAGCACCCACCGGTCCGCCCCTGCCGCCTCGTGTCCGGCGATGCGCGCCATC
>CAYODK010000234.1:0-8185 GCA_964402695.1 uncultured Verrucomicrobiota bacterium
CCTGGACTTCCCGGCGGTCGATGTGAACGTCAACCGGGAGCGTGCAGGTCTGATGGGCGTGCGGGTGGGGGACGTGACCCGCTCGCTGGTTGCGGCGACGACGTCGAGCCGATTCACCGTGCCCAACTACTGGGCCGATCCCAACTCGGGGGTGAGCTACAGCCTGCAGGTTCAGATCCCCCAGGCCCGGATGAGCGATCTGGAGGACGTCCGGAACATCCCTGTCTCCGCCGGGCCCGGCCGGTCGGTCCTCCTGCGCAATCTCGCGACGGTGACCCCCGGCACGACGGTCGGCCAGTACGAGCGCTACAACATGGCCCGGGTCGTCAGCCTGACGGCCAACATCCACGGGGCGGACCTGGGCCGGGTCGTGAGGGATGTCGAGGCCGCGATTGCGACGGCGGGGGCGCCGCCGCCCAAGACCTCGGTGACCCTGAGGGGGCAGTCGGTGCCGATGAAGGACCTGCTGGTGGGATTCCAGCGGGGACTGCTCGTGTCCGTCCTTGTGATCGCGCTGCTCCTTGCGGCCAACTTCCAGTCGTTCCGTCTGACGCTGGCCGTGCTGTTCACGCTTCCGGCCGCCGTCCTCGGCGTGGTGCTTGCGCTGCACCTGACGCACACGACGCTCAACATCCAGTCCGCCATGGGCGCCATCATGTCGGTGGGGGTCGCCGTGGCCAACGCGATCCTGCTGATGACGTTCTCCGAGCGGTTCCGCCGGGAGGGACGGGAGGCGGTCGATGCGGCGGTGGAGGGTGCGCGGAGCCGCTTGCGCCCCGTCCTCATGACGAGCCTGGCCATGATCGCGGGGATGATGCCGATGGCGTTGGGCCTGGGCGAGGGGGGGGCGCAATCCGCGCCCTTGGGACGGGCCGTCGTCGGGGGATTGTGTCTCGCAACCCTCGCGACCCTCCTCGTGCTTCCGGCGGTGTTCGGCGCCCTGAGCGCGAGGGCGGGACGCCGGTCCGGTTCGCTCGACCCGACGGATCCGGAGAGCGAGCACTATGCGCCGCAGGCGGGCGCCTGACCCGGGGAGACTGGACATGACGAGAACACGAGGTTGGATCTGCGGATGGGCCCTGCTGGCCGCCACGCATTCCCGGGCCGGCGATCCGGTCGAGGTGCGGGCCGTCCAGCCCGCGCGGGGGGATGTCAGCCGCCAGGTGATACTCCCGGGCAGTGTCGCCCCCAACCGCCAGGCGACGCTCTGCGCCAAGGTTGCCGGCCACCTGGCCGCCATTTCCGTGGATCGTGGCGATCCCGTGAAAACGGGGCAGGTCATCGCCGAGATCGAGGCCCCGGAGCTGCTCGCGGACCTGGCGAAGTTCAGGGCCGAGAAGGAGGTTGCCGAGGTCCACGCGAAACGGATGCGGGACGCGCGGGCACGGTCTCCGGATCTGATCACGCCGCAGTCCGTGGACGATGCCGAGGCCCGGATCCTGACCGCGGGCGCGGAGCTGCAACGCGCGGAGACGCTCCAGCGGTACACCCGGATCGTCGCGCCGTTCGACGGCATCATCACCGCGCGGTTCGCGGATCCGGGCGCCTTCATCCCGTCCGCGGTCTCGGCCGGGGCGACGCCGACCGCGGCGATCGTGACCCTGGCCGACTTCAACACGGTCCGGGTGCGGATGGGCGTGCCCGAGGTCGAGGCCTCGCTCATCCGGACGGGACAGGTCGTCCGCTTCACCGCGGAGGGGCTCGCCGGGCGCGCGTTCGACGCGCATGTCAGCCGGTTCAGTCACGTGCTGGATGAATCCACGCGGACAATGCTGGTGGAGGCCGACGTCCCCAATGCGGATCTGGCGCTCCGGCCCGGCATGTATGTGACGGCCCGGATCGGCGTGGAGACGCATCGCGGCGTGTTGCGAATCCCGGTCGAGGGACTGATCGTCGAGAAGTCCGGCACGTCCGTCTGGGTGGCCGAATCCGGCCGGGCGCGCAAGATCGCGGTCACTGCCGGGTTCAACGACGGGGTCCATGTCGAGATCCTGTCCGGGCTGAGCGGTCCGGAGAGCGTCATCCTGGCCGGCAAGATTCCGTTGGCGGACGGCGCGCCGGTCCGGCTGGTGGAGGGCAAGTGAGCGCGAGTATCCGCGGTGCCGCAGTCCTCGCTGCGCTGGTCTTCGCCGGCTTGCACGCCTCCCGCGCCGGATCGGCGTCCTCGACCGGGGAGCCCATCGATCTGGCCACGGCGCTCCGGCTGGCGGGTGCGCAGAGCACGGAGGTCGAGCTGGCTCGGGAGCGGGTGTCCGAGGCTCGGGCCCGGTTCGCCGAGGCCCGGATGAAGTACCTGCCCTGGATCGAGCCCGGCATCGGATACAGGCGGCATGAGGGCGCCGCGCAGGAGGTGGGGGGCGGCATCATCGATGTGGACAAGCAGTCCTACACGATGGGCGCGTCCGTGGTTCTCGAACTGGACGTTGCGGGTGCCCACTATGCCTCCCTCGCCGCGCGGCAGCGGCTCAGGGCGGCCGAGGCGCAGGCCGAGTCCGACAACCAGGATTCGGTGTTCTCGGCGGCCGCGGCGTACTTCGACCTGGCCCGCAGCCGGGCGGCCGGGGCTGCGGCGGCCGACGCGTTGCGCCTCGCGGAGGACTACGCCGGCCAGGTCGGCCGCGCCGTCGAGGCGGGGCTCGCGTTCAAGGGGGATCGGCTTCGCGCGGAGGTCAGGGTCGAGCAATGCCGGGTGCTGCTTCGGCGCGCTGGCGAGCAGGAGGTCCTGGCCCGGGCGCGACTGGCGCGCGTTCTCCGGCTGCCGTCCGAGCAGGTTCTTGTGGCCGAACCGGGGGAGCTGGCCCCCCTGTTGCTGGCGGATTCCCTGCCGGACCTGGATGTCCTGATGGAGGAGGCCATGGACGGTCGTCCCGAGCTTCGCCGTTTCGAGGCCGAGCAGGCGGCGGCCGAGACCGAAGCGCGCGGGCGCCGGCAGGGGCCGTGGATCCCGACGCTGGGGGCCTCGGCGTACCTCGGCGGACTCGGGGGCGGTCCCGGCGAATCGTGGGACGGTCCCGACTCCACGGCCGACTATGCCCTGGGCCTGCGTTGGCGCCTGGGGCCGGGGGGAATCTTCGACGGCGCCCGGGTCCGAACCGCGGAATCGATGCAGCGGACCGCGGGGATCCGGCTTCAGTCGGCGCGCGATGACATCGGCCAGCAGGTGATCGCGGCGCACGAGTCGGTCCGGTCGCTGGCGGACCAGATCCAGTTCACCCAGAGGGCCCTGGCTTCCGCGGAAGCGCTGGTCCAGGACACGCTGGCCCGGCGGGAATTCGGCGTGGGCGCCGTCATGGAGGCCGTCGTCGCCCAAGAGGACCTCACCCGTCTCCGCATGGAGTACCTGGGGAGGCTGGCCGCCCACAACACGGCCCAGTTCGAACTCCAGCGCGCCACCGGGCGGCTGCGCTGAGGTTCTACGCCGCGCGGCCGAGCCGGCAGCGCTTCAGGTGATCCTCGCTGAACTTCCGCGTCACGAGCGACACCGCGATCGTCACGACGATCGCGATCGGAAGGCCGATGAACAGGGGGTCGACGAAGGCCCAGATGATCTTGCCGGCGCGGAGGAAGACCTCCTTGCCGTCGACCATCGCGATGCCCAGCGACCGCACGCCGAAGAGCTTGTTGCACAGCAGCAGCGCGGTCGATTCCTTCTCGTGGACGAACACGAGCCAGAAGAGGCTCGATCCTGCGCCCGCGAGGAACCCGGCGATCGCGCCCGCCTTTGTGATCGCCCGCGACCAGAGGGCGCCGGCATACAGCGGCAGGAAGGCGCACGCGCACAGGCCGAAGAAGATCGCCGTGCCGCGCGCGACGATCTCCGTGCCGGTCTTTCCGAACGCCTTTTCGAGCCAGTAGCTCAGGTAGACGCTGACGAGGATGCCGACCAGCACGCCGATGCGCGTCACCAGCATGCCGCCGCCCTTGCTGTTCCGGAGCCGCGGGGACTGCTCGGCCAGGTCGCGGCCCAGCGAGGTTCCCATGACATGGAACTGGCCGCTCAGGGTGCTCATCGCGGCGGAGAGCAGCGTCAGCATGAACAGCACGCCGAACCAGGCCGGCATCGCCTGCTGCAGGTACATCGGGATGATCGCCTCGACGTCGCCCGCCGCGGCCGCGATCGAGACCTTGCCGGCGGTCCGGAAGAAATGCACGTTCGTCAGCGCGCCGACCGTGAAGGCGACGCCCGTCATCATCAGGATGAACACGCCGCCGACCGGCACGCCGCGGTTGAGCTCCTTCTGCGACTTGACGGTCATGTAGCGCACCGCGAGCTGGGGCTGCGCCAGCACCCCGATGCCGACGCCCATCACGATGGTGCTCACCAGCGTCCACCACAGCGGGGACCCCAGCTTCGGCATGGCGGTCCAGCCGACGTGGCCGCCCTTCGCGAGCTTCTCCGGGACCTGGGCGGCGAGGTCGGTCAGCGCCTGGTGCGCCGCCGTCACGCCGCCGAGCTTCGAGTAGGTGAGGACCAGGAGGGCCGTCATGCCGAAGAGCATGATCGTGCCCTGCAGCGCGTCGGTGTACATGACGCCCTTGATGCCGCCCATGATGACGTAGAGGGCGATGATCGCGGCGAACACGAACAGCGCAACGTCGTACGGCACCGCGAGCTGCTGCGCGAGGTACTTCGCCGCGCCGATCAGGACCGCGGAGGCGTACAGGGGCATGAAGGCGAAGATCAGCGCCGCCGACGCGCCCTGCAGGAAGCGCGACTGGAAGCGGCGGCCGATCAGCTCGGGGAACGTGTGCGCGTCGAGACGGAGCCCGAGCGCGCGGGTGCGGCCGCCGAACACGACGAAGGCGATGAAGATGCCCGCGAAGATGTTCAGCACCGTGAGCCACAGCAGGCCCATGCCGAACACGCCCGCCGCCCCGCCGAAGCCGACGATCGCCGACGTGCTGATGAACGTCGATCCGTAGGACATCGCCATGACGTACGGGTGCGTCTTGCGCCCGGCGACGAGGTAGTCGGCGGCGGTCTGGGTCGCCCGGTAGCCGCGGTAGCCGAGGTAGCCGACCGCGAAGAAATACACGATGACGAAGGTGATCATCCAGATGGACATGGCGCGCCTCCGGGGATCAGAGTTCCTGTTCGACCTTGTCCTCTTCCGCCGCCCAGTGCCGGACTTCCTCCTCCGGCTCCTGGTCCGTCGGCTCGCGGTTCCAGTAGTACACGCCCCAACCCACGCAGAGCAGGGCGCTCAGGATGCAAAGGAGATACGCGATCAACACCCACGGATCCGCCAGACCCAGCATGCCCCAGCCCTCCCTCCGGACAGTTCCCGGCCCGTTCCCCCGGCCCCCACGAGGTCAGGGAGCGACACCGATGCGCGTGGAATACGGCGGAAGGCGAACGAAGTCAACATCCAATGCCCGGCGGCCGGAGGCCGGCATCCGTCCCCGAGAATCGGACCCGTCGCAGGGAGGGCGAGCGGGCATCGGGGTGCCCCGGCCGCCGGTCCCCGCACCCCCGCCGGTCACGCGGCGAAGATCGCGCCGAGCGCCAGCAGCGCGTACCACGTGTATTCGACGTCGGCGACAGGATCCGCCGGATGGCCCGCGAACCCGCCGTCGTCGCGTGCATGACGCTCGATGAATTCGACATCCGGTTCGACCGGATCGGGCGCCGTCCGGCCCGCGAGGCGGAGCGCCGCGAGTGCGACCGCGGTCGATAGAAGGTCCGGCGCGGGCGCGTCCTCGCCGCCGCGCCAGCCGCCGCGCGAGTCGCGCCGCGCGAGCAGCCATTCGAGGGCGGAGGGGGGCGCCGCCAGGCCGCCGGCGGTGAGCACGACCATCGCCGCCGCGGTGACGGACGTCGTCGCCGGCGCGCCCGGGGCGCCGCCGAAGCCTCCGCCGGATGCCTCGCAGGCCAGGACGGACCGGGCCGTTCCGCCCGGGTCGTCCGCGTCGCCGAGATCCTCGCGGGCGAGAAGCGCCAGGAACGCGGCGTAGGGGCCGCCCGCCGGGCCACCGCGCATGGCGGCCCACGATCCGTCCGGCCGGCGGAAGCCGGCCAGGCCCGCGCGCCAGGGCGCGGGGTCGGGCAGCGCGTCGGCGAGCGCGAGGCTCCGGACGAGCGATGCGAAGTGGACGAGGTCCAGTCCGGCGCCGTCGCCGAATCCGCGGAGCCACGCCGCCTCGCGGGGATCCGGCGGCTCGCCGAAGAGTCGCGCCAGGGCCAGGCCGAAGGATGTGTAGTAGAGATCGGCCTCCGCGGTGCGTCCGCGGAACCCGCCGTCGGAGGTGCGGCAGGCCCGGAGGAACCGGCGGAGTCCGCCCGCGGCCTCCGCGTCGAGCAGCGAGACGGCGCCGGCCGCGAGCGACAGCATGCGCGCGCCCGCCGGCGCGGCGGAACTCGGGGAGGTCGCGCTCATCCGACGTGGAAATCGCAGACGAGCGGCAGGTGGTCGGAGAGCTGCAGCTTCGGGATCTCGAACCGGTCGATCGTGATGCCGGGGCCGTGAAGGATGAAGTCCAGGTGGCGCTTCGGCTTCCAGCTCGGGAACGAGGGGTGGTTCCGAGGGTCGGCGGTCGCCAGGCCGCACGCGGCGAGGAAGAGCCGGATCTCGTGCTCGCCCCACAGCGTGTTGAAGTCGCCTGCGACGATCACCGGCTTGTGCGCGGCCTTGACCAGGGCGTAGAGGTCGTGCAGCTGGTGCGACCGGACCCGTCCGCCCAGCGCCAGGTGGACGAGGAAGATCACGACCTCCTTCAGCTCCAGCTCGATCACGAGCTTCTTCACCCCCTTGGTGAAGTAGTGGAACCTGGTGTCGCTCGCCGAGTCGCGCACGATGAAGGCGTTGCCCTGCTGGCGCATGACGGGAATGCGGTGCGCGACCGACGTCGCGCCGTACTTCGACCGGTACGCGTGGTAGTGCCCGAGCGCATCGGCGATCAGCTTCGCCTGGTTCAGCCGTCGTGAGCGGTAGGACCCGGCGTCGACCTCCACCAGCCCCGCGACATCGGGGTTCACCGAGCGGATGAACTCGATGATGGCGCCGAGGTTGCCGTGCGTGCGGCGGAAGAACTGGAACGGCCCGCGCCCCGGCGTGCCGCCCGTCCCGTACCGGATGTTGTAAAGCAGAAAGCGCATGCGAACACCGAACCCTCCTCCGCCAGGGCTTCGGAGGGCAAGCATCGAACATCGAACACCGAACATCCAACATCGAACATCGAACGGGGGAGTCAACAACCAACATCCAACATCCAACAACCAACATCCAACATCCAACAACCAACAACCAACATCCAACAACCAACAACCAACATCCAACAACCAACGCGGAACCTCTGAACCTGCTAACCTCTGAACCTGCGAATCTCAGCCCATGGCTGCCACGACCGCCTTCATCTTCGCCAGCCCGGTGCGGCAGGCCTCGTCGGGCGGGAGCTTCCAGTACTCGGCGTTGAAGACCTCGAGCGAGAGCCAGAGGCTGCCGCCGCCCGCGGAGAGCGCGCCGAGGATCTCGCCCAGCGGCGAGATGCCGTCGCCCGGCCAGACGCGGTCGGAGTCCTTGATGGTCTCCCGTGGCGGCTGGGCCGGGTAGTCGTTCATGTGGAAGCAGTGGAGGGCGCGCGGGGAGAAGAGGCGCAGGGAGGCCGGCACGCTGCCGCCCTTGTACATGTGGTAGGCGTCGGCCAGAACGCAGGCGTCGGGGTGGCCGGCGGCGGCGGCAACGTAGGCGGCCTCGGAGAGGCGGCTGAGATTGGCCGAGGCGCCCCAGGTTTCGATCTGCGGGATGACGCCGATTCCACGGCCGATTTCGAGGATGGCGCGGTAGCGCTCGGCGGCGCGGTCGAGGTCGAGTTTCACATCCGGCTTCGTCGCCCCGGAGGGCGGGGCGGCGATGTGGGTGCCGCCGAGTTCGGCGAGGGCCTCCATCTCGCGCCTGAGCTGCTCGACGCCCTTCGCGCGCTCGGCGTCGTCGTCGACGATCCACTTGGCGAAGCCGATGGCGCTGACGATGCGCAGGCCGCGATCGGCGCACTCCCGGCCGAGATCCTTGAGCGAGCCGCCGCCGTCGCGGAAGGCGAGCAGGTCGGAGGTCCACGGCTCGTAGCCGTCGTAACCGGCCGCCGCGGCGGCTCGAAGCTGATCGGGAAGGGCGAGCTTCTGGCCCCGGATCGTCGCGGCGTTGAGGGCGAACCGGAACCCGCGCGGTCGCGCGGTGGGAGAGGCGGC
>CAYODK010000235.1:0-8152 GCA_964402695.1 uncultured Verrucomicrobiota bacterium
CCGGCGAACTGGCGACGGCGTTGCTGGCGAAGACCGAGGCGGACCGGGCCGGCGGGCGCGAGGCGGCCGCGCATGCGGCGTTCGCCCAGGTGTTGCAGTCGGCCGGCCTGCCGGCGGAAGGGCTCGACCCGGCGGCAGTCGCGCAGCGCCTCGCGCCCGGCAAGGTGACCGCGGCCCAGGCGGCGTCGGTCCTCCGGCAACTCGACGCCTACGCCGCGGCCTACGGGGACACGCAGCACGCGACGTCCGCCGCCGCCCTCGTCGCGGCCCTCCGCCCCGCGCTCGAAGCGGCGCAGAAGGGCACGGCTCCGGCAGTTGCGGTGGCCAGTGCGACGGCGCCGAAGATCGACGATTTCGCCAGACGCGTGATCGCCGCCCGGGAGCACACCGGCGAGGTGATCCGCTGCAGTCCGGGGGGTGGAAATGGGCTTCGCAGCTACGCTGAGGTCGTGAAGATCCTGAAACCCGGGATGGTCCTTCAATTGGAACAAGGCGACTACTCCACGACTCCGATCACGACATCGCGCATCGTGATTGAGACGAAGGGACGTGTCTTCAACAACCTCGTGGTTGAGGCGGATGATTGCGTCATCCGCGATGCGCACTCGGGCCGGTGGATTACCAACGTCGAGTTCAAGCCTGTTTCCAAACGCGGGGCACTGACGATCGTCGACTCCAAGATTGGACTTCTCAAAGCCCAGGATCATTCGAGTCTGTTCGCGTACAATTCCTTGGTCTTCACAGCTTTGATTGCGAACCATGCGGAAGTTCACTTCCGTCATTGCACGTTCTCCGAGTCATCCTACGGTGCACAACTTGGAGTGAATGCCAGGGCGCGAAGTGTTCAATTGGAGGATTGCCTTGCCTGGTCGCCGAGGAAGCCGGTCTTCGCGTTGTATCTCCATCCTGACGATAACGATGTGACGGCCGAGGTCGGTTGTCTGCGCTGCCAGCTGTCGCCCCGGATTGGATACCGCGACGTGAAGAAGTTGAAGCGGACAATTCTCATCCACGAATCCGGCGATGAGCGTAGGCTTCGACTGATCCAATGTTCGACCAACGATGCGATTGTGAAGAGGTTCTCAAGCGGAGACAGTGCTGACTACGCACTGCTTCCCGTCTCCCCCGGCAAGGGCATCGCGGCGGGTGGGCGGGATCCGGGGGCGCTGCTGGACGAGAAGGGCAACATCCTGCCGCTCGACCCCGTGCCGCCCGCAGTGGCGCCGAAGCCGTCCCCGGCGTCGCCGGCGCCGCCGCCCGTCCCCGCCGCCGTCACGTTGGCGCAGGCCGGAGTCGGCGCGCGCGGCGGGGTGGGGGCAGGCCTCGACGACTTCACGAAGCGGGTGATCGAAGCGCGGGCACGGAAGGGGGATGTCGTCCGGTGCAGCCCGGAGGGAGGCGGGGGTTGCCTGAGTTTCGCCGAGGCGTTGACACGGATCAAGCCCGGCACGGTGCTTCGTTTCGCGCCGGGAGCGTATCCCGAAGCTCCGATCACGTGCGCCAATGTGATCCTCGAGTTCGAGCCCGACACGGAGGGCAGGATCACGGTCAAGTCGGGCGGTTGCGTAATCCGAAAGGGTCACGGGGTTTCGGTGTCCTTCGCCCCCGACTCGACCGAGAGGGAACTGCTCGTCATCGATTCGGACGTGATGCTCTGGACTACTCGGGGCACGATCCGATGCTTCAACACCGTCCTTTCCAGCCGGATCTTCGGTTATGAATCCCATGTGCAACTTCGCCACTGCACATTCCGGGTGCGGGAGCCTTGGGTGATCACGGTTGCGGGCGACAGCCAGTTGCTGAGACTGGAGGACTGCATCGCGTGGGCTGACGGGCCCACCGCCACGTTCGGGGTCTCGAAACGGGATCCGGATCGTGTCCGCATCGAATGCGTACGCAGCCTGCTCTCAACAAACTTGGCGAGCCATCTCGCGACCGAGGCGCAGAGAGCCACACCTCTCGAATCGCGCCCTTCAGCCTCACTCTTCAGAATGACGGATTGTGTATCCCATGCCGAGGCTGCCGTAATGTGGACGAAGCAGCCCCGGCTGCCGTGGATGCCGGCCGACGGCACCCCCGGCAAGGGCATCGCGGCGGGTGGGCGGGACCCGGGGGCGCTGCTGGACGAGAAGGGCAACATCCTGCCGCTCGACCCGGTCGTGCCGACGGCGGGGCAGGGCGTTCCACGACCCTCGGGGGGGCCGGAACCAGCGCGGTTGTCCGGCGAGAAGGCAGGGACGGCCAGGGCGATGCATGGCATCAATGTAGTTCAGAACGGGGATTTCAGTGTTGTAGCGGGGGGCAAGCCGGTCGGTTGGAATGACATGAAGGGAGGCTTACAGGTCGCGGAGGAGGAGGGCAACAAGTTCATGCGCTCCGCGAGCGGAGTAAGGGCGGATGGTGAAGTGGGCTATCAGTGCTTCCGACAGGATATCGTCGTCCCGCCCCGTGCGAAATCGGTGACAGTATCCGCCAAGTTCAGGGCGGCCGAGGTCAAGAGTTCAAGTCATCCGGCCCTCATGGTCAGCTTCTACAACAAGGATGGGGATCGAATCGAAATGACCTTCATCGATTACAGGGAAAGGGCGCGGTCGTGGCGGACGATCAAGGCGGATGGAAAGGTCCCCGACAACGCGGTCGCCGCCAATGTTCAGATCACCGGCGGACGTTATCCGGGTCAGTTCGATTTCGATGACGTGGAGGTGGTGTTCAAGTAGGTCCGCTGTCGCGCCCACGCCTGTCGCGGGAAGGAAGCCAGCGCGCCAATTCGGATGGCTTCCGGCGCCTCTTGGCTACGCGGAATCTGCATTCATCATGGAAGTCCACCATGGCGTAGAGGATTTTCGTGGCGTCTTCGTGTTGAATCGGACAGTCGCCGGTCTTGCATCGGGGCTACCGCATCGTGAAACCAATTGTCTCACGCCGTGAAACCAATCATGATGCCACCCTCGTGACGTGAGATTTGGCGGACGGAGGGGATGCCGATGAAGATGACGCTCGTGGCGGCGGGGATGTGCATGGCGTGCGTATCGGCGGGATTCGCGGCGGCGTCGCTGCTGGCGGCGCCGGGCGGGCTGACGGCGGAATACCTCTCCGATCCCGTCGGGCTGGATACGCCGGCCCCGCGGCTGAGCTGGAAGCTGGCCGCGGCGAAGGCGGACGCGAAGAACCTCCGGCAGGGCGCGTACCAGGTGATCGTCGCGTCGACGGCAGAGAAGCTTGCAAGGGACGAGGGCGACCTGTGGGACAGCGGCCGCGTCGCGTCGGATCGGTCGCTCAACGTCGCCTACGCGGGCAAGCCGCTGGCGACCTCGCAGCGCTGCCACTGGAAGGTCCGCGCGTGGGAGGCGGGCGCGCCCGACGCGCCGTCGGCGTGGAGCGCCCCGGCGCGCTGGATCATGGGCGTCGTGAAGCCGTCGGACTGGCAGGCGAAGTGGATCGGCGCCAACGCCGCGACGCGTCCGCAGGCCGATCTCGCCGGCGCGCAGTGGATCTGGACCGGCGACGCGGAGGGCCTCGACAAGGCCGCCGCCGGGAAACGCTGGTTCCGGAAGACGTTCGAGGTCGCGCACGCCGCCGGCGCCGGCCCGGCGATGCTGGCGATCACGGCGGACGACCAGCACGAGGTCTACATCAACGGCCAGCTCGCCGCGAAGACATGGGGCCACCTGAACGACTGGCGCTGGATCCGCTTCATCGACGTCACGAGGTTCATCCGGCCCGGCCGCAACCTGGTCGCCGTGCAGGTGACCAACGAGAAGCCCGGTCCGACCGGCCTTCTCGCGATGCTGAACCTCCCCGGCGGCGCCGTCGTCGTGACCGACGGAAGCTGGACCTCCACCGCGAAGGCGCCGAAGGACTGGAAGGAGGCCGTCGATGTCGCGGCCGGCGTCGACTGGAAGGCCGCGGCGGTCGCGGGCCCGGCGGACTGCGCGCCCTGGGGCCGGATCGAGCGGCGGATCGAGACCGCGTCCCCCGCGTTCGAGACGTCCTTCGAGATCTCCAAGCCGGTCGCGGAGGCGACGCTCCACATCACCGGCGTCGGCTTCTACGAGGCGAGCCTCAACGGCGTGCGCATCGGGACCAAGGTGCTCGACCCCCCGCCGACGCGCTTCGACAAGCGGGTGCTCTACTCGACCTACGACCTGACGGCGAGCATGCGCCCCGGCGCGCACCGGCTGAGCGTGCTGCTCGGCCACGGATGGTACGACGTGCGAAGCGTGGCGGTGTGGAACTTCGACAACGCGCCGTGGCGCGACTTCCCGCGCGCGATCGCGCAGCTCGAGCTCGTCTACCGTGACGGCACGCGCGAGACGGTCGTCACCGACGGTTCGTGGAAGCAGGTTGCGAGCCCCATCGGCTTCGACTGCATCCGCGAGGGCGAGGTGATCGGAAAGACGCCGCCCGGGGCGCCGGACCTCGCGAAGGCGCCGCTGCCGGTCGAGGTCGTGCCCGGCCCCGCCGGCCGTCTCGCCGCCGCGGCGATGCCGCCCGCCGTCGTCGCGCGCACGATCAAGCCCGTTGCGGTGCGCGAGGTGCGGCCCGGCGCATGGACCGTCGATTTCGGGCAGAACATGGCCGGGTGGGTCCGGCTGGCGATCAAGGGGCAGAAGGCGGGCGACGTCGTGACGATCCGCTACGCCGAGAAACTGAAGCCCGACGGCACCCTCAGCCTCGAGGGGACGGAGGCGCACTTCCGCTATCCGACCTCGTTCCTCGTGCTGCCCGGCGGCTGGTTCCAGGTCGACCGTTTCGTCTGCGACGGCAGCGCGGAGCAGGTCTACGAGCCCCGCTTCACCTACAACGGCTTCCAGTACGTCGAGATCTCCGGCCTCGCGCGCGCGCCCACGGCCGCCGACCTCGTCGCGTGCGTCGTCCACACCGACTTTCCGGACGCCGGCCGCTTCGAGTGCAGCCACGAGTTGCTCAACCGGCTCCAGGAGGCGACGCTGTGGGCCTACCGCGGCAACTTCGTCGACGGGTACCCGACGGATTGTCCCCACCGCGAGAAGAACGGATGGACCGGCGACGCGTCGCTGGCGTCGGAACTGGCGATGTACAACTTCCAGAACACGGCGGCCTACGCGAAGTGGATCGGCGACATCATCGACGAGCAGCGGCCGGACGGGAACGTCGCGGCGATCATCCCGACCAGCGGCTGGGGCTACACGTGGGGCAACGGGCCGGCGTGGGACAGCGCGCTGGTGATCATCCCGTGGATGCTCTACTGCTACCAGGGCGACGCGCGCACGCTCGAGGCGGCCTACGAGCCGATGCGCCGCTACGTCGACTACATGACGTCGCGCGCGAAGGACGGCATCGTCTCGCACGGCCTCGGCGACTGGATCCCGGTCAAGGCGAAGACGCCGGTCGAGGTGACGTCGACGGGCTACTACTTCCTCGACGCGCAGATCGTCGCGCGAGCCGCGGAGGTGCTGGGGCGGAAGGACGATGCGGCGAAGTACTCCGCTCTCGCCGCGTCGATCCGCGACGCGTACGCGAAGCAGATCTACAAGGGCGGGGGCGTGTGGTCCATCGGCAGCCAGACCGCGCAGGGCTGCGCGCTGCACCAGGGCCTCGTGCCCGCGGCCGAGCGCGCCGCGACCGAGGCGAAGCTGGTCGAGGCCGTGCAGGCGGCAGGCGGCTTCCCGGACTTCGGGATCCTCGGGTCGAAGTATGTCTTCCGCGCGCTCAGCGACGCGGGCCGCAGCGACCTGGCGTTCGCGATGCTGGCGAAGGACGAGAAACCCTCGTTCGGCGCGTGGATCCGCCGTGGGGCGACGACGCTCTGGGAAGACTGGGGCGATGGCGCATCGCGCAACCATATCATGTTCGGCGACTTCTCGGCGTGGATGTACCAGACGCTCGGCGGCATCCGGCTGGCGCCTTCGGTTTCGCCCGTCGCCGAGCGCGTGGCGCCCGCGGCGGTCGCGTTCAAGGAGTTCGTCATCCGCCCCGATCCCGTTGAAGGTCTCGACTGGGTGAAGGCGGAGCACGACTCGCCCTACGGCCCGATCCGCAGCCAGTGGCGGCGGAAGGGCGGCGTCCTCGTGTTCGAGGTCGAGGTGCCGGTCAACACGTCCGCGACGGTCGTCCTCCCCGCGAAGCCCGGCGCGGCGAACGTCGAGGCCCCTGTCCCCGAGGCCCCGTCCGCGGGCGACCGGATCGCGTTCAAGGTCGGTTCCGGCCGGTACACGTTCACCGTGCGGCCGTAGAGACCCAACGATCGGGCATCGGGGCTCCGCCTTCGCCGGGGGCTACGGCGGACGCACGCTGCCCCTCCCGGACCTTGGCAAGCGATGGACCGGGAGGGCCCGCGGCCTCGCGGGCCGGACGGAGGATCGGCGGAGAAACCGTCCGGTCGCGCCGGGGGTTTGTTTTCTTTGTTTAGTACCGCCGTCCCGCCGGTGTATACTGTCACGGCCGTGCCGGCAGGCGGCGCGGGTGGCTCGGGATGCTCGAGGGTATGCGACGTGAGAGTGATGGATAAGAACGGTCGATCGAATTCGCCGGTCCGGCACCGCCGTCCCGCCTTTCTCCTTTCTTTCTTGCCTCCTTCCCGCTTCCTTGGAGTTTGGAGTTTCCTACTTCCTCTCCTTGCCCTCCTCGCCCTGGCCCCGCCCGTCCGATCCCAGACCGCCGTTCTGGTCGAGGCGGAGTCCTTCGCCGCGCACGGCGGATGGTCGCTCGACACGCAGTTCGTCGAGGTCATGGGCTCGCCGTTCCTCCTCGCGCATGGACTCGGCGCGCCGGTGGCGGACGCGGTGACGACCGTCACCTTCCCTGAAGCCGGCGGCTACCGCGTCTGGGTCCGCACGCGCAACTGGGTGCCGGCCTTCAGCAACGCCGCCGCGCCGGGCCGCTTCCGCGTTGCGTTCGACGGTGTCGATCTCGCGCCGGTCTTCGGCGAGACGGGCGGCGCGTGGCACTGGCAGGACGGCGGCACGGTGACGGTCGCCGGCGCGACCGCGACGCTTGCGCTGCGCGACCTGACCGGTTTCGACGGCCGTTGCGATGCGGTCGCGTTCGTCCGGGGCTCCGACGCTCCGCCGCCGGACAGCGGGGCGGCGCTGGCGGCGTGGCGGGCCGCGGCGCTCGGCGAGTCCGCGGCGCCGGAGATGACGCAGTCGTTCGACTGCGTCGTCGTCGGCGGCGGCATGGCCGGCTGCTGCGCGGCGCTCGCGGCGGCGCGGGCGGGCATCCACGTGGCGCTCGTGCAGGACCGCCCCGTCCCCGGCGGCAACGCGAGCCAGGAGATCCGCGTCGCGACGCGCGGCCAGACGCGGCACCCGATCGTCGAGGAGATCGACACGACGGATCTGTCCAACCGCGGCGACGGCACGGTCGCGCGCGACGCGACGCGGCTGGCCGTCCTCCAGGCCGAGCCGAACCTCGAGCTGCTGATGCCGTGGCGGGCCTACGGCGCCGGAACGAATGCGTCCGGCCGCATCACGCACGTCGACGTGCGCCACGCGACCCACGGCGGGCGCCGCCGGCTGACCGCCCCGCTGTTCATCGATTGCACCGGCGACGCGTGGGTCGGCTACTGGGCGGGGGCCGACTACCGCATGGGCCGCGAGTCGGCCGCCGAATTCGGCGAGTCGCTGGCGCCCGCCGTCGCCGACGCGCGGACGATGGGCAACTCGCTGATGTGGAAGACCCGCACCGCCTCCGCCCCGTCGACCTTCCCGGCGGTGCCGTGGGCGATGGCGGTCGCCGGCACGCGCGCCGACACCGGCGGCGAGTGGAACTGGGAGTACGGGATGTCGCTCGACACCATCGCCGACGCCGAGGCGATCCGCGACCACCTGCTCCGCGCCATCTACGGCAACTTCTGGAACGCGAAGCAGAAGGCCGCGAACACGAACCTCGCGTTCGCGTGGGTGCCCTACGTCGCCGGGAAGCGCGAGTCGCGCCGGCTGCTCGGCGATCACATCCTGACCCAGAACGACCTCGTCAGCGGCGTCTACTTCGAGGATGCGATCGCGACGACCGACTGGGGCATCGACCTCCACTCCGAGACCGCCGTCAGCTACATCTCCACCTACAAGAACACGGCGATCACCAAGCCCTGCTACTTCCCGTTCCGCAGCCTCTACTCGCGCAACGTTCCGAACCTGATGATGGCCGGGCGCAACATCAGCACCACCAC